>NZ_JBEKXH010000443.1:0-5382 GCF_049512235.1 Bradyrhizobium sp.
ATGAGAATGTCGATCGCCCGTTCGACCCCGACCGAACCCGGCGAGATCTGACGGTAGTTCCAGACCTGCAAGACACCCCCGAGTGCGGCCAAAAACGAGGCGAATGCATAGGCGGCGACGCGGTGCGCGTTGACGTTGAACCCGAGCGCCGCCATGCGGCGGGGATTGTCGCGCACGCCTTGCAATGCCAGCCCGAACGGCGCCCGCGAGAGATAACTGACCGCGCCGAAGCAAAGTGCCGCCACTGCGAGTACCACATAATAGAACGGGACATCCGCGCGCCAGTCGACGCCCCAGAAATGCGGCGTGACGACACTGTTGATGCCGGTGTGGCCGTTGAAAATGACCCAGTTCTGGTTGGTGAAGTAGTAGAAGGCCGATGCAATCGCCAGCGTGATCATGATCGTATAGATGCCCTCGGTGCGTACCGCGAGCGCCCCGCCGATGGTGCCGAACAATGTCGCCAAAGCAAGCGCCACCGGTGTCGCGAGCCACCATGGCCATCCGAGGCTGATGTTGGCGTTGCCGCTGGCGCCGAGCACCGCCGTCATGTAGCCGGCAAAGCCCGCGATCGTCAGCTGCATCAGGCTGACCATGCCGCCGTAGCCGGCCAGAAACATCAGGCTCAGCGCGACGACGCCGAGAATAAGCGTGGTGCCGAAAATCTCCACCAGGAAAAAGCCGTTGGCGATGAGAGGCATGACGATCAGGACGAAGGCTATGACCCAGGCGACGGGGTTACCGAAATCCGCGCCGGCAAGACCGCTCATCGCCGCCGCCGCGGCCGGCTCGGGCTGAAGTCGCGCGTCCTGCGTCACCGACATCGCTAGCGCCCCGCCAGCAAGCCCTGCGGCCTGATGGCCAGCACGAGCACCATGATCAGAAACGTCACAACGATGGCGTAGGTCGGAATGTAGACCGAGCCGAGCTGCTCGGCGAGGCCGACGATGAGCGCGCCGAGCGCAGCTCCGGGGATCGATCCCATGCCGCCGATGATGACGACGACCAGCGAGGCGAGCAGGAAACGGATGTCTTCGCCGGGCGAGATCGACTGAAACGTGGCGCCGACGACGCCGGCGATGCCGGCGAGACCGGCGCCGAGGGCGAAGACCAGGACGAACACCAGCTGAATGCGCACGCCCATCGCCGCCAGAATGTCGCGATCATCGACGCCTGCGCGCACGATCATGCCGATGCGCGTGCGATTGAGGCCGAGCCACATGGCGATGCCGATGACGACCGAGGCTGCGAAGATGACCAGGCGCACCATCGGGTATTGCAAGTAGACCGCCTCGCCCGAGGACTTGACGGCGGTGACGAACGGCAATTCGATCGGGCCGACCAGCGCGCTCGGCGTCTGGATCTGGTAGAAATCGCCGCCGAAGGCCCACAGCATCAGGTCGGCAAATACGATCGACAGCCCGATCGTCACCATGGTCTGGCGCAGGTCCTGACCTTCTATGCGACGAAACACGAGGATCTGCATGGCGACGCCGACCAGCGCGACCACGACGAAAGCGGCGACGAAGCTCAGCATCCAGGATCCGGTCGCGACGCTCACCGCGTAGCCGATATAGCCGCCGAACAGATAGAGCGAGCCGTGCGCGAGATTGACGTTGCGCATCAGGCCGAAGATGAGCGTGAAGCCGCTCGCCACCAGGAAATACAGGCCGCCGAGCGTGATGCCGTTGAAAACCGCGCTGAGGAACACCTTCTTCCTGCCGAAGCTGTCCTCCAGAGCCGGCGGCCAGGTCGCGAAAACCAGCCACAGCGCCGCCGCAATCGCGATCAGGACGACAAAGGCCCACAGCGGATGGCGCTCGATGAACTTTATCATGAGCGCCCCCCATGCCCTGTCGCGGTCCGGACGCAAGCAACCTGCCGGCCCGCGCCGGCCGATTTGTGACGATGGACTGAAACACGCGACGCCATCTCTGCTCTTGTCCTCCGAAGGGGCGACGGCAGTTTGCCATCAGCGACCCAGGCCATGATATCGGTCTGATGCGGCCTCGACTTGATCGCCAGTATCTTCCGCGTGCAGGTTGCCGGGTTCAGGCCCGGAGCACCTTGGCGGCGCGCCGATAGTCCGTTGGGGCCATGCCGACATTGGCGGCGAAGAAGTGCGTAAAGCCGCTCTGCGACGAGAAGCCAAGCTCGAAGCCGATGTCGGCGATCGACACTTCGGTCGCCACCAGGTGGTCCAGCGCTTTTTCCATCAGCAGCGTGTTGACGTAGAGGTGCGGGGTGACGCCGGTCTGGGTGCGGAACAGCTTGTAGAAATGGGGACGCGAAAGCCCTGATTCGCGCGCGATTGCGTCGAGCTCGATCTCGGCCCCGACGTTGTCGGCCAAGAGCTTGATCGACTTGCGCACGCGAAAGTCGGTGATTTCGGCGCCGGCAGGAGCGTCCGGCGAAACGTCCGCCTGACGCCAGCTCTCTTCGTGGCAAGCGGCGATCAGGCTCCGCAACTCCCCGTCGAGACCATTGAGCGAGGGAGCACCGCAAACCATGGAAGCCGCCCGCCGGATATTCCGGTCCAATGTAGCGGTGCGCTCGAATTTCGTGCAGCCGAAACGCAGGCCACGGACGCCCGCGAACCACTCGGCATTGACGTAGAGCACGAGGAACAGCGCTCCGTCTGCCAAATCTTTCGGCAGGAAATTGTGCGGTTCCCACGGATTGACCGCGACCACCGTATCTTCGCGGACGGGATTGGGCCGATCGAGCACTTCCACGCAGCCTGGCGTGCCGCCGATATGAAAGATCAGATGTCCCTCGCGGTGCGCGTGAACGTTGAAGGGACGGTTGAGCTGGTAGACCGTCGCGCGGCCAAAATGGCCGTGAAAGACGGCAACAGCCCGGCTCATGCATTCCTCCCGCGATGTGTGCCTTATTGTTATTGATAAGGTTCATCATTCCCGCGAAGAATGCAAGCACACGTTCGTTGCCCGCACCGAAGTGAGGGCTTGAGCAACGGAAACGATGGCCGGCCCCGGGTGGGGGCCGGCCGCGTGGTCTGTTTTCAGTACTTCTTGCACTCGGGAACCGTGCGGCCGGGCAGGCCTATCTTGGCGAATACCGCCGGATCGTAGCCCAGCGTCTGGTTCACGTTCGGTATGACCTTGACGACCTTGCTGAACAGGGCGCCCTTGCCGTCGTCGACGACTTCGGTGACGAAATTGGTACCGATCGCCTGACGGTTGGAGTCGAGCTTGATTTTCCCGTTGGGCGCATCGATCTCGATTGAGGCCAACGCGGCCTTCAACTTGGACTGATTGTCGCTGAGGTCGCCGTTGACCTTCCGGAGCGAGAGAATCAACGCCATCGTCGAGTCATAATAATTGGTGGCCAGCAAAGACGGGCTCGGGAAGCGCTTCTCCGGCGGGAAAGCGGCCTGATAGTCTTTCACGAAGGCCTGCCAACCCGGATCTTCCCAGGTATCGGCCTGGCCGCTGGCGGCGACCGTGCCGATCAGCGCGTTCTTGGCGTTGCCCTTGGCCGACAGGATGGTCTGGTCGACCATGATCGAGCCGCCGAGCAGATGCGCCTTGCCACCGGCCTGCTGGTATTGATTGAGGAAGTTGACGGCGTCCGCGCCGCCAAGTCCCAGATAAATCGCGTCGACGTCGTCGGGCAGCGCGGCGATGACCGAGGCGAAATCCTTGGTTCCGAGCGGCACCCATTGCCGACTGGTGATCTGACCGCCGGCGCCGCAGAATTCGAGCACGAGCCCGAACACCTGGGTGTAGATGAAGGAATAGTCCTCGCCCACCGTGGCGATCTTGCGATAGCCTTTGGTTTCATAGGCGTATTTGCCCAGGCCGACCTGCCACTGGGCACCGTCCATATTGTAGCGGAAGAAGTTCGGCGCCGGATCGACATAGGTGGTTTCCTGCGCCCCCGATGCGGCGTTGACGAACGCCAATTCCGGGTGCGTCTTGGCGAAATTCTTGACCGCGATTCCTTCGTCGCCGGACAGCGGCGAAAGCAGGATCTGCACCTTGTCCTGCTCGATCAGCTTGCGAACCGCGCGCACTGCGGAGTCGGGCGTCGCGTCGGTCGAGGCGATCACAAATTCGAGTTGCTTGTCGCCAACATTGGTGCCGAATTTCTTCAAGGCGGTCTGAAAGCCGCGGATGCCGTCCTCGCCGAGCACCGTGTAGGTGCCCTCCAAGGTCGCCGTGACACCAACTTTGATCTTCTCCTGAGCGAAAGCGGTGCCCGACATAAACAGGCTCGCCATCGCGGCAAGGCACAAACTGCCCTTCAACATAGAATTCCTCCCATTCGTGTTTCTGGTCGACGTTGGTGGCGCGGATACCTTACACCGGATTGAAAGGCTCCGACGCGGTCCCGCGTTTTCGCGGAAGGCGGATAGTGCGCATCGCCCGGCCAAGAGGATGCCCGGTTACTTGAGCGTCAGTCTCATTTTCCGTGTTGCAGTGCAGCGAAATAGGCGTGGGCGCAGTCCGCGGGGCATGCCAGCAAGGCCGGATGACCGGAATTGTCGGTATCGACGTGGGCGGCCGCGATCAGCCGAATTCGATGCCAGACGAACGCTAGACGACCGATTCCGTGAAACCTATCAGTTCAGGCCACGGGCATTGGCCTCTCGCTCCCTCTCCCGCTCTTCGCGGGGGAGGGCGGGGTGGGGGCGCGGCATCGGCGGTATTAATTAATAGTGTGTGGCCGCGATACCCGATCGATGGATTTTCGCCCGGAGCTTCCCCCACCCCGACCCTCCCCCGCGGAAGAGCGGGAGAGGGAGCGCAGCATCGCAAGCGTCGATATCACGAAAGAGCAATCCGCCCTGCGACCCACCGCACACCTAACGCTGCCGCGTCCACCGCATCTGGGGGGACCTGAATATCTCGCCAGTCGGGACGCGTCTTGGGTCGACAATGCCGACCCTTGAGCGCGCGCCCCGGAATGACGTCATCGCGGCCAGCCCAGGCAACGTAAATGAGGTGCTGGGCCGCATTGAGGCGATCGTCGGAAGCGGGTCCCGCGAGGTCTCCCATCTGCGGTCCAGGAATCCGCGCGCGGACGACACGCCAGTCTCCTAAGGTTTTCCTGCAAGGTATATTTCGCCGAGCAGCGAGGAATTCGACCACGGGACCTGTTTTCCCTTGGTCGAGGCCACGACTTCCGCGCGGACGCGGGTCAGCATTTGCTGGACTTCAAGCCCCGGCGTCCCGAGGTGGCGGACCAGCGCCGTCGAGAACGGACTGTCGAGTCCCTCGCCATCGAGCGCGACCTGGCCCGGCGCGGTCGCGAAAGCGAGCAAGGTGCCAGCGCCGGAAGTCTCGCCCTTGCCGAGGCCGGCCGGCGCCGCAAGACCGGAGCGGACGGCAACCGACCGGGACGCGGCGTTTTCGGAAA
>NZ_JBEKXH010000444.1:0-5382 GCF_049512235.1 Bradyrhizobium sp.
CATGTGTAGCGAGGCAGGCTCTATTCGCAGACAGGCGTGCTGAGGAGGTTAGGATCATTTGGCCTAGCCGTCCAGTATCCCCGCTGATTGAAGCCCATTTTGTCTGTGGTCGGAGCGCATACGAAACTCGTTTTGCCAACACAAATGGGCGAGCCAACGGAGAAGATAAGGCTTTGATAAATGCAGTAGTTGCCGATCCCGGACGGCAGATCAGTCGACGGTATTGCGCCGCCGCCGAAAAAGGGTGGCGAGACAGCGGAAGGCCGTTGATCTTGCGCCGCGGCCGCGTGCGCGGAAATCAAAAACACCAGACACGTGATGCAGCGGAACATGATCCCTCCGTCGAAGAATTTGCGCGAGTTGGTTACGAGTCAGGGCCCCTACAGGGGGCACGGCTCCTTGGCACGACCAGACGCGGCCGGCGCGGACGCGCCCTACCTCATATCATAATCCCCGGCATGAAACGCCGCCGTCATCTTCCAGTATTCGACCAGCCGCCACGGCGTGATGGCGAAGACGCGGCCTTGCGGGTTGCGGTACCAGTTGGTCATGCCCTTGTGGGTCCACACCATGCGCGCATGCAGGGCGTCGACGTCGCGGTTGTAGCGCTCGTAGACCTCGGGCCGGCATTCGATCGAGCGGTGGCCGCCCTCCAGCATCTCGCGCAAGGCCAGCATCATGTGGCGCACGCCGCATTCGGTCATGAAGATCTGGTTGCCGCCATGCGCAAGGCCGGTGTTCGGGCCGGTCAGGATGAAAAAATTCGGAAAGCCGGGCACGGTGAGACCGAGATAGGCTTTGGCATCATCGGCACCCCAGACCTCATGCAGCTCGCACCCGTCGCGACCGACAATTTTCATCGGATGCAGCATCTTGCTGACCTTGAAGCCGGTGGCGAACACCAGCGCATCGGCCTGCCAGAGGTGACCGTCTTTGGTCCTGACACCCTCGGGCACGATGCTCTCGATCGGGTCGGTGACGAGATCGACGTTTTGACGTTTCAGCATCCGGAACCAATGATTGTCGATCAGGATGCGTTTGCCATAGGCCGGATAGTCCGGAACGACTTTTGCCAGCAGCTCGGGGCGGTCCGAAAGCTCGCCGCGCATGTGCTTTTCCATGAACAGCCGGTGTTTTTCGTTGAGCGCATTGAGCGAGCGCCGCGGATGGGGCCAGTCGGGGTCGACCTGCAATGCGGCGTGCAGGCCATCGGCAAAAGCCCAGAACAATTGGAAGCGATACCAGCGCAGATAAAAGGGAATATTCGCCAGCGCCCATTTTTTGCCTGCGCTGACGCCCTCATGGTAATTCGGATTGGGGACGACCCAGTGCGGCGAACGCTGAAAAATCGTCAGCCTTGCGACATCGGGCGCGATGCTGGGACCGACCTGATGGCCGGAGGCACCGGTGCCGATCATCGCGACGCGCTTGCCGCGCCAGTCGAAGCTGCGGTCCCATTGCGCGGTGTGGAAGGCCGGTCCGGCGAACGAATTCAGCCCGGGTATGTCAGGCAGCTTCGGCCGGTTCAAAACGCCGACGGCGGAGACCAGGACGCGCGCCGTCAGCCGGTGCTGGTTGCCGTCGGCGCTTTGCGCCGTGATGTGCCAGATAGCATTGGCTTCGTCATATCCGGCATCGACCACTTCGGTCGCAAAACGGATGTGTTTTCGCAGATCGTATTTGTCCGCGACCGCTTCAAAATAATTCCACAGCTCGTCGCGCTTGGCAAAGAAGTGCGACCAGTCGTGATTGGGCTCGAAGGCATACGAATAAAAGTGGTTGGGGGTGTCGACGCCGCAGCCGGGATAGATGTTTTCATACCAGGTGCCGCCGACCGCCGCGTTCTTCTCGATCATGACGAAGGGGATGCCGGCCTCGCGCAGCTGGATGCCGGCATAGAGACCGGACATGCCGGCGCCGATGACGACGACCTCGGCGTCCCCCAGCGCGGCCGGCTGCGGCGGCTTCCGCCATTTCAGGCTGCGCGCCTGCAAACTGTCCGCGGCGAGGTCCTCGCGCATCATCGCGATATAGTCGTCGGGCACCGGCTCGCCGGCCGCGACCGCCATCATCTCGCGCAGCAGCGCGTCGTCCGTCCGCCGCTGCGGGTTTTGGCCGCGGCGCGCCCGCTCGGCGAGCACCTGGCAGAGCCGGTCGCGGACCTGGGCCCGGAGTTGCTCCGGCATGAACTCCTGGTAGTTCATCGGCCCGCGGATGAAGGGCTTTGCGGCATCCAGCCAGTGCCGCTCGCCGGTCAACTGCACCAGCGCCAGCAGCAGCGTGGCCGGATCGGCCGCCGCCAGCGCGCCCTGCAACTGGCCGCCTTCGGCCGATGTTTCCGTCTCCGGCATTTTCCTGCGTCCACGCTTTCGAAGGACTCTGCCTTGATCATGCGAAAACGCAAACCATTTGTATGCCTTGACCCTTCAGCCGCGTGCGCGGCAAATGTGCCTGTCATGAACGCGATCGAATTGCGGAAGTTGATCGACTGGCTGATCGATGGCGCGCGATCGGCGGCCGGCCCGGCCCAGATGATGAAGGAATGCTGCGAGCGGATGCTGATCGCCGGCTTGCCGCTCTGGCGCGTCGGCGTTTCCGTCCGCACCCTGCATCCCGATGTGTTCGGCCTGAATTTCATCTGGCGGCCGGGCAGCGAGGTTGTCGTCAGCAGCGTGGACTTCGGCATTGTGGACGCGGCGTCATTCAGAAGCAGTCCGCTGGCGATTGTCTACGAGAAGGAGCAGGAGGTCCGCTATCGCCTCGACGATCCCGAGAGCGCGCGGTTTCCGTTCTTCGACGAGATGCGCGCGGAAGGAGTGACCGACTATATCGCCATGCCGCTCCGCTTTGTCGACGGCTTGATCAATGGCGCGAGCTGGACCACCCAGCAGCCGGGCGGCTTCAGCGACGAGCATTTGCAGGCCTTGCGATCGCTGGTGCCGCCCTTGGCGCGGGTGATCGAAATCATCAGTCTGGGCCGCAAGGCCTCGAACCTGCTGGATACCTGCAAGATTCTGTACGGCAATATCGGCGGCGGCAACCGGCTCGATTTCACCTGCATCGGCCCTGCCGTCAACCTGGCGGCGCGGCTGGAAAAGATCGCCGGCCGCCTCCATCGCACCATCGTTGCGTCGGGGGATTTCAGTGGAAACTGCGCCTGCGAATGGACTGATCTCGGCGAGTTTCCGATCGCAGGCTTTGCCAGGGCCGAACGCGTCTACGGCCTGCCGGACGAGGCGCCGGCGGCGTGAGACCCGCCGCTCACTTCTTGGCACAAGACTCCGAACCGGATTTCTGCGCGCATTTTTTCGGATTTCCGGAGGCGGTATACACCGCAACGGGCAGCACCTTTGGATGCGAATGCGTAACCACCCGGCCGCCGTTCGGTACCGTCTGGACGGAGGCGTGGCCGTTAACGACCGGATTGGCATGCACCACCGGATTGACGTGAACCATGGGGGCGACGTGAATGACGGGCGCGATATGCACCGGGGTGTAGACGAAGGTGCCGGCCATCGCCGACGTCGAGAACAGCAGCAGCGTGGCGGTGGCGGCGATCGCGTTTTTCATGGCCTGGTTTCTCCCAAAGGCTCGGTGGTGAACAGTCGCAGGTGACGTCTGGCGCGGCCGGTTCCGCTCGCGCCCGTCGCCATGGTCTCGAAAAATGTTCCTGGTGAAGACCCGCAACCAACCCCACGCCGCGCCGGCGTGCGTTGATCGTGACCCTGGGGGGCGCATGGTCCTCGGTGAGGTGGAATTTTAGCAACCGGACCGTAACAACGAATTCGCGGGGCGTAAAGTCGTCGTTGACGGGATCAACCCGGTCCGCGCTGAAAGCGGGAAATGCCGGTCATTTCCCGGGACATTTCCGGTAGCCTGATTGGTGATGATGGCATGATATCCATGTCTCATTCCTCCGGCTCGGTGGTGAACAGCAGCGGGTAGCCCTTGGCGCGGCCGGCGTCGGTCGCGCGCGTCGCCTTGGTCTCGGCGACGTCCTTGGTGAAGACCGCGACCACGCAGACGCCAAGTCGGTGCGCCGTGATCATGACCTTGTGGGCATGGTCCTCGCTCATGCGGAATTCCGCTTTCAGGACCGTGACGACAAATTCGCGGGGCGTGAAGTCGTCATTGACGAGGATGACCTTGTGCAGGCGCGGCCGTTCGGTTTTCGGCTTGACCTTGGTTTTCGGCTTGGTGACGGCGTCGATCATTGCGGCGGCACCTCCTGACGTTATCGCAGCCACAACAATACCGTCTCCCGGCCTGCCCTGGAACCGGCTGTTTGGCGATGGCTTCCTTGCGCCGGCGGGCATTGGCGCGGCCGATTTCCCGCGCGTTCCCGAGCAAGCCGGAAAGCCTGCCGGATGGCAGAGCCATGCCCTTGGTAAAATTAAGGCGCTTGGCTAACTTGAATGTGTAGGCCGCGGCCATGTTCCTGCTTTCCGAAGGCCGGCTGGCGTGCCACCATTCCCTGACTGACGACGGGAGCTTGGCTGATGCGCTGGTATATCTCGATCGGGGCGGTGCTTGTCGCTGGTATGCTGGCCGGCGGCGATGTCGCCAGCATCGCTGCGCCGAACTCGACCGGTCAATTGGGCTCGCCGTCGGCGGACAAGCCGGCCGCGGCGGCCGTCGACGTCGAACTCGTCATCGCCGTCGATGTTTCCTATTCGATGGATCTGGACGAACTCGCGATCCAGCGTGAGGGCTATGCGCAGGCGATAGTCTCCAAGGAGTTTCTGCAGGCGCTGCGGAGCCTTCCGAATGGCCGGATATCGGTGACCTATTTTGAATGGGCGGCAAGGAACGACCAGAAGATCATCATTCCCTGGCGGTTGATCGACGGTCCGGAAACCGCCGATGCCGTGGCCAGCGAAATCATGAAGACCCCGATCCGCCGGGCGTCGCGCACCTCGATCTCGGGTGCGATCAATTTCGCGATGCCGCTGTTCGATGAGGACCCCTATCGGGGCTCGCGGCGGGTCATCGATATTTCCGGCGACGGCCCCAACAATGATGGCGGCCCCGTCCTCATCGCGCGCGGCGCGGCGCTGGAAAAGGGCATCGTCATCAACGGCCTGCCGATCATGGTCAAAGAACCGTCCTATTCGACCATGGATATCGACAATCTCGATTTCTATTACGAGGACTGCGTCATCGGAGGTCCCGGTTCCTTTGTGTTATCGATCAAGGATCGCGAAAAGTTCAAGGAGGCGATCAGGAGCAAGCTATTGCTCGAAGTTGCCGGCCGGACACCCGATCGCCGACTGGTCCCGGTGGCCGAGAAGGAGCCGCGCGTCTCCTGCATGATCGGCGAGAAAATCTGGCAGGACAGGTGGGGGCGATAAATCCTGCCGCGGAGCTTGGCGGCGAGCCTAT
>NZ_JBEKXH010000445.1:0-5371 GCF_049512235.1 Bradyrhizobium sp.
CCCGCCGACAAGCCGATCACCGTTACCGGCGGTGTGGTCGGTTTGAAGGGAAATCTCGCGCCTGAGGGCGCGATCGTGAAGGTCGCGGGCATGTCGAACTTGAAATTCACCGGTCCGGCCCGTTGCTTCGATCGCGAAGAGGATGCCTTCGAGGCGGTCCAGAAGAAGACGTACAGGGAAGGCGAGGTCATCGTCATCCGCTACGAGGGACCGCGTGGCGGTCCCGGCATGCGGGAAATGCTTTCGACCACGGCGGCGCTGACCGGGCAGGGCATGGGCGGCAAGATAGCACTTATCACCGACGGTCGATTCTCCGGCGCGACGCGCGGCTTCTGCATCGGCCATGTCGGGCCGGAAGCAGCGGTGGGCGGCCCGATCGCGCTGCTGCAGGACGGCGATCTCATTGAAATCGATGCGGTCGTCGGGACGCTTGACGTCAAATTGACAGAGGCGGAGTTGGCCGAGCGCAAATCCAAATGGAGGTCTCGCCCGACCAATCATACGTCAGGTGCATTGTGGAAATATGCTCAGCAGGTCGGGCCGGCGGTGGGTGGCGCGGTAACCCATCCGGGCGGGGCGCAAGAGAAACTGTGTTATGCGGATATTTGAACGTATCATTGTCGCCTTGAAGTCGGAGCCCTCTTGGCCCCTCCCGGCGCTCGCGTGGCACTTAGCGACACAGGATGGAGGAAGCTGACCGGCATGCTCGACCAGCAAGAGATAGCAGCGGCTTCGCGTGCCTTGCACGATCATTGGCGCGCTGGCTCGAAGCTCGCCGCGCTTGAGCCTGGTCTACGACCGCGCGACCGCATCGAGGCCTATGCCATTCAGGCAGAGATTGAACGCACCTCGCGCGGAAAACTGTTCGGCTGGAAGATCGCCGCGACCAGCGAAGCCGGCCAGAAGCACATTAATGTCGCGGGCCCCATGGCCGGTCGTATCCTGCCGGAAATGGTAGTCGCGGATGGCGGCGTCGCGTCGATGCACGGCAACGGGATGCGCGTCGCCGAGCCCGAATTCGCTTTTCGCATGGCAAGAGACCTGCCGCCGCGATCTTCGCCTTATACCGTGAGCGAGGTGCTTGACGCCGTCGGCAACCTGCACCCGGCGATCGAAATTCCAGACTCGCGATTTGCCGATTTTGTCACGGCCGGTGAGGCGCAGCTGATCGCGGACGATGCCTGCGCGCATTTGTTTGTCCTGGGTGCGCCGACGCCGGCGGATTGGCGCGCGCGCGATTTGATCGAGGAGAGACCGGCGATCACGCTGGGCGGCAAGGTTCATATCGGGCACGGCAAGAATGTACTCGGCGATCCCCGCGTCGCGCTGACCTGGCTCGCGAACGAATTGCGCGGGCTTGGGTTGACGCTGAGGGCAGGGGAGGTGGTCACGACCGGCACCTGTCATCCACCGCTGCCAATTCAGGCCGGCGATTTTGTCGCAGCCGATTTCGGTGTGCTCGGACACGTGTCGGTGGGGTTCGGGTAGAAAAACTCTCGCAGGACGGTCGATCCGGCAGCGCCCAACCCATCAATCAATAGAGGAACTTGCTGACCGCATCCTCGTTCCAATCGATGCCGTTTCCCGGTCTGTTTGGAACGTTGACGAACCCATCCTTCACTTCAAAGGGTTCGGCAATGATCGGATTGCCCCAGTCTCGCCACTCAAGCCAATCACATGTTTCCGTGGCACGAAGCAGGTGGGCGGAGACTTCCGGGTATAGATGACTGGACATCGGATGTCCGGAAGCCCCGGCGATGGCTGCCGAGCGCATCCAGCCTGTCACGCCACCGATGCGCATCAGGTCCGGCATATACAGATCGGCTGCCTGGGCAAGGACCGCCTGCAAGAAAGATCGCGGCCCGTAAATGTTCTCGCCGATCTGAACCGGTGTCTTGAGTTCGCGCGCCAGCTGGGCGGAATGCGCGTAGTCGTCAAATACAACCGGCTCCTCAAACCAATACAGACCCTGGTCATCCAAACCATGGCATCGGGAGATTGCTTCGTGCAGTGCGAGCCCCTGATTAAAATCGCACATGAGCTCGATGTCGGGGCCGATTGCGTCGCGCACCGTTCGAAGCGCTTCCATGTCCTCTCGCAAGCTGGGGCGACCAAGCCGGATCTTGATCGCGTTGAAATTCCCTTCCGCTACCAGTTGTTCTGCCTCCTCGCCCAACCTGTCCAGCGGGATGAGCCAAAGTCCGTTGGTGTTGTAGGTTCGAAGGTGACCGACGCTGCCCCCGAGCAGCGCAGCCAGCGGCAATCCCGCTGCCTTCGCGAGAGCGTCCCATATGGCCATGTCGATGCCCGCGGCAGCGATGAGGCTTACGCCCTGCCGCCCGATCAGATGCAGCTTGTTCATCGCATCCCGAAAGAAGTCGAGCGGTGCGAGTTGACGCCCTTTGAGCATATCGGCCAAATCAAGAATAGCCGGGCCGATGTAGCGCACTGCTTCCCTTAAATAAGGCTCAAGATAGCTTCTGCCGACAACACCCTCTTTTGTTTTGACATCGATCAGGATGAACGGCCACTCTGGGTAAGCGCCCACTTTGGACACGATCGGCCTGCGCATCGGAATCGAGACCGCGCGCACCTCAATTCCCTCCAAGGTCAGCTTGTTCTTGCTCTGCATGTTACCCTCGCAGCATTATCGTATTCCGCGGTTCTGAGGCTGATCCACCATCTTCGAGGCACGCGCAAATCCTTCGTCAAGGCGCCTCGTGAACGGGCGCCGGCGCATGTTCGAAGCGGGTGTCGTGCCCGAGAATCAGAACGATCACGCCCGACATCACCATGAAGCCCGCCAGACCATAGAGGCCACTCGCGAAGGTGCCCGTAAAATCCTTCATCCAGCCGATGAAGAACGGACCGACAAAACCGCCAAGATTGCCGAGCGCGTTGATCAGCGCAATCCCGCCGGCGGCCGCCGCGCCGCTCAACATCGCCGTCGGAAGCGGCCAGAAAGAGGGCAGCGCTGCGTAGATGCAGCCGGCGGCGATCGTAAGGAAGACGTAGGATGCGGTAGACGAGGCGACGCTCGCGCTCGCTGCCAGTGCGATCCCGCCCAACATCGACGGAATGATCATATGCCACTTGCGCTCGCCGGTGGCGTCGGAATGCCGCGTCCACCAGATGATGGCGAGCGCCCCGACCAGTCCCGGGATTGCCGTAAGGAATCCCGTCTCCATGATGCTGGCGCCAAAATTCTTGACGATCTGTGGCAGCCAGAGTCCGAGGCTGTAAAGGCCGATCACGACGCCGAAGTAAACCAGAGCCAGCGCAAGGACGCGCGGATGGGTAAGCGCTTCTTTCAGCGTGAAGTGATGAATGGCCTCCTTGTTGGCGCGCTCGGCGGCGAGCCGCTGGACGAGCCAGCTGCGCTCCTCGATGCTAAGCCAGGTTGCGTCCTTCGGACTATCGGTCAGGTATGCAAGAACAACGAAGCCCATGATGAACGTCGGCATCCCCTCGAAAATGAACATCCATTGCCAGCCCTTCAGGCCCAGGAGCCCGACCCCGACAACGCTCAGAATCCAGCTCGAAAACGGCGCGCCGATCAGGGAGGAGATCGGCACGGCGACCATGAACATGCCGATGATGCGGGCGCGCACCTCGGCGGGGAACCAGTAGGTGAGATAAAGGATGATCCCGGGGAAGAAGCCGGCCTCGGCAACGCCGAATATAAATCGCAATACATAGAAGCTCCTGTCGTTCCAGATGAACGCATGGCCGATAGACAAGATGCCCCAGGTGATCATGATGCGCGCGATCCAGATGCGCGCGCCGGTCTTTTCGAGAATCAGGTTACTGGGCACTTCGAAAAGGAAATAGCCGAGGAAGAAGATACTCGCGCCAAGGCCGAACGCCGTCGACGAGAGTCCGATGTCCTTGTTCATCGTCAGGGCGGCAAAGCCGATGTTGACCCGGTCCAGATAGGACAGGAAATAGCACAAGATCAGGAAGGGAATGAACCGACGCGACACTTTCGCGATAACTTGATTCGGATTGACGCTCATTTTACCCCCGCCGCCGGAAACCTCGTGGTTGCCGGAGCCGAACCACCATGTACCTGAAATCCGCCTGGTCGTGCGGACGAACTCTGGGCTCTGTAACGTAAAGTCTAAGGCACGCCGAACTATTCATTGCGCTGGATCTGGGCATGTTGGATTAAAGCCGGCGCAATAAATCACCGAAAAGCCGGCTGCGCGCCCGCCCACACGGCCTGCGATCGCAACGCATCCAGCAATCCCACGCCCTTGGGCTGACAAAGGTGGTCGACGTCCTCCCTTGACCGCGTCAATTTCTTCCGCTCTTCCGCTCTTCCGCTCTTCCGCTCTTCGTCCCCTAGCGGTTTTGTCGGCCAGCTTGCAGGTCGGCGGCCACTGGCGACAACATGAGAAACCGCACAGCCAATGTGCATCAATCCCACAACTGCCGCGAGGGGTATTGGTGTGGTGGACAGTTTCTGGGACGATGCGCCGCAGGCCTTCAGGCCGGAAGCCGATAAATTCCACAAGCTTCAAGGAGCAAGTGATTTCTGTTCCACGGGGTCGGCAACGTCATCGTCTTTCACCGCGTGGTCGGACTGCGGATCATGGGGCTTGAGCCCGACGAGGCCGCGATATCGGCCTCGATGCCCAAAGCGCGCCCGGTGTTGGCAGAACTGGCACGGCTGTTGGGCAGGCAATCTTTTTTGCTGGCGAAGCGATCTCGCTGGCCGACCTCCTGGTCGCCGGTCATCAGCTTCTTCACCGAGAGGGCTGAACTCGGCGCGCCGCATTCGTATCTCGCGGCGTGGCTGGCGCGGATGGAGGCGCGGTCCAGCATGAAAGCCACGACCTGGCAGCGCGTCGCCGAGCTGGCCAAAGCGGCCTGATCAAGAAATGCCGAATCGCTTGCGTTCTGCGCGCGCATAGGCCGAATTCACCACTTCAGCATCGATTTCGCCACCACGCTCGATCAAATCTGGCGCTGGTTTGTGGTGCGTCAATGCTCACGTAGCAACAAACTCACGACAAAAGTGCCCGCCGTCGGGCATAGCGCGAGCTAATTTTTCCAAATGCAGCGCGCTGGGCAGACGCACTTTACAACCAGAGATCGACTACTCGCTCCAGTGGTATTTTTTATCATTCGTCACCCAGGAGAGACGCATGTCGAAGAGAGCTCTGAAGACAACGCCGATGCTTTCGCTTGCTTTGGTAACGCTCGGTGGATCAAGTCTGGTCTACGCAGCCGCAAACCCACCTCCGTTGGACAATATTACCAGCCTTCCCCCTGCAACGGCCGGCGATCTTACCCCGGCTAATCCGCCCTTGATCACAGATCCATTGGTGGCGGTGCCTGAACCCAAAAACCTGTCGACTTATGTCAG
>NZ_JBEKXH010000446.1:0-5364 GCF_049512235.1 Bradyrhizobium sp.
ATAGGTGAGCTCGACCAGCGGCGCGCCGCGGCCCTTTGAAGCTTTCAGCAGGCCCTCGTCTTCGGGCGCGCACAGGAACACCAGCGTGAATTTTGCCTTGTCGTTGTCGATGCGGCGGGCTTCCTTCAAGCCCAGCGCGTCCTGGTAGAATTGCAGCGCGGTATCGAGATTACGCACACGCAGCATGGTGTGGAGATAACGCATGTTTCTTGTCTCCCTCGAAATATTGCAGAAGTTGCCGTTGGTTTCCGGAGCATCCAATAGCAGCTAAACGGCGGATAGGGCAGGGGGTGGCGTGCAGATCGCTCGCGGGCAGTTCGCGCGCTGTTCGCGAACGAGACGAAAGCCTCGCCCCAAGCGGGGCCAGCAAAAATCGGCGGGGTCGAGTTGCTTCACAGGGAGGTCTTCAGATCGCGCAATAGATGCAAAGCAGCAGCGCCGCTCGAGCGTAATATGTTCGCCCGGCGGCGCTGCCGTAACACTGGATACGCAATTCCCCAGTGACCTTCTGTCGGGGCGGCCAGGAAAAGGTTCAAAGGCCAAAGGCGCCAGCGGAAGCGGTTCAAGCGCCTAGAAATTGCCTCCGCGAAGGATGCGGCTCGCCGCCGAAAGCTGCGGCTCCTGCAGTTTTATTCGGGCCTCGTATTGCGAAGCGAGATCGAGCAGCCGCTGTTGGGTGAACGGGTCGGCCTGCTGCGCGAGCCGTCGGCAGCGCTCGGCCTGTTCTTTCAGGGTCGCCAAATCCATCGCTCGCCCACCACCAAAGTCTCCCGCCCCATACCTGGTTAGGTTTCTGTCCGATTTTGGGCGCAAACAAGGTTAGTTCCATCCATTCCATGCAAATAAGCCCGGGAATACCGGAACGATCTGGTGCCGCAGATGTTTGCTTCGTGTCTTTATGGAGAAGCATTCTTCTCCATTTTTTGTATGGAGAATCACAATGTCGAAACTCGCTATCTTGGGGGCGACAGCCCTGTCACTCGCTCTGGCCATTGCAACGCCGGCTTTGGCCGCCGGACGCGGCGGCGGAGGCGGCCACTTTGGCGGTGGCGGCATGCATGCCGGTGGTGGAGCAATGCACACGGGTGGTATTGGCGGCGGCGGTTTCCGCGGCGCTCAAGCCAGCATCGGTCCCGGAAGGGGTGGCGCGATGAACGGCGGCGGTTTCGCTGGTCGGGGCGGCGGACAGTTCGCGCAGGGCGGATACCGCGGTGGTCGTGGTTACGGCCCGGGGGTCGGTTTCGCCGCCGGATTAGCGGCAGGTAGCGCGCTGGGCTACGGCTATGGCGATGGTGGCTACTACGGCTACGGCCCCTCCTATTACGGCGACGACTACGCCTACAACGATGATTACAATGACGGGGCCACCGGCTATGTGATGGTGCCGAATGGCGATCCTGCCGATCCCGCTTATTGCGCCCAGCGCTACAAGTCCTTCGATCCCGCCAGCGGGACCTATCTCGGCTACGATGGACTTCGACATCCATGTCAATAAACGCGCCAGTTCAATAAACGCGCCTTGTGCGATCAACACAAAGAGCGGCTCAAACGAGCCGCCCTTTTTCTGTTTTTCGCTGTTCTCTCATCTCGTGGTTGAGGCCTGCACAGCCGGGCATCGTCAACCGCGATCGACGCGACAGGCTCGGCCACGACGCTTGCGCAGCGCTGGGAGCCGCAACAAGCCCCAGTTCCACTGCAACCAATAAAACACGTTCTGCGTTATCGGCACGGGCAACTTTATGAGGAGATGCGCATGAAGAAAACACTGGCAGTTCTGGCAACGGTTGCCGCGCTTGCCACCACAACTGTGATCGCGCCGGCGGCAGCCGAAGCGCGCGGCATCGGCCCCGGGCTGGCCTTCGGTCTGGCGGCGGGCGCACTTGCCGCGGGGGCCGCAGCCGCGTACGGGCCCTACTATTATGGGCCGGGCTATGGCTATTACGGATATGCCGGTCCGCGTTACTACGGGCCGTCCTATTACGGGGGGCCTTACGCCTATTATGGCGGTCCGTACTACAGGCATCGTTATTGGCGCCACTGGTAACAAATACTTGAAAAGCCCGGCGCGTCGCCGGGTTTTTTTCTGTCAACTGGACCGCGGTGCACGTTTCGCATGCCGAACCGCAGCCGTGCAGGCTCGCGGCCATGTTGCCAGTGACGAGGCGCGCGCGCCGCGCGGTTCGGCGCGCTGGACCTCCTTTAGGTTTTAATTCGTGCCCGACGCTCACTGTGATGGGTGAGCGCGTCGATGAAAGGTGGCAGTGCTCGTCATTCGTGGTGGATAAACCATTGTCGTGCTTGAGGCGCGCGAGGCTTCCCGGTAGCCAATGCACCACAGGAGGGTGACATGGCAAAGATTGATCTGAATGTACTGAGTATCGAAGAACTCGTCACGTTGCGCGACAACATTACCGATAAACTGGCGGAGAAAGTCGCGGCGCGGCAGGCCGAGCTTGAGGCCGAGATGGAAAAGCTGTCGCAATACGGCAAGCCCGCGAAAAAAGCGCAGGCTGCCGCTCAGCCGGCCACCAAGGCCAGAAAGAGCGACGACAAGAAGAACGACGCCAGGAAAAATGACGACGACAAGAGCGACGAAGGAAACAGCCATCAAGGCAACCAACCCATCGCAGAGGCGGCATGACGGGCGCAGGATCGGCGGCCACCCGATGACTCCGCGGCCGTCGTAGCAATCCAAATAGCTATGCTATCATCGGCGCGGCCAAATTCTCGGATTGTGTCGATGATAGTTTCCGATCTTCGTAGCGGTGTGGAGCAGCTTGGCGACATGATCGCCGCGGCATCCACCATTATCCCCTTTACGGGCGCAGGCATTTCGACGGAGTGCGGTATCCCCGATTTCCGCTCTCCCGGCGGATTGTGGACCCGCAACCGCCCGATCCCGTTCGATGAATTCGTCGCCAGCCGGGACGCCAGAGACGAGGCCTGGCGGCGGCGCTTTGCCATGGAGCCGATATTCGCCGCGGCGCGGCCTGGGCGCGGCCACCGCGCGCTCGCCTCGCTCTACAAGGCCGGAAAAATCCCGGCCATCGTCACCCAGAACATTGACAATCTGCATCAGCTGTCGGGGTTTGCGGCCGAGCACGTCGTCGAGCTCCACGGCAATACCACTTATGCCCGCTGCATCGGCTGCGGAAAATCCTTCGACCTCGGCTGGGTCAAGCACATCTTCGAGGCGACTGGCGGTGCGCCCGACTGCACCGCCTGCGACCGACCGGTCAAGACCGCCACCATATCGTTCGGGCAAGCGATGCCGGAAGATGCGATGCACCGCGCCACCGAACTGGCCCGGCATTGCGACCTGTTCCTGGCGATCGGATCGTCGCTGGTAGTCTGGCCGGCCGCCGGGTTTCCGCTGCTGGCGAAAAACTGCGGCGCCCGGCTGGTCATCATCAACAACGAGCCTACCGAGCAGGATGATATTGCCGATCTGGTAATTAGGCACGATATCGGGGAGACACTTGGGCCATTTGTGGGCAATTGACCATCGGGAAGTGATTCGCGGTTGCGCAATCTGTTCACAGTTCCCGGTAAAATTGTTTTTTTATCTATGCGCAGCAAACGGGAGTGTTATCTTTCGACCAGAGAGATTCGCGTGGCGTCATCATGGTTCTTTATGGATGGTCGCCTGATTCGGCGCCATCCTATCGGATGGCGGGCCATAGATGATGTGTGAGGTCCGGAGTCATGGGGTCGGACGGATTTGAGTCCAAGAAGCTCGGCGGCCCGCAAGGCGGGCCCGGACCGAACAGGCTTGGGACTGGTGATTTTTCGGGCGGCACGGGACGCGATCAGGCCATCGATGCGCTTTCCGGGCTCGGTGATAGTGCCGCCAACCTTGTCGAAATCAGCGGCGTCATCAAATGGTTCGACGCATCAAAGGGCTATGGCTTCATCGTGCCCGACAATGGTTGGCCTGATGTGCTTCTGCATGTTACCGTGCTTAGGCGTGACGGCTATCAAACCGCCTACGAAGGGGCGCGGCTGGTCTGCGAGTGCGTGCAGCGCGCCAAGGGCTATCAGGCGTTCCGGATTCTATCGATGGACGAATCGACCGCGATTCATCCGGCGCAAATGTTACCGCCGCGGACCCATGTCAGCGTCACGCCGACCAGCGGTCTGGAGCGGGCCCAGGTCAAATGGTTCAACCGGCTACGAGGATTCGGCTTCCTCACCTGTGGCGAGGGGACGCCGGATATCTTCGTGCATATGGAAACGCTGCGCCGGTTCGGGATGACCGAGCTGCGTCCCGGCCAGTACGTGCTGGTGCGGTTCGGGCCGGGTTCCAAGGGCATGATGGCCGCTGAAATTCAGCCCGAGACCGGTTCGCCCGGACTGTCGTCGCACTGAGCGCGCCAACTGATCCCCGACAGCATCGCTTGCCGAATGCCATTTGGCGAATGGTCGTGTCGTTGTGATGGGCTCTCAGCGGCACTAATTACCGTTTAATTGTCACGATCCCTGGGCTAGGGTCGTCCGGGTAAAAACTTTCCCTCGCTTTGGGTAAGCATTGTCCATGAGATGTTATCGAGTTGTAGCCCGGCATCGTCTGCGTAGCCGGTTTTGGCTTCCCGTGACGGCAGTGGTCGCGTTTTGCTTGATCGTCGGCGCTGGCGCGCGGGCGGCGAGCCTTCAACCGCTGGAGATCGCCACTAAATCAGGCGTGCAGGTCTTCTCGGTCGAGATGGCGACCACCGAGGAAGAGAAGACCACCGGGCTGATGTATCGCAAGGAGTTGCCGGACGGGCGCGGCATGCTGTTCGATTTCTCGCCGCCGCAGGAGGTGTCGATGTGGATGAAGAATACCTTCATTTCGCTCGACATGATTTTCATCCGGGCCGACGGCCGGATCCTGCGGATCGCCGAAAACACCGAGCCGCTATCCACCGCGATCATCTCCTCGGGCGGGCTGGCGAAGGGGGTGCTGGAGGTGATCGCTGGCACCGCAAAAAAATACGGCATCGAGCCCGGCGACCGCGTGGCGCATCCGCTGTTCAATGGCCACTGAAACGGCGCCGGCGCCTTGCTGGCAGCGCCGTAAGCGTGTATCGACGTCGTCACCTTGGACCTTCGGGGTATAGCGCAGCCTGGTAGCGCGGCAGTTTTGGGTACTGCAGGTCGTTGGTTCGAATCCAGCTGCCCCGACCAAGAAAATCGATGGCTAGGTCGCGATGGCAGATTTGCATCGAGGAGTTCGATGCGGCTATTGCGAGCCTTATGCCTCGCTAGTAGCGGGCAACGATGGTGACGGTCACTGGCGCCCCGCGCCAGGTGAGGCCTGCCGCCGCCTCTGCGGCGAGCAGAAAGCAGAGGAATGCAACGGGCAAGAGCAGAGCTCTTTCGATA
>NZ_JBEKXH010000447.1:0-5350 GCF_049512235.1 Bradyrhizobium sp.
GCAGGCTCTGGTTGATGCGGCTGTGATGGTAGTAGCGATGGTCATCCCACCTTTGGGTTCGCAATGCCGTCAAGAAGCGCTTCATGGTCATCCCCTGTTCCGCTGGCATCGCCTGCCTACAAGGATTCGATGTCTGGTGTGTGACAGAATGATAATGACATGATTGCTTGGTCCTGACGTCGCAAGCTGGGAGCCCTCTTTAGCGCTAGCATTGCGTTTTTCGAAGTTCGAATCATAACGAAGCTTGCGATGGTGCGCTCCCGCTCTTGCTGTTGCGGGGGAGAGGGGGAAAGCTGCGTCGGCACTCTCCGAGTGGCGCCCCGACCCCACCCTCCCCCGCGCCGGCAATGATAGACTTTCGCCGGACCCCCGGATCGCTTATGACACTGCGATCAATAGCTTTTTTGCGTTTTTGGCGCAGCTTTCGCCGCGGCTGATTGTGTATTCATTATTTGCAACCTAGCGTAGCGTGGGTTGAGCTCTTCGCGAAACCCACCAGCCGCGGCGATGGGTTTCGTGACCAGTTCGGACATGCGTCCGATCTGGTCACTCTACCCATCCTACAAATCGTCTAAGCTGCCGCAGGCCATGCCTTGCGAAAGCGAATCAGCGAGAAGTGTCCGAACGGCGGCACCGGGCGACGTTCGATCAATTCCACCCCATGAGCCCGCGAGGCCCATTGCGTATAACGCGACCAAGCAAATTCGGTCCGCCAGCCGAGCGGACGCACGACCGGCTGGAGCCGTTGCTCAATAAAGCGGCGCATGCCCGCGTCCGCACTGACTCGGCTCAGTAGGATGATCTCGCCGCCGGGCCGCAAAACCCTGGCGAACTCGTCCAGCGCGGCTTCCGGGTTGGGCACCGCGGTCACGACATATTGCGCCATGACGACGTCGAATGAATTGTCGGGGAATTCGAGTTTCTCCGCATCCATCACCGCGAGACCCTCGATATTCTTGAGACGCAGATCGGCAACGCGTGCCTTCGCCTTGCGCAGCATGGCCTCCGAGATATCGGTGCCGAAAACGCGAAGATGTGCGCCATATTGCGGCAATGAGATCCCGGTGCCGACGCCGACCTCGAGGACCCTGCCGCCGATGCTGTTGGTGGCGAGAATGGCGGCGCGCCGGCCCTTTCCGAATACCCCGCCGAACACCAGGTCATACACGGGAGCCCAGCGGTCATAGGCCCGTTCGACCGTTTCGCGGTCGAAATCGAGTTCCCGTGTATCTGCAAGTTTCACTAGTTCCGTCATGGCGATGGTACTCGCTCTCTTGGTTTCAAGACGACTTTTTCTCAACACGACATTTTTTCTCAAGACGACCATTTTCCCAAGACGACCTGCCGGGAAAAGACAGCCATCCCCCGGGGCAGGCGCGCCTAGCCATGCACCGCGCTGCCGCCGGCTGCGCGGCGGACAGGCCGCAGCGAACGGTTCGGCTGCAACGCGGTGAGATTGCCGATGAACTGCCTCGCGCTGCTTTCCCAGGAATTCTCAAGCGCAAAATTCCGGCACGCCTCGCGGGAGATCCTGAGCGCGCGGATGCAGGCGTTCTTCAAATCGGCATCCAGCGCACCGACCGGATGATCGGCAATCACGTCGAGCGGACCCGTCACCGGAAAGGCCGCAACCGGAGTGCCGCATGCCAAGGCTTCGAGTTGAACCACGCCAAAGGTGTCGGTGAGGCTTGGGAAAACAAAGACGTCGGCCGCCGCCAGGTGGGAGGTCAAATCCTGTCCGGTTTTTTCCCCCAGGAATTTGGCGTCGGGATAGCGCCGCTGCAGCTCCGCCTTTTGCGGCCCATCCCCGATCACAACCTTGGATCCGGGCAAGTCGAGCGCGAGAAAGGCATCGAGGTTCTTTTCTACGGCAACCCGGCCGACCGTCATGAAAACAGGCCTGGGCAAATCGAGCTCGGCCGGATGGTCGGGCCTGAACAGGCTGGTGTCGACGCCTCGGGTCCAGGTGCCGAGCTTCTTGAAACCGCGGGCGCCGAGTTCTTGCCGGAGCGAAGCCGTGGCAACCATCGTCATGGCGGCCGCCGAATGGAAGTGCCGCAGCACGGCGTAGCTCAAGGCGGCGGGAATGATCGAGCGGACCGCGATATATTCCGGAAAGCGGGTCGTATAGGAAGTCGTGAAGGCGAGCTTGCGGCGGCGGCAATAGGCCCGCGCCGCCCATCCGATCGGCCCTTCGGTGGCAATATGTATGGCCTCCGGCGCTATCGCATCGACCCTCTCCGCAATCCCGCGCCGGCTCGGCAGCGCCATCCGCAGTCCCGGATAGGTCGGGACCGCGAGCGATGGAAACCCGTCGGGTGGCAGAAAATGGATTTCGGCGCCCAGCGCCTGGGCGCTACGAGCCAGTGAGGTTAACGTACGAACAACGCCGTTCACCTGCGGATGCCAGGCGTCGGTCGCAATCAAAATCCGCATCAAGGGGAGCCCGGGTGGTTGATTCTTGAAATAGCGACGTTCGGCCTTGGATATTTCAGGCGTGTGACGTCACCGATACGTAATCGTTCTTTTTTGGCTGATTTTGCCGGTTTCGGGTTTTTTGCCGGGCTGCCAACACGCTGATGAAACAATTCTTCCCAGAATGAAACCATTTTCAACGATTGGCGCAACCTTGCTGAAACCCCGGCCCGATAGCTGTTTCCGCTGACGGCGTGCCAGACCGGCCGCGAGAACAGAAAAGACAGTAAAAAAAACAGGGGATGAGTCATGTTCAATCCGGTCATAATTAAGCTGAGTTCGGGCTGTGCCTTAGCCTTCGGCGCGCTGGCGGCCGGCGCCATCGCCTTTTCCGGTGCTGCGGCGGCCACGCCCCTGCAGCTGTTTTCCTTCATCCCGACGCCGACGGTACAGGCGGTGCAAGCCGCCGCCCCCTCCGATGAAGGCGCGGCGGTCGAGCTGCCGGCGCGGCTGAAGCGCCAGATCGTCAGCTATTTGACCCACGAGGCGCCTGGCACCGTGATCATCGATACGCCCAACACTTATCTCTATTATGTGCTCGGGGGCGGTCAGGCGATCCGCTACGGTATCGGCGTCGGCCGCGAGGGCTTTACCTGGTCGGGCGTGCAGGCAGTCACCAAAAAGGCCGAGTGGCCGGACTGGACCCCGCCCCCCGAAATGATCGCGCGTCAACCCTATCTGCCGCGCCAGATGGCGGGCGGCCCCGGCAATCCGCTCGGCGCCCGCGCAATGTATCTCGGCGGCACGGTCTATCGCATCCACGGCACCAATGCGCCGGGGACCATCGGGACCCACGTATCCTCCGGCTGCATCCGCCTTACCAACGAAGACGTCTCAGACCTCTATTCGCGGGTCAACGTCGGCACCAGGGTGATCGTGCTGCCGATGGACCGCCGTGCCGACAATGCGGATCGCGGGCGGAGCTGATCGTTCGGCCTTCGATAGATCATGGCGCCTCGCGAACCCGCGGGGCGCGCGGGCGGGGGGGCGAGGAAGTGGCTTCCGGGCCATAAACGCTCTCAACCAGATGGCGTGCTTTACGCGCCACTTTTGCTGTTTGCCGGCAACAATTCGAACACATTTCCCGAAATCCTCGGGGATACGCCATCAAGTTAGCCGGGTTCCGCCGCCACTCTGGCGCCGCACCGACCTGCGCTATAGACTTCCCCTCTGAATCGGCCAGAGGGGAAGATGCGTCCGGCGCTGAGCCTGAAGACCATCCTGATTGCGGTCGCGGTCGTCGCGGTGACGTTCTTCGTCAGCCTGAAGACAATGGATTGGCTGTCTCCGCGTGGCGCACCGGTACTGGTCGAATTACCCCCGTTGCCGCCCGCTGCGCGCCGCTCGTTCATCGTGGCGCCGGTTGCGATCGCGCTCAGCGCCATTCGCGACGCCGCCGACCGCGGCACGCCGCGCAACTTCTCAGGCAAAGCCGACAATCCGGTTTCGCAGATCCTGCAGAATGCCGACATTGGCTGGACCGCAGCGCGCGGGCGGATCACGGCGACCGGCGCCGAGGACGTATTGTCGCTCGCGACCTCACTCACCGGAAAGCTGAACGTGACCGGATCGATCTCGTCGAAAACAACGGGCGCGGTGGGTGACGCCCTCGGCAGCCTGCTCGGCGGCAATGTCGCCAAGCAGATCGGCAGCGTGAACATCAAGGCGCTCAATGCCAGCGCCGAGATCAAGGGTAACATCACCCTCACTTCGCGGCCGAAGCTCGCCGCGGCCTGGCACCTGGAGCCTAACCTCGCGGCACAGGTGACGCTTGGCGACACCAGCCTTGCGGTGGCCGGGTCTCGCGTCAACGTTCCGGCGCAAGTCAAGCCTTTTATCGAAAGGACAGTCGCCGATCAGATCGCCGCGGCGGAGGCGCGGATCCGCGGTGATCACGCGTTGGAGCAAAGCGCGCGGCTGCAATGGGCCAGGGCATGCCGCTCGATACCACTGCAAGCCGCCGGCGGCGCCTCCTCGTTGCCGGCGCTCTGGCTGGAGCTCAAGCCGACCCGCGCGATCGCGGCGCAACCGCGCGTCGATGCATCGGCGGTCACCCTGACGCTCGGCATCGAGGCCGAGACCCGCATCACCACCGAGCAGACCAAGCCCGATTGCCCGTTTCCCCCTATCATCAACATCGTGCCACCGACAGCTGGAGGGGTCTCTATCGCCGTGCCGATCGATCTGCCTTTCAGCTTCATCGGCAAGATCGTAGCGACGCAGTTCGAAGGCCGGACCTTTCCGGAGGACGGTTCTGGCCCGGTCGATGTCACCGTGAAGCGCGCATCTGTCGCGGCCTCGGGCGACCGGCTGCTGATTTCGCTGTTGGTGAACGCCAAGGCGAAAAACAGCTTCCTTGGCTTCAGCGGCGAAGCCATGGTGCATATCTGGGGCCAGCCCGTGCTCGATCAGGTGCAGCAGACGCTACGGCTGACCAACCTGCAACTCGCCGTCGAGTCCGAAGCCGCGTTCGGGCTGCTGGGGACCGCGGCGCGCGCGGTCGTGCCGCATCTGCAACAGTTGCTGGCGGAAAAGGCCACCATCGACCTCAAGCCGTTCGCAAGCAATGCGCAGCAAAAGATCGCCGCAGCGATAGCGGAATTTCAGAAGAACCAGGACGGCGTGCGGGTGACGACGGAGATCAACAGCCTGCGGCTCGCCGACATCACCTTCGATTCCAAAACCTTGCGTGTGATCGCGGAAGCCGATGGCACGATCAATGCTTACGTGAACACGCTGCCGGCGCTGTGTATCAGCGCGCAGAATAGATTAAACAAGACCAGGGAGGAGAAACCATGAAGTCATCCATAGCCGCGGTCGCGGCCATCCTCGCTTTCGCGGCGCCGGGCGGAGCGGCGAAGGCGCAGATTTCCGA
>NZ_JBEKXH010000448.1:0-5349 GCF_049512235.1 Bradyrhizobium sp.
TAGGGTTCGGCATTGTGTAGGACTCGCCCGGCAGGGTTTCGGCCGCGTCGGGATGTATGACCAAATCGCCAACCATGCGAAGCGCGCCAACGCGCACAAGCGCAAGCGCGTGATTAGGGTTCGGCATTTGCCAATACCACGATTTGGGAAATGAATTCGCCATCTTCGCGAGCGTCTGACGAGGTCGTTGCGGAGGCTTGCATTGAGGACGGCCTGATCCAGGCGCTGCTGTTGGATGGTCTTTTCACTACGAAAATCCTCCCCGGAGAGGGCTCGCTCTTAATATTTCTTAAGGGCTGTGGCCTATTGGTCGAGGTGGTGTGCGTTCCGCCGGGACGCGGCGCGCGCCCAAGGGATTTCGCATGGTCACGTCCGTTACCGCTTACCCGATTGCGCCTGAACCAAGCGCAATACCCGCCTCGCTGTTCAACGTCTGCTTCGTGCTGTTCGTCATCAACGCCAGCTACTTCCCGACGGCGTACTTCTCCCATTGGTGGATTTACGATCCCAATGGGCTGGGGATCCCAACCGATTTCGTCAACGTTTGGGCGGCCGGCCGCCTGGCGCTCGACGGTCATCCGGCGCAGGCCTGGGATTGGGATATCCAGAAACAGCTCGAGGTCGCCCTGCTCGGTCAGGACTTCATTGGCCATTTTGCTTGGCATTACCCGCCGCCGTTCCTGTTCGTCGCGACCTTGCTGGCGCAGTTTCCCTATGCCGTTGCTTTCATCGGCTGGGTCTCGGTCAGTTTCGCGCCCTATCTCGCGGTCATGCGCGCGATCGTCGGCCGGCCATTCGGCCTCGTACTGGCGGTGGCGTTTCCGATCGTGCTCAACAATACGCTGGTCGGACAGAACGGCTTTCTCACCGCGGCATTGATCGGCGGGACGCTGGTTCTGATGCCGGCGCGGCCGGTACTCGCGGGGATTTGCCTGGGGTTATTGACCTACAAGCCGCAATACGGGCTGTTGTTTCCGATCGTGCTGATTGCAGCGTCGCAGTGGACCGTGTTCTTCACCGCCGCCATTGTGGCAGGTTTGATGGCATTGGCCTCATGGCTGGCCTTCGGCACCGAGAGCTGGCAGGCGTTTTTCCACTGGATGCCGATGTTTTCGCAGGCCTTCCTGACCGAGGGCAAAGCCACCTTCTGGAAGCTGCAGAGCATCTTCGCGCTGGTGCGTTTTCTCGGCGGCACCGAGCAGCTCGCTTGGATATTCCAGTGGATCATGACGGGCTCGGTGGCGGTCGCGCTGGCGCTGATGTGGCGCAGCCGGGTGCGCTATCAGTTGAAAGCTGCGGGGCTCGCGGCCGGAACGTTGCTGATCACGCCATATCTGTTCATGTACGACATGATGGTGCTGGCGATAGCGGTCGCTTTCCTCGTCCGCATCGGGCTCACGTCCGGCTTTCGCCGCTACGAACTTGCGGCGCTGGGCTGCGCACTTGGCTTGATCCTGGGTTTTATCTTCTTCGGAGCACCGCTCGGACTTTTCGCCACGCTTATTGTCACGGCTCTGATCGCACGCCGCGCCGGTCCGTGGTGGCGGCGTGAGCCGGCGCCGCCGCTGCTATCAGCCGCGAGTGCCTGAGCAGCTTTTAGAGCTGCACGAATTGTAATATTTCGTCTTGTCATCGGTCATGAATAGTTGTTCAGTTCTTCGGCGCGATTTCTGCCAAATCGCCAAAAAAAACTGAATATAGGCGCCTCGACTGCTGGATTCGGCCGCAGCGCGCGCCGGGACGAGAAACGCGCCATGGTCTATCGGCGGACCCATCAAGTCGTAAAGCGCCTCGCGGCGCGGCGTAGCGCCATTCTGGCAGCGGCGCGCGATGCCGCTGCCGCGGGCGGCATGGCCGCAGTGCAGATCGCGCCGGTTGCGATCCGCGCCAATGTCGCTGCCGGCACCGTTTACCGCTATTTCCCCTCCAAGGCCGATCTGATTTCCGAACTGATCGCGGAGGTCTCGCGCGATGAACTGGCTGCGGTCCGCCGCGCCGCCGACGCAGCCCCCGGGCCATCGTCGGCGCTGGCGGCCGCCGTCACCACGGTCGCCGTGCACCTGCTGTCGCAGCGCAAACTCGCCTGGGGCATCCTGGCCGAGCCGGTCGATGTCGACGTCACCGCCTCGAGGCTGGCGAGCCGTCGCGAGATATCAGGCGAGATCGCTTCGCGGATCGACGCTGCTGTCCGCGCCGGGCATCTGCCGGCGCAGGACACCGCGCTGGCGGCGACCGCGCTTTTGGGCGCGCTGCATGAAGCGCTGGTCGGGCCATTGGCGCCGGACAATCTGGACGATGCGACGAGACTGCGCGACGCGGTTCAGACCGTGACGCTTTTGGCGCTGCGCGCCGTCGGCGTCATGGACGCCCGCGCCCGGGGCCTCGTAGTGCAGGCGGTACTGCCGGCGAGAGCACTGGTCGGCGCGTAGATCAGAAAGGTATTGCGGTCGAAGGTGAAGCGGTATCGCCGACCTTGCCCTCGCTGCCGTAGTTCCAGTAACTGCTGAGGCCGGCGTCACGGCGGCCAACACCCAGCAGACCAGCCTCGCGGCGGGGGTGACCGGGGCTTCATGTGGCGCGATCCATCCATATATCCTGCGCTGTTGGTCGCTAGAAGCACCAATTGTTCAACCAATCGGATGGAGCCTCGTATGACGACGACGTTTGGATCAGCCAAATGGCAGGGCGGTATCAAGGACGGCAAGGGCGCGATCTCGACCAAAAGCGGCGCGCTCAAGGATTACCCTTACGGTTTCGCCAGCCGCTTCGAAGGCAAACCGGGCTCAAACCCGGAAGAGCTGATTGGCGCGGCGCACGCCGCCTGCTTCACCATGGCGCTGTCGCTGATCCTCGGCGAGGCCAAGCTCACTGCCGAACACATGGAGACCAAAGCCGATGTCACGCTGGAAAAGCAGGGCGAGGGCTTTGCCATCACCTCCGTGCACCTGACCTTGAGCGCAAAAATCCCCGGCGCCGACAAAGCAAAATTCGAGGAACTGGCGGCCATGGCCAAGGCTGGTTGTCCAGTGTCGAAATTGCTGAATACGAAAATTACGCTCGATGCGACGCTGCTGAGTTGAGGGATTGTCGCCCCAGACGCGCTAATTGGCGCGTCTGGGGCGCGAGTGAAACGAGCGAGCCCGGAACCATATCCACGATCAGGGGGTCACGTATTCCGGGCCTGCGCCTCTGGTCGGCATGTGCCTGCCCGAAGGCACCCGAAATGACGGCTGATTGAGCGCCGCGCCCGCCTCAAATATCCGCGTCGCTGTTCGGGCCGACGGAGGCGATGCGCACCATGTTGGTGGTGCCGGGACTGCCGAGCGGCACGCCGGCGACGATGATCACGCGCTGACCGGCCCGCGCAAAACCGTCACGGAACGCGATCGAGCCGGCGCGGCTGACCATGTCGTCGAGATCCTTGGCATCTTCCGCGACCACGCAATGCACGCCCCAGACCGCCGATAGCTTGCGCCCGGTGGCGAGATTGGGCGTGATCGCCACGATCGGCGGCTTCGGCCGTTCGCGCGCGACCCGCAATGCGGTCGATCCCGAACTGGTCCAGCAGATGATCGCCGACAGATCGAGGGTCTCCGCAATCTGTCGCGCGGCGTCCGCGATGGCGTCGCCGACGGTCGGCTCCGGTTCTGCGCGCTGCGCATTGAGCACGCCGCGATAGGTCGGGTCGCGCTCCACTTCCTCGCCGATCCGGTTCATGGTCGAGACCGCCTCGACCGGATACTTGCCGGCGGCGGACTCCGCCGACAGCATGATGGCGTCAGCGCCTTCGTAAACCGCGGTGGCGACGTCGGAAACCTCGGCGCGCGTCGGCACCGGGCTCTGGATCATGGACTCCAGCATCTGGGTTGCGACCACCACCGGCTTGCCGGCGCGCCGGGCCATCCGCGTCATCTGCTTCTGCAGGCTTGGTACCCGCTCCAACGGCAATTCAACGCCGAGATCGCCGCGCGCCACCATCAGGGCGTCGGACACCTCTAGGATTTCCGGCAGCCTGTCGATCGCCTGCGGCTTCTCGATCTTGGCCATCACGGCGGCGCGACCGCGGATGATCTTCTTGGCCTCGATGACGTCTTCGGCGCGCTGCACGAACGACAATGCGACCCAGTCGATCCCGGTCAGAAGCGCGGCATCGAGATCGGCGCGGTCCTTCGGCGTCATAGCCGACACCGGCAGATCGGTGTCCGGCAGGCTGACGCCCTTGCGGTCGGACATCTTGCCGCCGATCACGACGCGGGTGACGGTGCGGTCGGGAAAGGTTTCCTCTACGATCAGGCGGACCTTGCCGTCGTCGAGCAACAGCGCGTGACCCGGCCGCAGTGCGGCGAGAATTTCCGGATGCGGCAGCTGGACGCGGGTGTTGTCGCCCGGCGTCTTGTCGGAATCGAGAACAAAGCTTTCGCCATTGTTGAGCTGGATCGAGCCTTCGGCGAACGATCCGAGGCGGAGCTTCGGGCCTTGCAGATCGACCAGGATGCCGATTGGCCGGCCGTAGCTGGATTCGACATTGCGAATGGTCTTGACCAGCTCGCGCATCTTGTCGTGCGAGGTGTGGCTCATATTGATGCGAAAGACGTCGGCGCCGGCCTCGAACAGGCGCCGGATCATCGCGCTGTCGGAAGATGCCGGGCCGAGCGTGGCAAGGATCTTGATGCGGCGAAGACGCCTCATGGCTTGCTTCCCGGCGCCGCTGCGGGCGGTGGCGGCAGGCCTGGCGTGCCCGGCGAATTCGACAGGCCCGGAATGGTGCCGCCGGGGGGGATGGTCCCGGGAACGCCCGGCACCCGCTGCGCCGGCTGCTCGTTCGACTCGGTCAGCTGCACGGTCCAGGCGCGCTGCTCGCCGGTGTCGACCTCGAAGAAGCCGGTGCGGTCAAAACCGCGCGCCAGGCAATTCTCGGTGCCCTTGATGGTGAATTCCTTGTCGCGCGAGCACATGAAGGCCTGTCCCGACCATTCGCCACCACGGTCGTAATCGAGGGCATAGATATAATAGAAGCGCGCGACCAGCGTACCGCGCAGCAGGGTTTCACAACTCCGCGAGGACACGTTCCACCAGCCTTCGGTGGTCCAGCCCTCGGCATCCTTGTAGCCGAGCGCAATGCCCACCCGGCTCGAGGTGTTGTTGCACAGACGAAAGTCCGCCGCAGCCGAACTGTTCCACAGGCACGCCACGGCAAGCGCCAGCGCCGGCAGCAAGCCAGCGGTCATGCGCGCAGCGAATCGGTTGGGGTGATGAGGATGGTCCGGGATCATTCAGGTGAAGCTATATATCAACTTATTGACGATTTCGCGTGGGGGAACCGCGGCTGTCAACGGCCATGGCGACGTT
>NZ_JBEKXH010000449.1:0-5346 GCF_049512235.1 Bradyrhizobium sp.
AGGGCGCCGACCGGCTGATTCTCGCAACCGACCCCGACCGCGAGGGTGAGGCGATCTCCTGGCACGTGCTGGAGGTGCTGAAAGAGAAGCGCGCGATCAAGGACCAGAAGATCGAACGCGTGGTCTTCAACGCCATCACCAAACAGGCGGTTTCGGAGGCCATGAAGCATCCGCGCCAGATCGATGGCGCACTGGTCGACGCCTATATGGCGCGCCGGGCGCTGGACTATCTGGTCGGTTTTACGCTTTCGCCGGTGTTGTGGCGCAAATTGCCGGGGGCGCGGTCCGCGGGCCGGGTGCAATCGGTGGCGCTGCGACTCGTATGCGACCGCGAGCTCGAGATCGAGAAGTTCGTGCCGAGGGAATACTGGTCGCTGGTCGCGACCTTGACGACGCCGCGCGGGGAAGCGTTCGAGGCGCGACTGGTCGGTGCCGACGGCAAGAAGATTCAACGGCTCGATATCGGCACCGGCGCAGAAGCCGAGGATTTCAAGAAGGCCATTGAATCAGCCCATTTCACGGTTTCCACGGTTGAGGCAAAACCGGCGCGCCGTAATCCGCAGGCGCCGTTCACGACTTCGACGCTGCAACAGGAGGCCAGCCGCAAACTGGGCTTTGCGCCGGCACATACCATGCGGATCGCGCAGCGGCTCTATGAAGGCATCGACATCGGCGGCGAGACCACCGGTCTGATCACCTATATGCGAACCGACGGTGTGCAGATCGACAATTCGGCGATCACCCAGGCGCGCAAGGTGATATCAGAGGATTACGGCAACGCCTATGTGCCCGAAGCCCCGCGCCAGTACCAGACCAAGGCCAAGAACGCCCAGGAAGCTCACGAAGCCATTCGCCCCACCGATCTGTCGCGCCGCCCGGCCGCCTTGCACCACCGCCTCGATAGCGATCAGGCCAGGCTCTATGAACTGATCTGGATTCGCACCATCGCCAGCCAGATGGAGTCAGCCGAACTGGAACGCACCACCGTCGACATCGCGGCCAAGGCGGGCGCGAGGCTGCTGGACCTGCGCGCGACCGGCCAGGTGATCAAATTCGACGGCTTCCTCGCAGTCTACCAGGAAGGCCGCGACGATGATGGCGACGACGAGGACAGCCGCCTCCCCGCGATGAGCGAAGGCGAAGCGCTGAAGCGCAAGGAACTCGCCGTCACCCAGCATTTCACCGAACCGCCGCCGCGTTTCTCCGAGGCTTCGCTGGTCAAACGCATGGAAGAACTCGGCATCGGCCGACCCTCGACCTATGCCTCGATCCTGCAGGTGCTGAAGGACCGCGGCTACGTCAAGCTCGAGAAGAAGCGGCTGCACGGCGAGGACAAGGGCCGCGTCGTGGTCGCCTTCCTGGAAAACTTCTTCGCCCGCTACGTCGAATATGATTTCACCGCCGACCTGGAAGAGCAACTGGACCGCATCTCCAACAACGAGATTTCCTGGCAGCAGGTGCTGAAAGACTTCTGGGTCGATTTCATCGGTGCCGTCAACGATATCAAGGATCTCCGCGTCACCCAGGTACTGGATACGCTCGACGACATGCTCGGGCCGCACATCTATCCGCCGCGCGAAGATGGCGGCGATGTCAGGCAGTGCCCGAGCTGCGGCAATGGAAGGCTCAACCTCAAGGCCGGCAAATTCGGCGCGTTCGTCGGCTGCTCGAACTATCCGGAGTGCCGCTTCACCCGTCCGCTGGCCGCGGACAGCGAAGCCAGCGCCGACCGCATCCTCGGCAAGGATCCGGAGTCCGATCTTGATGTCGTGGTCAAGGCCGGACGTTTTGGGCCTTATATCCAGCTCGGCGAGCAGAAGGATTACGCCGAAGGCGGCAAGCCGAGGCGCGCGGGGATTCCGAAGAACATCTCGCCCGGCGACATCGAACTCGATCTGGCCTTGAAACTATTGTCGCTGCCGCGGGAAATCGGCAAGCATCCGGAGACCGGCGAGCCGATCACCGCGGGGCTTGGCCGATTCGGCCCGTTCGTGCGCCATGAGAAAACATATGCCAGCCTGGAGGCCGGCGACGAGGTGTTCGATATCGGCCTCAATCGCGCGGTGACGCTGATCGCCGAGAAAATCGCCAAGGGGCCGAGTGGCCGCCGTTTCGGTGCCGATCCCGGCAGGCCGCTGGGCGATCATCCGACCCTTGGCGGCGTCGCGGTCAAGAGCGGACGCTACGGCGTTTATGTGACGGCCGGGGGCGTCAACGCCACGATCCCGAGCGACAAGAGCCAGGACAGCATCACGCTTTCCGAAGCCATTGCGTTGATCGACGAGCGCGTCGCGAAGGGTGGCGGCAAGCCCAAAGCTGGCGCCAGGAAAGCCAAGGCCGTAAAGCCGGTCAAAGCGAAAACGGACGCCAAGGCCGCCAAGCCCATCAATAAGCCGATGGCAAAAAAATCCGCGTCAAAGCCGAAATCGGATTCCGCCAGCAAGGCGCGCGCGCCGGTAACGCCGGCGGCCAAGACCTCCCCCGCGAAGGCAGCGCCGGCCGCCAAAACGCCTGCGAAGAAAAGCGCCGGCAAGGCCCGCGGCTAAGGTGGCGAAAGCGCGCGACCGCGGCTTTCCGGCCCGGGAGGCTATCGTCGCCTTTGTCCGCGCCCAGCCGGGAATAGTCGGAACCCGTGAGATCGCGCGCGAATTCGGCCTCAAGAACGCCGACCGGGTCGAGCTGAAGCGCATCCTGCGCGAACTCGCCGACCAGGGCACGATCCAGAAGCGTGGCAAGAAGATCAGCGAACCGGCAAGTTTGCCGGCGACCGTGATGGCCGACATCTCAGGGCGCGACGCCGACGGAGAGCTGATCGCAATGCCGGCCGAATGGGATGAGGTAGAGAGCGGCGAAGCCCCTAAAATCCGCATTCATGTTCCCAAGCGGCCGCAGCCGGGCACCGCGGCAGGCGTTGGCGACCGCGCGCTGCTGCGCATCGAAAAACTCGATGACAGCGAAGCCGGCGCCTATCGCGGCCGCGTCATCAAGGTGGTCGATCACGGCAAAAGCCGCGTGCTCGGCATTTTCCGCAAAACCCCCGACGGCGGCGGAAGGCTGGTTCCGGTCGACAAGAAGCAGGCCGGCCGCGAGCTGAATATCGCCAAGGCCGACGTTGGCGGCGCCGAAGATGGCGATCTCGTCAGCGTCGAGCTTCTGCGCTCGCGCGGCTTTGGGCTTGCCTCCGGCAGGATAAGGGAGCGATTGGGCTCGCTGGCAACGGAGAAGGCGGTCAGCCTGATCGCGATCCATGCCCACGAAATTCCGCAGGTGTTCTCGCCGGCGGCGTTGGGCGAAGCCGAAGCCGCCAAACCCGCAACGCTCAGGGGACGCGAGGACTGGCGCGAACTGGCATTGGTGACGATTGATCCACCCGACGCCAAGGACCATGACGACGCGGTTCATGCGCAAGCCGACCCCGATCCGAACAGCAAGGGCGGTTATATCGTCCATGTCGCGATCGCCGATGTTGCGTTCTATGTGCGGCCGGGATCGGGGCTCGATCGCGACGCGCTGACGCGCGGCAATTCGGTGTATTTCCCGGATCGCGTGGTGCCGATGCTGCCCGAACGGATCTCCAACGATCTGTGCTCGCTGGTGCCGGGCGAGCTGCGCGGCGCGCTCGCGGTGCGGATGGTGATCGGCAATGACGGCCGCAAGCGCTCGCACAGCTTTCATCGCGTCCTGATGCGCTCGGCCGCCAAACTGAATTACGCGCAGGCGCAGGCGGCCATCGACGGACGACCCGACGATTTGACCGGTCCCCTGCTCGCTTCCGTCCTGAAACCGCTCTATGACGCCTACGCGGTCGTGAAACGCGCGCGCGACGAACGCGATCCGCTCGATCTGGATATCCCCGAACGCAAGATCCTGTTGAAGTCAGACGGCACGGTCGATCGCGTCATCGTGCCGGACCGGCTGGATGCGCATCGCTTGATCGAAGAATTCATGATCCTGGCCAACGTCGCCGCGGCCGAGATGCTTGAAAAGAAGTCGCTGCCGCTGATTTATCGGGTGCACGATGAACCGACCCTTGAGAAGGTTCACAACTTGCAGGAATTCCTCAAGACGCTCGATCTGCCATTTGCCAAGAGCGGCGCGTTGCGGCCTGCGACGTTCAATCGCGTGCTGGCGCAGGTCAAAGGCCACGACGCCGAACCGCTGGTCAATGAAGTCGTGCTGCGCTCGCAGGCCCAGGCCGAATACGCCGCCGAGAATTATGGCCATTTCGGTCTCAACCTCCGACGCTACGCGCATTTCACCTCGCCGATCCGCCGCTATGCCGATCTTATCGTCCACCGCGCCTTGATCCGCGGCCTCGGGCTCGGCGAAGGCGCGCTGCCGGAAACCGAAACGGTGGAAACCCTGACCGAGGTTGCGGCGCAGATTTCGCTCACCGAGCGGCGCGCCATGAAGGCCGAGCGCGAAACCGCCGATCGCCTGATCGCGCATTTCCTCGCCGACCGCATCGGCGCGACCTTTCAGGGCCGCATCTCCGGCGTCACTCGTGCCGGGCTGTTCGTCAAGCTCAGCGATACCGGCGCCGACGGCCTGATCCCGATCCGCACGCTGGGCACTGAATATTTCAACTACGACGAAACCCGCCATGCGCTGATCGGCACGCGCAGCGGTGCCATGCACCGGCTGGGTGACGTGGTCGACGTTCGTCTGGTAGAAGCAGCCCCTGTCGCGGGTGCGCTGCGGTTCGAGCTGTTGTCGGAGGGCAGTATTCCCACGCGAGGGCGCAAACGCGACCGCGCGGGCGATGGGTCGAGGGCGCCGGCCAGGACGCCCCCGGGACGCAGCCCGCGCCAGCAAGAGCGCAAGCCGGCCAAGCCTAAGCCTGGCAAATCCAAGAAGGATAAATAAGCATGAGCGCGCACGCGAAAATGGTCTGGGCCCCGGAATCGTCGCCTGCGGACAAGCGCAACGTATGGACCGCGCTGAAACGCGGCTGGCGCGGCCGCTGCCCGCGCTGCGGCGAGGGCAAGCTGTTTCGGGCCTTCCTGAAGGTCGACGATCACTGCTCCGCTTGCGGACAGGATTTCACGCCGCACCGCGCCGACGATCTTCCGGCCTATCTCGTCATCATCATCGTCGGCCACATCGTGGTGCCCCTGGCGCTATTGATCGAGACCAATTATTCGCCGCCGGTGGCGCTGCAGCTCGCGATCTATCTGCCGCTTACCCTGATCGCATCCCTTGCCTTGCTGCAGCCGGTGAAGGGCGCCGTGGTCGGCCTGCAATGGGCGCTGCGCATGCACGGGTTCGACGAACAAAATCCGACGGAATAACCGGACGGTCAAACAGAAAACGAGGTGGGCAGCGGGAGCGATGACGGAGAAGACT
>NZ_JBEKXH010000450.1:0-5312 GCF_049512235.1 Bradyrhizobium sp.
ACTGGAAGAGGCCCATGGCGGAACCCTGTTTATCGATGAAATCGGCGACCTGCCGCGCGAAACCCAGAATAAAATCCTGCGGGTGCTGGTCGATCAGACGTTCCAGCGGGCAGGGGGCACCGCCAAGGTCAGCGTCGACGTTCGCATCATTTCCTCGACAGCCCGCAATCTGGAAGAGGAAATCGCCGAAGGCCGGTTCCGCGAGGACCTGTATCACCGGTTGTCGGTGGTGCCGATCCGCGTCCCGCCGCTGTCGGAGCGCCGCGAGGATATTCCGGAACTGATCGACTATTTCATGGACCAGATATCGATCGCGACCGGGTTGCCGAAACGCCAGATCGGCCAGGATGCCATGGCGGTGCTGCAGTCGCACATCTGGCCGGGAAATGTCCGGCAGCTTCGCAACAATGTCGAACGGGTGATGATCCTGGCGGGCGGGGGTCCGGAAGTCATCATCACCGCCGATATGCTGCCGCAGGACGTGGGCTCGATGGTGCCGGCGATGCCGACCAGCAACAATGGCGAGCATATTATGGGCCTGCCGCTCCGCGAGGCGCGGGAAGTCTTCGAGCGCGACTACCTGATCGCCCAGATCAGCCGTTTTTCGGGAAACATCTCTCGCACAGCGGAATTCGTAGGCATGGAACGCTCGGCGCTGCATCGCAAGCTGAAGGCCCTGGGGGTCGGCTGAACGCCGATTTGCCGATTTTTCCGTTCATATCGGGAAATTTGACCTCATTTCCGGCTTTTTACGGAGAATGAGGCCTCCGTTCGGCACGGCTGATGCGCGAACTGGCTTGCCTAAAAACCAAGCCTGCCCTCTAATCGTACCGCCGCGCTCCCCGGAGGGGGATCTCAGGGAAGCCGGCAACCGGGGGACGACTCCGATAGAGAGTCGCGATCGGTTCAATAAAAAGAAGCAAACAAGACTGCGGGACAAAAACAATGGCGGCAGACCGCGCACAAAATCTACAAGACACCTTCCTTAATCACGTTCGAAAAACAAAAACGCCACTGACGATCTTTCTGGTCAATGGAGTGAAGCTGCAGGGGATTGTCACCTGGTTCGACAATTTCTGCCTGCTGCTGCGGCGCGACGGTCATTCGCAGCTTGTCTACAAGCACGCGATCTCGACCATCATGCCCGGCGCTCCGATCCAGTTGTTCGAAGGCGGCGAGGATGCTCCGGCTTGAGAGTGATCTGATTGGAACCCCGCCATCTTGAAGGGGGTGCTGACCGTCCGCGGTCGGCTGGGGGTAGAGCAACCGGGCGGGTGATCGTCATCGGCCCGTATCTGCGCGTGCGCCGCGGCGATCCCGAGGCGCAAACGGATGTTCATGCCATACGCAATTCCGAGGCGCGGCTTGAGGAGGCCGTGGGTCTGGCGCGCGCCATCGAGCTTTCGATCGCGGAGGCGCTGATCGCGCCGGTCAGCCAGATCCGCCCCGCCACCTATCTCGGCAAGGGCAAGGTCGAGGAGATCGTCGGGCTCATCACCGGGCATGATATCGAACTGGTGGTGATGGATTGCGCGCTGTCGCCGATCCAGCAGCGCAACCTCGAGAAGGCCTGGAACACCAAGGTGCTCGACCGCACCGGGCTGATCCTCGAGATCTTCGGCCGCCGCGCCAAGACCAGGGAAGGCGCGCTCCAGGTCGAACTCGCGCATCTGAACTATCAGCGCTCGCGCCTGGTGCGATCATGGACCCATCTGGAGCGCCAGCGCGGCGGCTTCGGCTTCATGGGCGGCCCCGGCGAAACCCAGATCGAGGCCGACCGCCGCCTGATCGGCGACCGCATTGCGCGGCTGGAGAACGAAATCAAGAAGGTGCAGGCGACGCGGCGGCTGCACCGCGCCGGCCGGCAGCGGGTGCCCTATCGCGTCGCAGCCCTGGTCGGCTATACCAATGCCGGAAAATCGACGCTGTTCAATCGCCTGACCCGCGCCGACGTCCAGGCGGCCGACATGCTGTTTGCGACGCTGGATCCGACCTTGCGGGCGCTCAGCCTGCCGCATGGCGGCAAGGCGATGCTGTCGGACACTGTCGGATTCATCTCCAACCTGCCGACGCAACTGGTGGCGGCGTTTCGCGCCACGCTGGAGGAAGTGCTGGAAGCCGACGTCATCCTCCACGTCCGCGACATCTCCCATGAGGACACCGAGGCACAGCAGCGCGACGTCGATACCGTGCTGCGCCAGCTCGGTATCGACCCGGATGCCGGCAGCCGCATTCTCGAGGTCTGGAACAAGATCGACCGCTTCGACCCCGACAGCCGCGAAAACCTGAAAAATATCGCCGCTCGTCGTCCGCCGGAGCGCCCGTGCTTCCTGGTTTCCGCCGAAACGGGCGAGGGGATCGAGGCACTACTCGCTGCGATCGAGGATCGACTGGCGGCGACGCGCGCGACGCTCGACCTCTCGATCGACGCCGCCGACGGCGCCGGGATCAGCTGGCTGCATCGCAATTCGGAAGTGCTCGCCAAAGAGCTGCACGACGGCCGCTTCGACATGACGGTGCGCGTCGATGCGACCAAACGCGACATCGTGGTCAACCGTTTTGATGCCGTGCCGCATGCGGTTTTGTAACGCTATACCAGCGTTTCCCAAGTCCTGATCACAATCGCGCGGCAGCGGCGGTGAGCCCCCTCGCCCCGCTTGCGGCCGAAGAGCGGGAGAGGGAGCGCAGCTTCGCAAGCGTCGATATGATCAGAACTTCGAAAACACCGTACTAGTCGAGCGTTTCTCAGATGCGAATCATATTGATTCGATGTCGTAGGGTGGTTGCGTCAGGAGAGCAGGAGAGGAGGACGATTGTGAATACGAGCTGAAACCTCTCGAAGCGATCCAGTGGGTTCGATTCCCACGCGACCAAGGCCAGCCAGCCAGTCGCAAGCGAGCCTTGCACGTGTGCGGCAACGCCACGCGTGAAGCGTATGGCAGCGGGTGCCAAAGCTGCGTATTAGCCCCGAAATCGCATTGTCGAAGCCTTCGCCGTCCATCCAGCGGGGGCAACATCAGCGTGACCGAGATTGGCGAGGGCACGTTGGTTCGACCGGGGTCCTGGAGCGGAGCAGAGGCACAGGAAGGATCGTCTGAAGACCTGAGAGATCCCATTCGCGTCCACGCGTAACCGCCGGAACAAGGGTTGGCCGGCATCACCAAAGACCCTGGCCCGTGAGAGACCTCCTATTCTCACGGGAGCGCTGTAGCGAACACGAAAGCAGGAGGACCGCATGGGCGGCGTGAAGCGAATCCATAAGCGACCGCCGATGCGCGAGTGGGAAGTCGTAGCGCCTTCATATAACCGTTGAGAGCGGGGAACCGGGCATCGCCGGGACCCGAAGGAGGGGAGGGAGGCGTCGCGGAAGAGAACCATTGGCGGGCAACACGGGAGGGGGCATGGACCCCACAAACCTGTCCACGAAACGACAATGGATAGCCGAACTGGCGAGAACCAAGCCGGGCGAGGTGCTGTTCTCGTTGCACCACGTCATCGATATGGAATGGATGCACGAAGCCTATGAGCTTACCCGCAAGGATGGAGCGCCTGGCATCGACGGAGCAACAGCTAAGGATTATGAGGCGAACCTGGAGGCCAATCTGTTGGACCTCCTCGAACGCATCAAGTCCGGCCGCTACAAGGCGCCGCCGGTCCGCCGGACCTACATTCCCAAGGCGGATGGGTCGCAACGGCCGCTTGGTATCCCGACCTTCGAGGACAAAGTGGCACAGCGGGCGGTGACCATGGTTTTGGAGGCCGTCTATGAGCAGGATTTTCTACCCTGTTCGTATGGCTTCCGGCCAGGGCGCTCGGCCCATCAGGCGCTGCGCAAATTGGGCGGCGTCATCACGTGGCAAGAGCAGCACTGGGTGCTGGATGTCGATTTACGCAAGTACTTCGATTCCATCCCACACTGCCAGCTGCGGGAGATTCTCGACCAGCGAGTGACGGATGGCGTGATCCGAAGGATGATCGACAAATGGTTGAAAGCGGGAGTCCTGGAAGACGGCCTCCTGCGCCTGACGTCGGAAGGAACCCCGCAAGGTGGGGTGATCTCACCGATACTCTCGAACATCTACCTGCACCATGTGCTGGACCAGTGGTTCGAGAACGAGGTGAAGCCCTGCATGGCGGGACAGTGCACCCTGGTTCGGTTCGCCGATGACTTTGTGATGACCTTCAAGAACCACCTCGATGCCAAGCGGGTACTGGAAGTTCTCGACAAGCGACTTGGACGGTATGGGCTCACGCTGCATCCCGACAAGACCCGTTTTATCGACTTCCGCCCGGTGCGGCAGGGCGGTACGCATCCAGACTGCAAGGAACCACCGTTCGACTTTCTCGGGTTCACCCACGTGTGGGCAAAATCCCGGAAGGGCCGCAATGTGGTGCGCCAGCGAACGGCCAAGAGCCGGCTTGCTCGCGCCTTGGTTGCCGCGAAGGAATGGTGCCGGAGCAACCGGCATCGGCCCATTCGATGGCAGCACGCCCGGCTGTCTGCGAAGCTTGTCGGTCATTATGCCTACTACGGCATCACGGGGAATATCTGGCAGCTGGGCAGGTACCGGCAGCAGGTCACCAGGATCTGGCGCAAGTGGTTGGAACGTCGGACGCGCGCGAAGCCGCTCCCCTGGGATCGCTTCAACGCGTTTCTGAAACGCCATCCACTCCCCCAGCCCCGAATCGTCCACCGATATACCTCCGTCAGCGAAGCTCTTTCGTGAAGAACCGGATGCGGGAATTCTGCACGTCCGGGTCTGTGAGGGGTGAGGATGGAAACATCCTCACCTACTCGGCGTGGAGCGCAAGCGATACCCATCACTCATGGTCCCAGCGAAGATTTTGGGTTTCGCGAAGAGCTCAACCCAACCTACGAGCTATTGCGTGCCGTGCCGAAAGAGCGGCGCCAGTTCGGCGCTGAGCCGGCGCCAGATGTTGCGCCCGAGATCGGCCCAGTAGGTCGCGGCGAAAGGGCCGGTGCGCTCGCAGGGGTCCTTGCCGGCTGGGGCGGCGAGGATAGGGTCCGCCGCGTCCTCTGTCGTGAACGCTCTGCCACCGACGAGCTTTTCGGTACAAACGCGCCGGACCAGGTCCTCACGGCGCACATTCGTCTCCCAGCTCACATCCCACACCCGCGCTGTTCCATCACGCGATGCGGTAACGATGCGCGCCCCGTCGGGGCTGAACGCCGCGCTCGTGACGTCGCTGCCGTGGCCCTTGAGCTCGCGCAGCATTTCCCCGCTCGCGGGATCCCACACCCGCGCGGTTCGATCAGCCGATGCGGTGACGATGCGCGCCCCGTCGGGGCT
>NZ_JBEKXH010000451.1:0-5288 GCF_049512235.1 Bradyrhizobium sp.
TCCCCTGCCTGCGCGCCGTCGCTTTACGCCGATCTCCCCACGCTGGCGCTGATCGATCCCGCGGAGCGAAAGCCGGCGACCCCGACTATTGCGGAAGCCTGGGTATGCGCTCGGCGAATCCGTTAAAGCATGTCAGCCGCTCGTCTTCTTCCTTGGTGAAGCGGCAATCCGCTACAGCCTTCGCAGCCGGCGCCTTTGGCTTCGGTTGCGCCGGGAAGATGGCATCATAGCAGTCCAGGCGGCCTTTGGTTCCGTCGTCGATTTCCAGGCAACCTTGCAGCCTCGCGGCAATCGATTGGGGTTTTGCGGGCGCGGTGTGCGACCTGACCTGGACCAGCGGCTTGCCGCCGACGGTTGGCGGGCTACCCTGAGCGAAGGCTGCGGTCGCATCGAGGACCAGGACCAGCGCAAATAGTTTTCTCATGTCAATCCACTTTCGATTCTACCCGTCACAAATGCAGGAATGAAAGGCTGAGCAGCCTAGTTTGCATCGCCGTCTTGCGGCTTTTTCGTCTGCAACCACGTCATATCCTGTTGTGGCGGACAGGTCGCCAGCAGCCGGGCCAGCGCGCTCGCCAATCCCTCGGTGGAGAATTGTTCAGAACGCGCCACACGACGTCCGTCCGCCACAACGTCGGTTTCGGTCGAAGCGATCTGCGGCAGCTCGGCAAGCGACTGGACCGAGGCCTTGGTCATGCGCAAGCCCCAGAGCTCGACCCCGGACGGCTTGACCGGAAAATGGGTCAGATACAGCGGTTTTGGTCCGCCGCCGGAGATCGAAACCGCGCCAAAGGCTGGTACCGCCGTCGTCTGGCGCTGAAAATCCAGCTCGAACTGGCCCGAGTTCAAACAAAGCAATCGCCACTGCAAGGCACGATAGGAAATTCCGGTATCGCTCTTTGCCATGGCCGACTTGTGCACCATGCTCCGGACGTCATTCTCAAAGGTCCACGGCGTCTCGACGAATTCGCGCCGATCGATGCCGAACCGGACCATCTCCTCGCGGGTCAGGATGTGCAAGCTTTCGAATTTGACGGTCTTCGCCAGATCGAGCAATCCGCCCGCAACACCCATTTTGAGGATATAGTTTGAGAGCATGTGATTGGCGCGATCGAGACCGCGTTCGGTCGCCGCCGCGCGCATCTGCGGGGTCGGCGTTTGACCTCGGTAGTTCAGAACCACCTTTGGAGAATGAACCCCGAGCAGCGCGTCGGGCGCGATCTCGCGGGTGGCCGCTCCCAGAATGAGGTACGGGCAGGCGGAGTTGCACATGGCACTGCGTGTCCACAGATCGCCATGCAGCTCGCGGCCGGACTGCTTGAGCTTGAGGCAGATCTCGCTGTCCTGGGCTTCGAAGCCGCACTCCTGCACCACCGTTCGCGCTACCCTCGCGACCGCCGGTCGTTCGCGAAGCATGGCGCCCATCGCCAGTGCCTGATCCAGATTTCCGCCCGGCGAGGCAAAATACATCGGCAGGTTGCGGCCCTTGATTCGCTGCAGAAATTTCCTGAAGCGATCTGCCGCGCCCGCATCGATCTGGCCTTCGACCGCGATCCAGCTGTCGCAGCCGCGGCCGCAAGCGTCGAGGCCGCCTTTGGCGACATAGAACACCATCGGCGGCGCAGCCGTCGCGCCGGGCGCGGACCGTGTGGTCGGAGTCGCCGCCGCCGATCCGCAGATCAGCGCCAAGGTTACGAGGAGAACGGCACGTAAGGTCATGGCACGCGGCGGAACTCGGGCTTGCAATCAGGTGGGCCAAAATACGCGGAGCGATGCTTGCATGACGGCGCGGCAGCTGCAACACTTTCAAAGCGGCGCGGGTAACCGCGGCAGGGGCGCGGCGGGGCGTGATTCGGACCTGCGAATCAGCGCACCATGGCGTAAGGCCGTCGAGGCAGCGGTTCCGTCTGAAAAATCCCTATTCGCCGCCTAACCAGAACCCCGAGTTCCCTTTCTGCCCTGCTTGCGCTAAAAGCCGCGCTCGTTCCCGCTTACCTGCGCTCGTTCGCAGGAGTGAGCCACAGGAGACCGCCATGCCCGACCAGAACAAGCCCGCCCCGGGATTCCAGTACAGCCTCAGCAACCTGAAATCGGTCGAAGTGCCAAAGATCGCCCTCATTTTTCCCGACGGCGCCCGGCGCGAATTCCCGAAAAACACCACCGGCCTCGATATCGCCAAGGGCATTTCGCCATCGCTCGCCAAGCGCACGGTGGCAATGGCGCTCGATGGCGAGCTCTGTGACCTCGCGGACGCCATCACGCATGATGCAAAAATCGAATTCATTTCCCGCGACGATCCGCGCGCGCTGGTGCTGATCCGGCACGACGCCGCCCACGTGCTGGCCGAAGCGGTGCAGAATTTATGGCCGGGCACACAGGTCACGATCGGTCCGGTGATCGAGAACGGCTTCTATTACGACTTCTTCCGCAACGAGCCGTTCACGCCGGAGGATTTTGCGGCAATCGAAAAGAAGATGCGCGAGATCATCGCCCGCGACAAACCATTTACAAAAGAGATCTGGACGCGCGAGCACACAAAGCAGATTTTTCGCGACAATGGCGAGATGTTCAAGGTCGAGCTGGTCGATGCGATCCCGGCCAACCAGACCATCAAGATCTACAAGCAGGGCGACTGGTTCGATCTGTGCCGCGGCCCGCACATGACCTCGACCGGCAAGGTCGGAGGCGCCTTCAGGCTGATGAAGGTGGCCGGCGCCTATTGGCGCGGCGACAGCAACAAACCGATGCTGACGCGGATCTACGGCACGGCTTTCGCCAGACAGGAAGAGCTCGACGCCTATCTCAAGCAGATCGAGGAAGCCGAAAAGCGCGACCATCGCAAATTGGGGCGCGAGCTCGACCTGTTCCATTTCCAGGAGGAAGGTCCCGGCGTGGTGTTCTGGCACGCCAAGGGCTGGAGCATCTTCCAGGCGTTGATCGCCTATATGCGCCGCCGCCTTGCTGGTGATTACAGCGAGGTCAACGCGCCGCAGATTCTCGACAAGGCGCTGTGGGAAACCTCCGGCCATTGGCAATGGTACCGTGAAAACATGTTCGCCGCGCAATCCGCCGGCGAGGAGGCCGAGGACAAGCGCTGGTTTGTGTTGAAGCCGATGAACTGTCCGGGCCACGTGCAGATTTTCAAGCACGGCCTGAAGAGCTACCGCGACCTGCCGTTGCGGCTGGCCGAATTCGGCATGGTGCACCGCTATGAGCCGTCGGGCGCGATGCACGGCCTGATGCGGGTGCGCGGTTTTACCCAGGACGACGCCCATGTGTTCTGCACCGAACAACAGCTTGCGGACGAGTGCCTGAAGATCAACGATCTCATTCTCTCGACCTATGCCGATTTCGGCTTCGACGGCGAACTCACGGTCAAACTGTCGACCCGCCCGGAAAAGCGCGTCGGCACCGACGAGATGTGGGACCACGCCGAGCGGGTGATGGCGACGGTGCTGTCGCAGATCGAGGCGCAGGGCCATAACCACCGCATCAAGACCGCGATCAATCCCGGCGAAGGCGCCTTCTACGGCCCCAAATTCGAGTACGTGCTGCGCGACGCCATCGGCCGCGACTGGCAGTGCGGCACCACCCAGGTCGACTTCAACCTGCCGGAGCGATTCGGCGCGTTCTACATCGATGCCGACGGCTCCAAGAAAGTACCGGTCATGGTGCATCGCGCGATCTGCGGCTCGATGGAACGCTTTATCGGTATCCTGATCGAACATTTTGCCGGCAATTTCCCGCTCTGGCTGGCGCCGGTGCAGGCGGTGGTCACCACCATCACCTCGGAAGGCGACGAATATGCGAAGGTCGTCGCATCAGCCGCGCGGCGCGCCGGCCTGCGCGTCGAGATCGACCTGCGCAACGAAAAGATCAACTACAAGGTCCGCGAGCATTCGCTGGCGAAAATCCCGGCGCTGCTCGTTGTCGGCAAGAAGGAAGCCGAGAGCCATTCGGTCTCGATCCGCCGGCTCGGCAGCGACGGGCAAAACGTGATGCCGACCGATGAAGCGATCGCCGCGCTGGTCGATGAAGCGACGCCGCCGGACGTCAAGCGGGCGAAGGCTGCGGTTTGAGGCCCAATCACCCCTGACAAAGGAAGCCGCATTGCCCGACGCCATCGAACTCCTGAAAACTCGCCGCTCCGTAAAGCCGCGCGAGATGAGCGGTCCCGGCCCCTCGGCGGCCGAGCTTGAAACCATCCTGACCGTCGGCGCGCGGGTGCCCGATCACGGCAAGCTGACGCCGTGGCGTTTTATCATTTTCGAAGGCGATGGCCGGCTTCGCGCCGGCGAAGTCATCGCCGCGGTGTTCGCGCGAAAGAATCCGCAGGCCACACCGGCCGAGATCGATGTCGAGAAGCGGCGGCTGACCGACGCGCCGCTGGTGATCGGCGTCGTCAGTCTGACAAAACCACATCCCAAGGTGCCGCCCTGGGAGCAGGAATTGTCCGCCGGCGCCAGCGCGATGAACATCGTCACTGCGGCGACCGCGCTCGGCTATGGCGCGTGCTGGCTGACCGGCTGGTTCGCGTTCGACCGCGACGTGCTGGACGGACTCGGCCTGAACGCCGACGAAAAGCTCGCCGGCCTCATCCATATCGGCACAGCTTCAAAACCAAGCGAAGACCGCCCGCGTCCGGCGCTGTCCGAGATCGTGACGCGATTTTAGATCGGCGGCCGCGGCCTAATGGGCGACGACTTCGACCTCGCCGTCGACGCCGTTGACGACGTTGAAGGGACGCTCGAACACCTTGCCCTCGTTCTTGGCGATGGCGCGATATTCGCCTTCCGACAGCACGACGCGGGGGAAGGCGCCGATCGATTCCTTGATGACGTCGCCGCCCGGCGTGATCACCGACCATGCCGTGTTCGCGAGCGCTTCGCCGCCCTTGTCGCTGACCAGCTTCAGGGTGATGACCGCCGCGCGATGGGTGATGATCACATCGGTCAGCTTGCCGGCCTGGACCCGGATATCCGAGCGCACCACGGAATTGGCGTCGCCGTAGTTGGAGATGATGTAGTAGGTCCCCTCCGGCACCAGCGCGACGTCGCCGGCCGCGACGTTCGGCACCAGCGAGGCGCGCTCGCCGACTTCGAACTGGCTGCCCTTGTAGATCGCGAACGAAATCTGGTTCTGCGGAATCCTTGACGTGCCGACGCGGCCTTCGATGCGCAGGCCGCCCGCCGGAAGCAGGAACGATTCGCGGTCGGTCTCGGCCTTCAAGGTCACCGGCCGCACCGCGCTGACCAGTCCAAGCGCGACATGGATCACATAGCCGCCGG
>NZ_JBEKXH010000452.1:0-5282 GCF_049512235.1 Bradyrhizobium sp.
CGCCCGTTCCAGCGCCCGCGAGGAAGACAATCTTGGCTGCCGGATCGGCTTCACTTTTGGCTTTGCGATGTTCTCTCTCAGCCGCACGCCCCGGCCGCCGGTCGGACTGGCAACGCCGGGGTTGATGAGTTCGATTCCTGCGTTCTCGAGCGCGGCAACCAGCTTCATCAGAGAATCAACATTGCCGCGGACGACGCCGTCACTGGCTTCCATTCGTTGGATCGTCGGCACGGAAAGATCCGCCAGCTCGGCCGTTTGCCGCTGATCGATGTTCAGGAGCGCGCGAGCGGCCCTGAGTTGATTGGCGGTAATCATCCGACGTCACGGCTCCATTCCCCGCCTAACATATCTACACCGCATGAATTCGTGCTTCAAGCATCAATTTACCATCACCATATATCTACAGGCATTGCCCAAGCTAATCGCCATTCGCCTCGATGGGATCTTCCTGTTCGCAAACCCGCAGCGTGAGAACGCCACTTGCCTGCTGATCGATTTCAGCCGCTATCGTCTGGGAGGGCGCGGATTTGAGGAAATCCTGGAGAACCAATCGGGTTTCGTCGGACAGCCCGAAAATCCCGCGCATCAACTCAAAAAAGCCTGGCTCCTCTCCAATATACAACAACTCGAGAAGTTCGGCGGTGGTGTATCGCCCCAAGGCCGCGAGAAGCCTTTCAGTTTCATCACTTGCGCCAGTCTTGGCTGAACGATCAAAATGGTAGATGATCGCCGTCATATTTCCTCCGTTGCGGTGACCGTTGCGAACAGAGAGGTTGCCGGCGTCACCGCAATCTCAGCGTGATCGCAACAGTGCATGTTTCTTGCTGATACAACCATCTCGTAAATATCCGCCCGGACTTTGTTATATTTTATCCTGGATACGTTGGCTGCGCCTTGCAGGAATAGCGACAATTTGATGAAAATAAATGTTGGGAAAGCGACAGGGAATAGCGGCGATCGATCATCGACGGATGTCTGCGCGTGAACGAACTGGGCATCAATCAGGGTACGTCCGGAAATATCAGCCTGCGCCATGACAACGGCATGCCGGCGACGCCCCTCCAGCGTGGCGCTATGAGACGATGCAACCCGAACAGATCGACGCCGGTCAGGCAGACATCGAATACCCCCGGCGAACCAAAATCCTCACGGTGGCGTCATGGTGGCGCGACCGCTCATGCCTGCCATCAGGTCGGGCGCAGCCCCGATGATTTCCCCGATCACCTTGATCGATTGACTGACCGGATCGACGCGACCGCCGAGCCGGGTAACCCTCGCCGGATAGATCTTTTCGGTCTCATCGATTCGGACCTGAAAGGTGTAGCCTGGCTTCAGCCAGCTCAGCCAGCGCGACGGCGCGATAAACTCGACTTCGAGCGCGTGGTCATCGAGCACGTCGAGCAGCGCCTGACCCGGCGTGGTGTATTGGAATTCGCGCGCCTTCTGTTCGGCGGTGACGCCGGAAAATGGCGCCGCGATCGTACACTTCGACGCGGTCGCCTCCGCGGCATCGAGATCAGCCTTGTCCTTTTGCACCTCCGCGGCGGCGACCTCGAGTTCAAGCTGTCCCATCGACTTCAGCGCGACCAGGCGGCGGTCGATCTCGTAGGTCTTTTCAGCCTGGGTGGAGACCGCCTGGACGTGCGCCACCTGGGCGCGCGGCACGGCGCAGTCGAACTGGATCAGCACGTCGCCTTTGTGAAAGTGATCGCCGACACGGGTCGTGATCTGGTCGATGCGCCCGGCCATCTCGCTCGACAGCGTGGTGTAGTGAAGCGGCGCGAGCTGGGCGCGAATTTCCGGTGCCCCGCCATTTGCTGCAGGCGCGGCCGGCAGCGATTGCTGGGCCGCGGCGGCGCTGGCGCATAATGCCATTGCTAGAGCAATGACCAACGCTCGCGGCCTTCGACCGCAAGCAAGACGCAGTGCAGAGTGAGTCGCCGTCACGCGTCCTCCTTGGTTGCAAAAGCCTAGGTTGCAAAACATAAAGCCCAGCGGCGTCGGCATGAGATGCTCCGCGGCCAGTACTTGCGTCAATGCGGGTTGGAGGCGTCCGGTTTCGGCTGTGATCTTGGTCCACTGTTGTCCACGGCAATCGCGGCGGCGACCTCGGTAACGCCGAGCTTCGCCTGCTCGCCGGCGGGCGCCGAGGCGGCTATTGCGGGCCGTTCATCCGCGCGCGATGCAACCGCAGAGCCGGCAGCTTCGGCATTCGCCGCAGGCGTCAGCCGGTTGCGCTCGGCCATGGCGTGGCGGAGGGCTCGATCCAGTCCCTGGAAATCCAGGGTGTCGACGTCCTCCGGCAGCGGATCAATGCCCAAGGCGGCATAGAGGCGCCCAAGCGCTGCCTGGGTCTCCGCATAGGCCTGGTAGCGCTGCAGTTGCGATACTTCCGCGCTCACCTTCGCGGAAATTCGCTCGAGGTCGCCGCCGATGTCGGTCGCATTGCGGTTGCGGATCTGCTCGTAGAGCCGCTCATCAACCTCGGACACCTCCTGCGCCCGGCGGAACAGCTTGCTGGCGTCCAAAAATTGCTGATAGGCGATGTGCAGCTTGGCAAGGACGGCCATGCTCATGGCCTCGCGCTTGAGATCGGCGAGATGCTCGGCATTCCCCGCGCGCCGGTAGGTCACCGGAAAAGTCAGCAGGTTGGACAAATAGCCACCGAGGCGTACCGCGCTCGTCGCCCAATAGTGATTGACCAGGAAACTGTTGCTGTCGTAGCTCGGATCGTAGCTGAAGGTGATGCCCGGCAGCAGTCGCAACAATGCCTTGTGGGTTTCATCGACGCTGATGCGCTTCTGATAGCTGAGCTCGCGGATGTCCGGATTGAGCAGCAGCGCCGTCTCCTCCATCCGCGTGATCGGCAGCCGCACCGAACTGAGGCGCAGATCATGGGGTACGGCGAGACTGTAGGGCTGGCCCGGAGGGAGATTGATCAGCTGCGCCAACTCGATCTTGGAGACGGCGAGCACCGCCTGGGCGGATTCGAGCTGGTATATGAGCGTGAGCAGCGCTTTCTGGTAGCGCAACGAATCGACCGGCGAGTGCAATCCTTCCGTCTCCACCTTGCGGGCGTCCGGCAGCGCCGCCTCGGCGTCGTGGATCGAGTCGGCGATTTGACGGCTGAGGCGCTGGGCGCTGGCGGCGCGCCAGAATGCGCGGCGCACATCCTGTATCAACGACTGGATCACCTTGCGCCGCTCTTCCTGACCGATCAGGACGCGATTGGACTGCTGGCGGGCGCCAAAGTAGCTCACCCCGAAATCGAGGATGTTCCACGACAGCAGCAGGTCGGCCGCGCCGTCATTCTGATCGGTGGAGGTCGAGGGCACCAGAGACTGTTGGCCGGTGGCGACCGCCTGGCTCGAACTGGCATTGACATTGTTGCGCGAGGTATAGGCCGCGTTGATATAGGCCTTGGGCAGCAGGTCGTAGCGGCTCAGATCGAGATCGTCCTGGGACAGCGCCTCCTCGATCAGCTTGACCCGCCCATCGAGATTGTACTTCAGCGCCCGCGCGAAGGCCTCGTGCAGAGTGAGCGGATGGCGCAGCGGCTCCTCATTGCCGAACATCTCGGCCCGGTCGCCGTCTGCCTCAGCCAGGCGATCGGCGTCTGTCAGCGGATGGGGAACCAGCGTGCAACCGCCCAATGCGAGCAAGCCAAGCCCAAGCCAGGCCGCCGGCCACAGGGCGAATCGATCAGGTCTGTCGGTCCACGCCATCAAGAGCCACCACTGTCCACGCCGCCTCTCAGTGAAATACACTGGAGAATCAACGGTCGGGCAACGTTGTGCCGCCGCTTGTGCACCAAACTGTCGTTGCGATTTCCCCAGCCACCCCAGGACGGCTCTTCCAAGTTGAATCTTAGCAGGATGCCCAGAGAAGTATGTTGCAAATCGGCTACAGCGCACGGTAATCTTCGGTTGTGATACTGGCCCGCGCCTGCAGGCGCGCGAAGCGCGTATTATTGTTTTGCCTGGGAAAAGGCCGGGCTCCGCGCCCCCTTGTCGGCCCGGCCAGGGCCGCCAGCATTGCCCCAAGCGGGGAACGCCTGGTGGCCCAAATTGCTGCCGCCGGTTGCTTCGGTGCGAGGAAATCATGAAGATCTCCATCATTCGATCACGCCGGCCCAACGCACGCGTAATCTCGTGTCTTCTTGCCACGGCGGCGATCCTGTTCTTCAAGCCAGCCTTCGCGAAAGAGATCAAGCTCGCCCAGATGCGAGGCTATTCCGCTTCTGGAACCCACCAATGCGGGGGCGACAAAGCCCGCAGCTGCGTTGTCACAGGTTCAGGGTTTTCGAATTGCAATGACGCTTCGATCATTCTGCAGACACGGGATTGCTGTTCGACCACGCCGAGGGGCGGCACCTCGAGCGGCTTTACCCTGAATTATTGCATTCCCGACCGGTAGCCGTGGCACAGGACCGGGGCACGCCCGAATCCGCGCTCAGGGGCCGGCCTCTCGGACCACGATCGCGGAGAACGCGCGCCAGGTGCGCGCGGCGATGCTGACCGGCTCGCCGCGCATCGTTACCTCGCCACGCAGCACGCGCGTCGGCGTCAGCCATTCCGTCGATGGTGTCAGCGTCACCCGGTAGAGGGTGCGATCCGGGATCATCTCATCCCTCTCGTTCTTTTTCTGGGGTCTGACCGTGATCGGGCCGCCATAGACCGAGGCGAGATCGGGATCGGACAGGACGCGCGTACTCGCGCGCGCGATCTCGACGACACGCAGCGAGGCCTGGATGCGGCTGTCGGCCTCCGCGTAGAACACAGCCGCATCGCCGACGGCGATGCGCTCGAGGTCGGCCTCATCGACGTAGGCCTCGACTGTCATCGCAGCGGGATTGATCACCGAGGCGAGGCGCGACTTCGCCTTGACCCACATGCCCGGTGCCAGACCGTCGTCGACATCGACCACCTTGCCGGCGATCGGCGCGGTCACTTCGAGGCGGGCCTTCTCGTCGAGCAGGCCGCGATACTCGGCCAGCGAAGCCTCGTATTCCTGCTCGGTCACCTTGCTGTGCGCCAGGAGTTCGGGATCCAGCCCCCTGGAGCCCATCTCCCATTCGAGGATGTCGAGGTCGGCCCGGGTATGGGCGATCTTGTAGTCGATGTCGGGCGAGACCAGTTGGATCATCAGCGCGCCCTTGTCGACCGGCTGCCCGTCGCTGATCTTGATGGCGGCGACGCGGGCGCCGGATTCGGGCACGAACACGTCGACATGCTGCAGGCTTTTGAGCAGCGCCGGGGCCTCGATGCCGGAGCGCCAGGGCA
>NZ_JBEKXH010000453.1:0-5277 GCF_049512235.1 Bradyrhizobium sp.
GGGGCCGGACGGAGCAGGTGCCGTGGGCACAGGCGGCGGGCGCAATGGTTACGACGGCTCGACCTTCGCGCCCGGGTCCTGCAGCGCGAAGCGATCGCCGTCGCGGGCAAGCTCGACATGGCGCCGATGGAAGGCCAGAAGTGTCGAGCGATGACCGATCGAAACGATGGTCGTCGCCGGCAACCGCTGTTCGATGAGACGGTAAAGCCTGGCCTCGGAAGCTTCATCGAGCGAGGCGGTCGCCTCGTCGAGGAACAGATATTGCGGCGCGTGCAACAAGGCGCGCGCAAGCCCAAGGCGCTGTTGCTCGCCGAGCGAAAGCATCCGGTTCCAGTGCATATCCTCATCGAGCTGCGGTGCGAGCTGCGCCAGGCCGACCGCGACCAGCACGTCCCTGACATCTTCGGAACCGAACGCGCTCGCTTCCGCGGGGTAGACGATCGCAGCCTTCAGCGCACCGACCGGAAAATACGGCCGCTGCGGCAGCATCATCAGCTTGGCTTTCGCAGGAATGGCGATCGAGCCGCTGCCGAACGGCCAGATGCCGGCGATGGCGCGAAACAGGGTCGACTTGCCGGCGCCGGAGGGGCCGGTGACCAGGGTGCTCTCATTGGCGCGGATACGGAAGCCGTCGGCGGAGATCAGCGGCGTGCCGTTGGGCAGGCGCACCAGGAGCTCTTGCAGGTCGATCTCGTCGCCGCCATCGGATGCCACGACGCCGATCGAATCGGCGGCGGTCGCGAGCGTCGAGGCGCTGGCGATTGACCTTTCAAATCCATCGAGGCGGGCGACGACGGCCCGCCATTCCGCCAGCTCCCGATAGGCCGAAACAAAAAACGACAGCGCCTGTTGCACGCTGCCAAACGCTTCGGCAGTCTGGATCACGGCGCCGAGCAGTATCTTGCTGGCGAAATAGGCCGGCGCAACGAGAATCATTGGGAATATGACGGCTGCCTGGGCGTAACTTTGGGTGAACGCCGTCAGCCGCTTGGTGCGGCTCATGATCTCATACCAGTTGTGGACGACGCGGCCGAAGCGCTCGGAAAGCCGCTCGCGCTCGGCGCCTTCGCCGTGCAACAGCGCGATCTGTTCGGAATTTTCCCGCACCCGCACCAGGTTGAAGCGGAAATCGGCCTCGAAGCGCTGTTGCCGAAAATCCAGGTTGACCAGCGGTGATCCGATCCACTGCGTCAGTATTGTGCCGAAGATGGCGTAGATCAGCGCACCCCACACGAGGTAGCCGGGGATGTCGAACTCGCCGCCAAAAGCATGCAATGGCGCTGCCGCAGACAGCCCCCATAGGATAACGACAAAGGACGCCAGCGTTACGATTGAGCTCAGCAGGCCGACACCGATGCTCAGCGTTGCATCGACAAACAGTTTTACGTCGTCGGTAACACGTTGATCCGGGTTATCAGCCGCATCACCCTGAAGCTGCATGCGGTAGTGGTTGGCATCGTGCAGCCACTCGCCCAGATATTTGGTGGTCATCCAGCGGCGCCAGCGGATCTGCAGCCATTGATTGAGATAGGTCTGATAGACCGAAAGCACGACGGCTACGGCTGCCAACACACAAAAGACGATGGTTTCGCGGACAAAGCCGTGCCAGTCTTTCTCCTGCAAGGCGTTGTAGAAACGATTGCGCCACTGGTTGACCAATACACTGTCTCCGACCAGCGCAAGTTCGATTGCAATCACCGCGGCAAGCAACGTACGGCCGGCCAGTTTGTCCTCGGAACGGAAATAAGGCACAGCGATCCGCCATACGGTCGCGATCGTCGAATTGATCTTGTTCACAGATTGCCGTCTCCATGAGAATGGCTCCAAAGACCTGAAAAAATGGGGGAATTGGAGCGCTTAGACTAAAGTCGCAGTTGCCAAGCGGTGCGTTCGCTTGTCCAAGCCTCGGACTCAACCCTAGCATAGGTATAACGGCGAGGGGCGGGGGGCCTTCCCAGTTCGCGAGGTTGTGAGCGGATCAGGCAAGGCCAGTCCAGGCAGGGCCAATCCGCGGCCGATTTCGCGCATTGCAACGACACTCCGGCGATCGCGCCAAGGCACGCCTGACCGCCGCCACGCGGTCAGGGCGAGGCCGCATAACGGCATGGGAGTAAACTGCAATGTGGAATCAAGTCTATAATCCGCTCAACAATACGGCGCTGTCGACGCTGGCCGCGGCTATTCCGGTCGTCACCTTGCTGGTGCTGATCGCCAGCGGCAAGGTCAAGGCGCACATCGCCGCCATTGTCGCTGTGGTCCTGACCAACCTGATTGCGATCTTCATTTTCACCATGCCGCCGGGCATGTCGATCCGCGCTTCCTTGCTCGGCATCGTCTCCGGGTTCTTCCCGATCGGCTGGATCGTGCTCAACGTCATCTTTCTCTACCAGCTCACGGTCGCAACCGGCCAGTTCGAACTGTTGAAGCGCGCGGTCGGCGGCGTCACCGAGGACCGCCGACTGCAATTGCTTCTGATCGCATTTTCATTTGGCGCGTTCTTCGAAGGCGCTTCGGGATTCGGTACGCCGGTCGCGATCACCGGCTCGGTCCTGATCGGCCTCGGCTTCTCGCCGCTGGCAGCCTCCGGTCTGTCGCTGATCGCCAACACCGCCCCCGTCGCCTATGGCGCGCTCGGCACGCCAATCCAGGGGCTGGCGACAGTGACCGGTCTTGATCCTTATATCCTGGGCGCCATGGTCGGGCGGCAGTTGCCGTTGTTCTCGCTGATCGTGCCGTTCTGGGTGGTATGGGCGTTCGCCGGCTGGAAAGGCATGAAGGACATCTGGCCGGCCATTCTGGTCACCGGCGTGTCGTTCGCGAGCCCGCAATTTCTGATCTCGAACTACGTCAATCCCTGGATCGTCGATATCGGCGCATCGCTGATCTCGATGGGCTGCCTGATCCTGTTCCTCAGGGTCTGGCAGCCGAGGCAGCTCTGGCTGTCGCCGGCGCTGCGCGGCAAGGATGAATCGATTGCGACGATGACGGCGCCGAAGCCCATGGACAAGACCTCGCTCACCCAGACAGAGCTTTGGACCGCGTTGCTGCCATGGATCATCGTCTGCGTCGTGATGCTGATCTGGGGCAACGGGGCCTTCAAGACCTGGGCCAACTCGATCTTCACCTGGAATTATCCGGTCCCCGATCTGCACAACATGATCAACAAGGTCGCGCCGGTGGCGGCGAAGCCGACGCCGGAAGGCGCCGTGTTCGCCTTCACCTACCTCTCGTTCACCGGGACGGGCATGCTGATCGCCGCGATCATCTCCGGCAGCCTGGCGGGCTTTTCGCCAGTGAAGATGATTGCGGAATATGGCCGCACCATCAGGCTGTGTGCGATTTCGCTGATCACGATCTCGGCGATGCTGGCGATCGGCACGCTGACGCGATTGTCGGGCGTCGACGCCACGCTTGGTCTGGCGTTTGCGGCGACGGGCGTGCTTTATCCCTTCTTCGGCACCCTGCTCGGCTGGTTGGGCGTGGCGCTGACGGGATCGGATACCGCGTCGAATATTCTGTTCGGCAACCTGCAGAAAATCACCTCGCAGCAACTCGGCCTGTCATCGATCCTGATGGGCGCCGCCAACTCGTCTGGCGGCGTGATGGGCAAGATGATCGACGCGCAGTCGATCGTCGTCGCTTCAACCGCGACCAACTGGTATGGACACGAGGGCACGATCCTGCGCTTTGTGTTCAAGCATTCGATCGCGCTGGCGTGTCTCGTCGGTCTCTTTGTGATGCTGCAGGCTTATGTCTACCCGTTCACGGAAATGGTCTTGAAGTAAGTCCATTCTTTGCACGATCGACCAAATCCCCGCGGCCGGTATTCCGCGGGGATTCGCTTGTGAGGCGGCAATTTTGACCCGGCCTCAATCCGGTCAATGTCGTACTGAGATTTCAAGCTCCCGCGCAACACCATGTCGGCGCGGATCCCGGTCAAAGGTCCGGCTATTTCCAGGCCGACTTGTCGGTATCCCAGCGCTGGCCCTTGAATTCCCTGGCCAGCGCATCGACCGAGCCGTTGTCGTCCTTCTGGTCGCCTTCCTCGTCGCCGGAGGATTCCTCGGCCAGATTGAGTTTTGGACCCGCGGCTTCGTCCTTGGTCGAAATGACGGGATTACTGATCCACAGAATCAGCCGTTCCGACCCTACCGGCCTGTCCGGCGCCACCAGCGCGGTGATCTCGACCGTTTCGGTAAGGTCGAGCGCGGGAAATAGCTGGCTCGGCCGCTTCAAGGTCAATTTCAGCGCTCCGGTATTGGCGTTCCAGGCCGATGACGACGATTTCGCCGACAGGGTTTTCGTCAGCACGCCGGCAATCGTCGTTGCGAGCTTGTCCCTGTTGAGGCTGTCGCCGTCGCGCCAGTCGGCGGCCGCGAATCGGATCGTGCGCTCCATCTCGATAATGCCGCTGGTCCAGCCGGCGGCGACCACGCCGGGCATCAGCTTGAACCTGTCGATCAGCGCGGCGGCGCGATCAGGATCGACGCCGATGTTGATCGTCTGCTCGCCGGCGCGCAGGGCATCGCACGACACCACGAGGCTATCAAGCGAAACCTCGATGTTCTGACCCTTAAGGGCCCTCAGGAAATCCACCGCCGCGTCCAGCTTCACCCTGACGGCGACGGCTTCCGGAGAGACTTCGGTAAAATCCTTTGGTGCGGTCGCGATGCTGTCATCGGTAGCCTGGCTGTCCTTGAATTCCATCTCGCTGAGATCGGAATTGTCGGTCGATGTCACCTCCGTCACCGTTTGGCCGACGCCGATCTGGCCCTTGAATTCGAAGGTGTCGCCGGTCGGTTTGCGGACGAGTTTGACCGTGACCGGCAATTTGTCGCCGAGGCTCTGGGTGGTTCCGGTCAGGGTCTGGCCGTTGACAGCGAGGTTGGCGATGAAACGGTCCTTGCGGTCCGAGCCTTTCTCCGCCGGATAGCAGACGTCGAGCACCGCGGAGGTAACGGTCTTTCCCTGGCGGGTTTCCTTGAGGATGACGTCGGCATTGCCCTCCATCAGGCCATCGATGGAGGTAAAATACCGGACTTCGCTGCCGCCGTTCGGCGCAGCTTTGGGCGAGAGCTTCATGTCGGCGAAGGCGAGATCCGACGATGCCGTCATCAGGCCGACCAGGCAGAACAGAAGCGAGCGCATATTGGATACCTCGCGAGGCAGAATCAAACCTGACCTTAGGGCTTTTTTGGCTGCGATAGAATTGGAACCGAACCTCCCTACCAGATCGACGCCCAGTTCGCCAAAAATCAGGGCCGCCCGGAGGCGGCC
>NZ_JBEKXH010000454.1:0-5885 GCF_049512235.1 Bradyrhizobium sp.
CATTGCGCTACGTCACTCGACGCTGGTTGCCAGCATAACATCCGACAACCGTCATCAAGCGAATTCCATGACTCGTCATGCCCGCGCCAAACCGCCAATGGGTCCGCGCGAAGCGCGGCCCAATGACAGACTAAACGTCTTGGCGCAGATGCTAGATGCCGTGCTTTTTCGAAGACGTATAGATGTTGCGCAACATGGAAGGATCAACTCCGATCCCGCGACGGATCCAATCGGCCACGTCGATCGGGTCGGCAACGATTAGCCGCCGGTCTCCGCTGGTGTGGATCTGAGCGTGGAGCTGCCTCGGGCCCTTCCCGGTTTTTACTGTCGTGGTTTCGACTACCTCGCACTTGTCCGTCCGAAAGTGCTTCAGGTTGCTCGTCACCAGCAATTCAGCTTCACCTGCGAATGCGGTGGCCAGCACCTCGCGATCCTCGCGGTCCGAAAGGGCAAACTTCGCTGCACCGGCCATGATGAGATACGGGTCCAGCCGATCCGGTCCGGTGCGAATGGTCGCCTCGATCGCATCGATGAAAGCTACTGCGCGGTCCTCTGCGGCTTTAACCCGCTCAACCAGCACGATCCGCAGATTGTCCAGCATTTGCATTGACATAACCAGTTGAAGCGGAAGGTTCCCGAAACACCTCGCATTGACCGCGCTGATTACTTGCGATGCCGAACTGTCCGACCTGCCACCAGCGAAGGCCAGCTGGTCGGACACCCATACGTTCAGATCAACGCATATCCGCATCCCCCTAAGGTTTCATTTGCATTTCGACGGCGGCATCGGCCAGATCCGCCTCCGGCATCTCCGCGAGTTCCGGCGATGGCGGGATTGATGCCGCAAGTTCCTGTCGCGCACGTTCGAACCTCTTCTGGACGGTGAGTGCGGTCACCTCACGCAGGAAGGCTTGAAAACCACGTTCGTCGCTCGCCTGCATTTGTTTCCAAGCCTTTCGAAGCTCCGGCGGCAGATCCGTATAGAGCGAGATCGCATTCGATATCAGGCCGGAAACCGTGCGGTCTTCACGCGTTGCCAAAACACGCAGCTTCGTGGCCGTAGCTTCGCTGACCGAAGCTGAGATAGATCGACTTGCCATGGCTGTAGCCTCACACTTATATAGAACATCTATAACCTATATGATCAGCCAAGATATCTCAAGTCCCCAAATACCGTCGGGATTGCTCCAAAGCCACGAGAAGAAGCCATTGCGCCCAGCTTTCCCTGTGACATCGCCAGGTCAGCCTTCACATCAGCGAGTCGGTCAAACACCGCCTGTACTTCACCTCGAGGTCCCGGCAGGGCCTGTCCGTCCCGGCATCGGCCTTGCCATCACGCCCCAAGTCGGACTATCTTACTTTTGTCTTACCGAATGAACCTGCAATGTCCGCCAAGCAGAAAATGACCACCATTGTCTCGACCAAGGGCCAGGTGATATTGCCCAAGGCGATCCGGGAGCGGCTGCACTGGCCCGCCGGGACGGAACTGGTGGTGGAGGATACACCCGAGGGCGTATTGCTGAAGGCGAAGCCCGCCTTTGCGCCCACCCGGCCCAAAGACGTATTTGGCTCCCTATCCTATAAGGGGCCGGCAAAATCGATCGCGGATATGGAAGCGGGGATCGCCGCCGAGGCGAAACGGCGGCATGCTCGCAATCGATACTGATCTCATTGTCCGCTATCTGGTGGGCGACGAGGCGGGACAGGCCGCCCGGGCGCGCAGGCTGATCGATAACAATGACGTCTTCGTCTGCACCACAGTCCTGCTGGAGACCGAGTGGGTGCTGCGGAGCGTCTATCGGTTTTCCGCTGCCCAGTGCGCCAAGGCCCTCTCCGATTTCGCAGGTCTGCCGCGCGCCAGTCTGGAAGATGCGACCGCCGCGGCGAAGGCGCTGGGCTGGATGCGGCAGGGCCTGGACTTTGCGGATGGTCTGCACCTGGCCAAGGCGGAAGGCTGTGAGGCCTGCATCAGCTTCGACCAGGATTTCGCCAGGGCCGCCAACGCCCTCGGCGGCATCAAGGTGCGGACGCCCTGACATCGAGGGCACCGCCGTCCGCGGCGGACAACCGTTGAACCAGGCCGGCGCGGGAGCCACAGCCATGAACGATGCCACCTTGCCGGCCGGAGCGGCCACCGAGGCGGCGCGGCCAGAACCAAAGCCCGATATCCGCGTGCTGTTCGCCGGCTTGATCATGGTTCTGACGCTGGGCGCCCTCGACCAGAACATCGTCGTCACCGCGCTGCCGCGCATCGTCAGCGAGCTCGGGGCGATCTCGCATTTGACCTGGGTGGTGACGTCCTACATCGTCACTGCCACGGTGGCGACGCCGCTCTACGGCAAGCTCAGCGACCAGTATGGCCGCAAGCCGCTGCTGTACTGGGCGATCGGCATCTTTCTCATCGGCTCGGTGCTGGCCGGCCTGTCGCAGACCATGACCGAACTCATCGTGTTCCGGGCCGTGCAGGGCGTGGGGGCCGGCGGGCTTTTGCCGCTGGCGCAGATCACCATCGGCGACGTGATCAGTCCGCGCGAGCGCGGCCGCTACCAGGGCATCTTCGTTGCGGTGTTCGCCGTCTGCTCGATCGCCGGCCCGCTGCTCGGCGGCGTCATTACCGATCTGCTGTCCTGGCACTGGATCTTCTATCTGAACCTGCCGGTCGGCGCCGTCGCCGTCGGCTTCATCGCGATCGGCGTGCCGCGGCCAACCCGCGCGGTCGCCCATCGCATCGACTATGCGGGGGCGGTACTGATCGCGCTTGCGACCACCGGGCTTCTGTTCGTGCTGAGCCTCGGCGGCACCACCTTTGCGTGGTCGTCGCCGCAGATCATCGGCACGGCTGTGGCCACGCTCGTCTTCACCATCCTGCTGGTCGTGCAGGAGCGCCGCACAGCCGAGCCGATCCTGCCCCTGCATCTGTTCGGCAACCCCAGCGTCGCGATCGCGTGGGGCGTGCAGGGGCTGACCTTCACCGGCGTCAGCGCCGCCACCGTGTTCTTTCCGCTGTTCTTTCAGCTCGTGCTCGGCGTCGCCCCGTCGCTGTCCGGCCTGTTGAGCAGCCCGTTGGCGCTGGGAGTGGTCGCCGCCTCCGTGTTGGGCGGCCGCATGGTCGCGCGAACCGGCCGCTACAAGCGCCTTCCGGTGCTCGGCCTCGCCGGTGCCACCCTCGCCTTCCTGCTGCTGGGCTGGGGCGCCGCGACCGGGCGCGGCATTGCCTTCATCGAGCCGCTGCTGCTTGTTCTCGGCTTCGGCATCGGCTTCGTCATGCCGACCATGACGGTCGCCATGCAGAATGCCGCCGGCGCCGCCGACATCGGCGCCGCCACCGCCACCGCCGCCTTCTTCCGCTCGCTCGGCGGCGTCGCTGGCGTCGCCCTGTCGGGAGGGATCATGGCGCTGCGTCTCCAGGCAGCGATCGACGCGAGCGGTCTGACCGAGATCGATCCAAGGACGCTGATGAATTCCGGCCTCCAGCAGCTCGCCCAGCTGCCCCCACCGGTGGCGATCGCGGTAATCGGCTTCTATCGCGACGCCATCGCGGCGACCTTCCTGGTCGGCGGCACGATCACCGCCCTCGGCTTTCTGCTCGCCCTGTTAATGCCGGAGCTACCGCTGCGGACCAGCCGCAATCCGTGAATCGGGAGCGAGCGCGTAGGATGGGTTGAGCTCTTCGCGAAACCCATCTCTTTGGCCGCCGGAAACAGGTGATATCCTGACGCAGTTCAGACGACTCTGGCATCTGCTCGTTTTGAACGCGCTCCTCGGGACCGTGGTACATCGACGTGAAGCGAGCTCTTGCGTTCGTTGCCTTCGGTCATGCCGCTCCCGCGTTTCGGCTGCAGGCAGGCAATTACGGTGACAGTGCATTTAATCTTTGGCGATTCATGAAGAGAAGAGAAGTGCCCGCATGCCGGGGTTGCGCGGTTTGTTGCGCCATCCACGCTCCGAGGCGGCGCAATACACTTTCGCTATTGCGCCATACGGTCCTGAGCGGTCCATCTCAGCTCGTACGATGGGTGGAGCAAAAGCAATACGCATCAATTGTGGCTTCCGAAGATGATGGGTTTCGCGAAGAGCTCAACCCATCCTACCTGCTGCAGGATTGGTTCTCCAAATTCCAGCCGCTGCCTTAAATTCGTCCTGGATTGCCGGTTTTCGGGTGGATGCGGTGCCGTTCATGCTGTTGGCGGACAGTTGTTGACTCCGTGTCTGAATTTGAGCCGTAGGGTGGGTTGAGTCCCTCGCGAAACCCACCTCTGTCGCCGGCGGAGACAGATGGGGTATCGCTTATCGCGCCATTGAGCTCTCCGCGCCGCGAGCGGCCCTCTGAATGGCCGCTCGGCCAAAATCCCGGATAGCCCCGCTTGCGCCGCCCTGCTCCGCCATGGAATATTGGCCACAGCGGATTTGCCAGGGGGCTGGGACATGCGCGCAGGGTGGCTACGCACGATCATTCTCGGCGGACTCATCAGTCTGGAAGCTTGTGGTTTGGCGGCGGCGCAGACGGCGGAGCGGCCACCGGTCGGCGGCATCGGTGAACTGCCCGATGCCATGATTTTCTATGTCGCGCACGGCGCGGCGGACGCATGCGGGCCAGGCTGCTCGGAGTGGATCGCGGCCGAGGGCACCGTCAAGTGGGATACTCTCAAGCGTCTGATCGCAATCCTCGACCGGCTAGCCCCGCGCAAGCTTCCGGTCGTCATCCATGACTGGGGCGGCGATCTCAAGGTTTCGACCAGCCTCGGCCGGATCCTGCGCGGCCGCGGCATCGACACCATGCAGGGGACGACCGAAGTCGAAGCCTGCGACGGCAAGTCCGAATCCGACTGTTTCGCGCTCAAACGTCAGGGCGGCCCGCTCGACGCCCGGATGAACCTGTCGGAGCCGCGCTGCGACCTCCCCTGCGTCCTGATTCTGGCCGGTGGTGTTCATCGCAGCCTGCCACCGGGCACGCGGATGAGGCTGACGGGCGGGTTCATCAGCAATCGGCTTGCGCCCAACATCTCCGACGAAGCGCGCGAAGGCCTCACGGTGCGACATGGCGAACTGTTCCGCCTTTACCTGCGCGAGATGGGCGTCGAGCCGGAACTGCTCGACATGGTCGACCGCAATTGGGCCTCCCGGCAAGTAACGGAATTGCCGCCGTCTGAATGGGCCAGGCTGCGGATCGTGACGGATTCGCCGTAACGGCCCGGCAGCGGCCCGCTCTCGTGACGCCATCCACCGCGCGCGGTCGATTGGGGACCGCCCGCTGGCAACGAAGTCTGGTAGCCTAAATCGATCTCGGCTCGTTGATCCGGGCTACGCTGCTCAACCAACCAGACAGCGAGCGGACGGCTCGGCTGTTCTGAATCAGGAGGGAGCGCGCGGCGACGCCTCGACGCTCGCGATCCGATCGAGATTTGCGATCAGTCGCGTGAGCAAGGCAACAAGCTGCGCGGCTTCCTCGTCCGTGAAGCCGCTCAACGCCTCGCGGTTACCCCGCAGCAAGGTTGCAACCGCGCTTGGCAGACGCGCTTCCGCGGCTTGCGTCATCGAAACGCGGCTGCTGCGTCCATCGGCCGGGTCAGGCATGCGTTGGATGAGTCCGTCTCGCTCCATGCGGGCGAGCATTTGCGCCATCGGCGGCTGCTCGATCTTGGCGAAGCGGGCTAGATCACGCTGCGTGCTTGCCCGGCCGTCCCGAAGCGCGACCAGTACCGGCAGATGACCGACGCCGAAGCCCAAGGGCTTGAGGCGCGCTTCGCTCAGGCGAGCGAAGCCGCGCGCCGCGAGACTGATCAGGTGCCCGGGTGTCGAAAGCACTTCCATGTCCGTCAATTTTCTCGCTTGCACTGGTCGACCCTCTGATGCATACGTGCATATGTATATGGCTTCTGTTCCCT
>NZ_JBEKXH010000455.1:0-5248 GCF_049512235.1 Bradyrhizobium sp.
AGCCCATGCCGCCCATTCCACCCATGCCGCCGCCGCCACCGCCGGGCATCGGCGGTGCCGGCTCCTTCGGCAGTTCGGCGACCATGGCTTCGGTGGTGACCAGCAGGCCGGCCACCGAGGACGCGTCCTGCAATGCGGTGCGCACCACCTTGGCCGGGTCGATGATGCCTTTGGCGACCATGTCGACATACTCTTCGGTTTGCGCATCGAAGCCGAAAGTTTCCGACTTGTTCTCCAGGATGGTGCCGACGACGATCGAGCCTTCGACCCCTGCATTCTCGGAGATCTGGCGGACCGGCGCTTCCAGCGCTTTCAGCACGATATTGATGCCGGCCTGCACATCGGGATTGTCATTGTGGATACGGCCGACGGCCTTTTTGGCGCGCAGCAACGCGACGCCTCCGCCCGGCACGATGCCTTCCTGCACCGCGGCGCGGGTGGCGTTCAGGGCGTCCTCGACCCGATCCTTTTTCTCCTTCACCTCGACCTCGGTCGCGCCGCCGACCCGAATGACCGCGACGCCGCCCGCGAGCTTGGCCAGCCGCTCCTGCAGCTTTTCGCGGTCGTAGTCCGAGGTGGTTTCCTCGATCTGCGCCTTGATCTGGCCGACGCGGGCTTCGATGTCCTTTTTCTTGCCGGCGCCGCTGACGATCGTGGTGTTTTCCTTGTCGATCACGACCTTGCGGGCGCGGCCGAGCATCTTGATCGTCACGCTTTCGAGCTTCATGCCAAGTTCATCTGAGATCAGCTGACCCCCGGTCAGGATCGCGATGTCTTCCAGCATCGCCTTGCGCCGATCGCCGAAGCCGGGTGCCTTGACGGCGGCGACCTTGAGGCCGCCGCGCAGACGGTTGACGACCAGCGTCGCCAGCGCTTCACCTTCGACGTCTTCGGCGATGATCAAGAGCGGGCGGCCCGATTGCACCACGGCCTCCAGCACCGGCAGCATCGATTGCAGGCCGGACAGTTTCTTCTCGTGCAGCAGCACGTAGACGTCCTCGAACTCGGCGGTCATCTTCTCGGCATTGGTGACGAAATAGGGCGACAGGTAGCCGCGGTCGAATTTCATGCCCTCGACGATGTTGACTTCGGTTTCGAGCGACTTGTTCTCCTCGACGGTGATGACGCCTTCGTTGCCCACCTTCTGCATCGCTTGCGCAATCATCTTGCCGATCGCGGTGTCGCCATTCGACGAAATGGTGCCGACCTGCGCGATTTCGGACGACGAGGCAACCGGCTTGGCGCGCTTCACGAGATCCTTGACCACGGCATGCACTGCAATCTCGATCCCGCGCTTCAGGTCCATCGGGTTCATGCCGGCAGCAACGGCCTTGGCGCCCTCGCGCACGATCGCCTGCGCCAGCACGGTGGCGGTGGTGGTGCCGTCGCCGGCGGAATCGTTGGTCTTGGAGGCGACCTCGCGCAGCATCTGCGCGCCCATGTTCTCGAACTTATCCTCGAGTTCGATTTCCTTGGCGACGGTTACACCGTCCTTGGTAATGCGCGGCGCGCCAAAGCTCTTTTCGATCACGACGTTGCGGCCCTTGGGGCCAAGCGTCACCTTGACGGCATTGGCGAGAATGTCGACGCCGCGCAGCATGCGTTCGCGCGCGTCTCCGGAAAACTTTACGTCCTTGGCGACCATTTGAATTCCCTCATGATGAAGCTGGTACGGTGATGGTATCTTGCGATCGTCATTGCCGGGCTTGACCTTGGCAATCCATGTTGCTGTCGAAGGGTGATGGAAGCCCGGATCAGGCCCGGGCATGACGCTGGAGAGCGCTGCAATCCTTGCTCAATCTCAGGCCAGCACGCCCATGATGTCGCTCTCCTTCATGATCAGGAGTTCCTCGCCATCGAGCTTGACTTCGGTGCCCGACCACTTGCCGAACAGCACGCGGTCGCCGACCTTGAGGTCGATCGGGATCAACTTGCCGGATTCGTCGCGTCCGCCCGGACCGACCGCGGTGATTTCGCCTTGCGAGGGTTTCTCCTTGGCGCTGTCCGGAATGATGATGCCGCCCTTGGTCTTCTCTTCGGCGTCGATGCGTTTAACCACGACACGGTCATGCAGTGGACGAAATCTGGATTTAGCCATAACGGTTCCCTTTGCAGGCTCGCTTTTCGGATCTGGTTGGCGGCGAAAGCGGATCGGAATGCAGGCCTGTTCGACACCGCCAAGGGGGACAAAACCGCTCGCATCCTTAGCAATCACGCTCTCGGAGTGCTAAGTGTGACCCGGGAATATGGCTTGACGCCGATCCTGTCAAGCAAAGGGGGTTAAGCCCTTGGTGAGGCCAATACAGCATGCTTTGAGGAAATCGGAGCGGCAGCGTAACTTACCGGACGTGGTTGCTCCGACAGCGGTTTTACGCTTGGCTGCAAGGTGGGTGCGGCCACGAATCTGTTCAGGGGAATATCATGGTCAGGTCTTGTAGCGTCGGTGCGGCTGTCAATCTGGGGCTCGCCTCGGTGCTGACGCTAGTGCTGGGCGGCTGCGGAAGCTTCAACCTCCCGTCACTATCATCATCGTCATCATCGCCTGCTGGCCAGGAGCCCGGCGTGGCGCCCGAAATGCCGGCCACCATCCGTCCGGACGAGATTGTCGGCCGCTGGGGTCTTGCCTCCTACCAGAATCCCGCCGACCGCACCCGGACCGAAGCCGCAGCGAAGGCGCAATGCAAACAGCCCTACGTGATCGGAGCCGGGTCCTCCGGCGGCGTGATCATGCATCTGGCCGACCAGGCGACGCCTCAGGAACTGCGCCTCAAGGGCAGCCCGGGCGGAAAGAATTACATCGGTCCGCCGGGACCTGCCGGTGGCGAGCAGGATCGCGAGATCGTCTCGTTCGACGGACGGGTGCTGATCACACGCTTCACGGACCAGGATGCCGCGACCCGCTATGGCAACATGGTCTATGTCCGCTGCGGACCGCGCGCCTGATCCGTCGGCTTTTCCAGCGATCCCGCGTTGCGCGAAGCGTTTGCTCGAAGATCATGCTCGAGAACAAGGATCAGTCGAACAAAGCGTCGATATCGTCCTGCGAAGCGTGACCGACGTCGCCATCGGTCTTCGGGCCGTTCAGCAGCCGGTCATCGCCTTCTCGCGTGTCGATCAGCGCAGGCGCGTGTGCCTTGATGGCATCGACGCCGCCCCAGATCTCCATCATTGCCATGATGTGGTGTTCGATGAATTTCATCGTGGCCATCACCTTGCTGATGCGCTGGCCGGTCAGATCCTGAAAATTGCAGGCCTCGAAAATTGAAATGACCCTCTCCTGGATTTCCTCGCTGAGAAGCTTCTGCTGATCCGGCGATGTCACCTTGGATAGCGCGGTCGCGGACTGATCGATCGCTTCCGCGGCTTCCAGGATCTGCTGGGTTGCCTCCTCGGTGCCGCCGACCACGGCGCCGAGTTCGCCATTGACCTTGGCCATCTCCTCGCCGTCAAAACTCTTGCTGTGCAGAACGGCGATTTCCCGCTTGGTGCGGCTGATGGCATCGTGAATAAGGTCCAGCTCGATCTTGAGTTTTTCGCACTGCTCGATCTGAGCGCGATAGGTTTCAAGCAATGCGCGAGCCTCGGCGACTTCCTGCGCGGCCGAAGCGTCGATGGTTGCCATCGCCGCGCTCTGGCCGGTACGGGCCATCTGGGCGCGAATGGCATGCAGTTCGCTCATGATCTCACGATGCATGGGACCGAGATCGCCGTCACCGACCGCGGGTAGCGGTGCGTCGCCGAGGAATGCTTGTTCGATACGAAAACGTCTGCGGTTAGTCGGCATGCTACTGTCCCTGACCTTCACTCCTCAAGTTTTAGGCAGATGCGATTTAACATCGGGTTCACGCCGGGACCCGTTGTGATGCACAATTTTGGCAATACTGGCGATTAACCATGCGGTCCTGCCGTTCACCGAAAATAAACGCTACCGGGTAAATCGGCGGGGGATTTCGACGTGGTGAATCGATCAGCCGTTTCTGTTTACCAAACCGTTGCGGTTTTGGTTTTAATTGACGGTGCAAAGGTCGCCGATGCGGCCCACGACCAAACAGTGACGAAACAGTACAGAGTACGTCGATGTTCAAACATATTTCTCTTGCGCTCTTCGTCGGCGCGTCTTGCCTGGCCGCAACCCATCAAGCCGCAGCGTTCGATACCGCGCCGCTGCCGGAGCCTGCCTTGATCTATGCCGATCAACCCGCGCCGCGGGCTGCCGCGCCGGTGCGAACGGCCTCTGCCGAACGCCTCAATATGGGCGGCGGTTTCATCGAGTTCCTGTTCGGCGAGGGGCAGAATCAAGGCGAGGGCTATGAGCAGCAGCCAGCGGGTCAGCAGCCTTACGAATCGCGGCGTCCGTCGTTGTTGCTGCCGCAAACCGAGCCGCGGCAAGACCTGCACCTGCAGGACGAGACAAATGAACCCGCGCACCCGGCGTTCGATCCGAGATTTGAGAAGCAGCTCGTCGGCTATCACGGCAAGGAAAGCGCCGGCACGATCATCGTCGACACGCCAAATAAATTTCTGTTCCTGGTGGAGGGAAACGGCAAGGCGCTGCGCTACGGCATTGGCGTCGGCCGTCCCGGCTTCACCTGGTCGGGCGTCAAGCAGATTTCCGCCAAGAAGGAGTGGCCGGACTGGACGCCGCCGCCGGAAATGCTGGTGCGGCGTCCGGATCTGCCGCGGCACATGGAAGGCGGCCCGCAAAATCCGCTCGGGGCGCGCGCCATGTATCTGGGATCGTCGCTCTATCGCATCCACGGTTCCAACGAGCCCTGGACGATCGGTACCAACGTCTCGTCCGGCTGTATCCGGATGCGCAATGAGGATGTCATCGATCTCTACGGCCGCATCAATGTCGGTGCCAAGGTCGTGGTCATGTGATCGCCTGCAATTGAAAACGGCAAACGGCCGCCCGATCCGGGCGGCCGTTGCGCTTTTGTGGTGCAAGTAACTTCGCCAGTAGCGTCAGGCGAAATCGCTGTCTCCGTCTCCACCGGAATTATCGGAATCGAGATCCATGTCGTCGCGATCGTCGTCGTCATTCGACGCCGAATCGGACGATGCCGAATCGAAGAATCCCGACCGCGAGCTGTCATCGCCGCGATCCGCAGATGATCCGATGTCGTTGATGCCGGCGTCGCGGGCGAGGTCGCTACCGGACTGATCGCGCCACGGACCAGGGCTTGCGACATTCTCGACAGCGACTGAGGGATCGGTGATGCCGTAGTGGCTGCCGCCCATCATCGAG
>NZ_JBEKXH010000456.1:0-5244 GCF_049512235.1 Bradyrhizobium sp.
CCATGATGTACCTTATGCTGTCCGTCGCTGGACACCTCACGATCTTCCAGACGCGAACGCGCGGCCCGTGGTGGTCCATACCCCCGGCGCCGATTCTCCTACTGGCGGTATTCGGAACCCAGATCGCGGCAACGTTGATCTGCGTCTTCGGATTTCTTGTGGCCCCACTCTGGTGGGGTTGGGTGGCGTTGGTTTGGGGCTACGCTTTGGTTTGGTTCCTCGTGACCGACCCGGTGAAACTGCTCGCCTATCGGTTTCTCGATTCCAGCAAATCCAAGCCCCACGCCAAAGCCGAACCGAAGCCAGAACCCGAAGCCGATGCCAAGCCTCAGGTCAAAGCCGATCCCAAGAGGGAAGCCAACGCGGAGCCAAAGGCTTCGGCGAAGCCACAGCCTGCGGCCAAAGCCCAACCCAAGCCCGAGTCCAAAGCTAAAATACCGTCAGATTCCGCGCCGCAGACCGCAAAATGAGCCAACAGACGATGGCAGCGGCCGGACCGCTGGAAGGAAAGGCGATGAAAATACATTCGAACGATTTTCGCATCGCCGACGGCGATAAGGTCGATCTCAAGAAATGGACGACAAACGTCGACCCGCTATAAAGTCCAAGTATCAATATAAAACAATGCTGGAGCAACACATTGCACAGCTAAACGCGCAACAGCAGCTTCACTACGCATCGAACTGATACGCAATTCTGCTGATTTTCCAGGCAATGGATGCGGCGGGAAAGGACGGTGCTATCAGGCATGTAATGTCCGTCATTAATCCGCGGGGATGTCAGGTGTTCAGTTTCAAGCATCCCAGCGCGACCGAATTGCTACACGATTTTCTGTGGCGCACGACCCGCGATCTTCCGGAACGCGGCCCGATCGGTATCTTCAACCGATCCTATTACGAAGAGGTTCTGATCGCACGCGTCCACCCCGAGATCCTGCGCAGCGAGGGACTCCCGGACGCCTTACTCGCCGAGAAGGCAGTCTGGCATGACCGGTACCGTTCGATCGTGGACCCGGAAAGACATCTCCATGGCAATGGCACCCGCATTGCGAAGGAATTCACGGGCTTTGAACTTGAGGCATTGTGGGAACTTGCTTCTCCATGTCTGCTGCGAAGCTCTGCAACCGCGATATCGGCAAGCACTAGGTCCAGCTGCGTTCAGCCAACCTGTCGGACCAGAGTGTCGCCGGTCCAAAGTCTTCGCATGCGCCTTTCATCTCCAGGGAACCCGGAGCGATCTTCAGACCGGCGTGATCGCCATCGATTGGCGAGGCGCGGCTGAGCCCGATGAAGGCGGTAACGGAGTCTCGGACAGACATAAATTGTCCCACAAGACGACCAAACGAGTGGCGCCAATTTTCCGATTTAGGTTACAATTTCGGAGACCGCTATCGCAGGTTCGGAAATTACTCAGACCGGGCTCCGCCGCCGCATTAATCTCGAATAATTCGCACTGACGCGATTCGTTCCCGCGCCTGCGTAGGTTTCCGAAACTGCGGCGGCGAGCAGACATAGCGCTGAGGTGGAATTGAATGCTAAGGTTGGATTGATCGGATCTTCGGAGTCTGCTTGAGCGGCGCATTGGCAGTCAGCGATCAACCAGACGCTCACAGGCTGTAACGCCGGCCCCGATGACCTTGCAACATCAAACGCGCCGTCTTGCTGCGTCGGGAACCCACAGGCATCGGAAGGGATATGCGCATGGCTTTCAGGGTTCAGGTCGGCCCGGACCAGATTGCCATCCACCAGGCACAGACCGTGCTGGTCACCGAGCCGGACGGACAGATCCGCTGGCCCAGCAACCGCGGGCTCTATTTTCGCGATACCAGAGTAATCAGCGCCTGGGCGATCTATGCGAACGGCGAATTTTGGGATCTGCTGAACGGCGGCGCCGTTGCCCCCCACGCGGCGCGCATCTTCCTGACCAACCGCGCATTCGCGACCGAAGACGGAACGATCGCGGCGCGTACGCTGGGCTTGGTGATCGGCCGTCATATCGATAGCGGATTGCACGAAGACATCGAGATCAGCAACAACAGCCAGACGCCGGTTCGTTTCAACCTGGAGATCGCGATCCGCGCCGATTTCGCCGACATCTTCGAGGTAAAGGGGGAAAGCATCGTGCGGCGTGGCCGTATTATTACCTCGTGGTTGGCCAAGCGGGAAATACTTCGGATTACCTACCGCAACAAGGATTTTTGCCGTGAAGTAATCGTCCGCACCAGCGAGGGAAATGGCAAGCCGACCGTCAACGCCAACGGTCGGCTGAGCTTCGACATTGCGCTCAAGCCCGGACAAACCTGGCATCGCTGCCTGATGTATGACCTTGTGGACGGCTCGAAACACTTCCGGGCGTCGAAGGAATGCGCCCATTCCATCGCGACGCTGGGACATTCGCGCAACATGGACGAGTGGCAGCGAACCGTTCTGAAAATCAAAACCAGCAACGAGGAATTCTATCGATGCTATAATAAAGGCGTGGAGGACATGGCGGCCTTGCGGCTTCCGTTGCAGGGTACGGATCACATGGTGTTCGTCCCGGCCGCAGGATTGCCGTGGTTCGTGGCGCTGTTTGGCCGCGATACCCTGATCGTTTCGTTACAGACGATGATCGTCTATCCAGAATTTGCCGCCGGTGCTCTGGAGATACTCGGCCAATATCAGGCGAAAGCGCGCGACGATTACCGCGACGCCGAGCCCGGAAAAATCCTGCACGAACTCCGCTATGGCGAGTTGGCGCATTTCAAGTTGATCCCGCACACACCTTATTACGGCACCGCTGACGCGACACCGCTTTATCTGGTGGCGCTGCATGCGGCGTGGCGCGCGACCGGTGACCACACACTGATCGAACGGCATCTACCGAATGCCGAGGCTTGTCTGACCTGGATCGACGAATACGGCGACCGCGACGGCGACGGCTTCCAGGAATACCAGACGCGCTCGACCGCCGGCTACGAGAACATGGCGTGGAAGGATTCCGGCGACGCCGTGATGTATCCCGACGGCACGTTGGTGCACGGGCCCAAGGCACTATGTGAATTGCAAGGATATGTCTACGACGCGTGGCTGCGCATGGCAGAGATCTACGATGAACTCGGCAACAAGCGACGCGCCAACAGGCTGCGAAAGAAGGCGGCAATACTGTTTAAGCGGTTCAACGAAGTATTCTGGGATGAAACCTCGGGTTTTTATGCCTTCGCATTGGATGGCGATAAGAGAAAGGTGCTATCGGTGGCCTCCAATGTCGGCCAATGCCTGTGGTCCGGCATCATCGCGCCGGAACGCGCGGCCATCGTGGTGAAGCGGCTGATGCAAAAGGACATGTGGAGCGGCTGGGGCATTCGTACGCTGTCGGCGGATCATCCTTCATTCAATCCATACAACTACCAGACCGGAGCGGTTTGGCCGCATGACAACTCGTTGATTGCACTGGGCATGCGGCGCTACGGCTTTGCGGCGGAGGCGGCCGCGGTGGCGCGCGATATCAGCGGCGCCGCCAGCCATTTCCTGCTGAACCAGTTGCCGGAGCTGTATGCCGGCTTGCAACGCGAGCCTACGAGTTTCCCGGTGCAGTATCTCGGTGCCAACGTGCCGCAGGCCTGGGCCGCGGCATCGCCGTTCATGCTACTGCAGGCGATGCTCGGAATCGACCAGGACGCGCCGCGGGGCAAGTTATACGTCGACCCCGCCCTGCCCGACTGGCTGCCGGATGTGACACTGACTGACTTGAGGCTGGGACGGCGAGTCTTTGATATCCGCTTCTGGCGGGACGGCAAGCAGACCGTCTTCAAGGTGCTAAGGGGAAATCGAGACGCCGTGGAGGCTCGGGCCGTGTCTACCATGAGCCAGAGGCCTGGTTAGGGCATGGGAAGACCGTGAATCGGCCTGTCGTTTTGTCGAATGCGATGAGGCATTTCTTCTGCCCGATGCTTTCCCGCAGTCTCTGAGTATATTCCGATCCTGTCATCATCGGCCTTCCTATCGTTAGGCTCTGGCGTGCACAGACTCACCCAAGGAGCTAACAATGCTGATTAATAACAGAAAGGCCCTGATCTTGGCCTTGACAGCTACAACCCTTCTAACAGCCAGCCTGGCAAGGGCCGCCAGCGAGCCAACGCCGGGTCAACAAACGCCAAAGCTTGAGAAAACGTCTGCCAACAAGGATTTCGGCAAACTTTCCGCGGATGGCTCAAACGCGTTTCAGGATCTGACGCTCACACGCCTCGCAATCTTCGATGGGCGTATCGACGACGCCAAGAAGTATATCCAGCGAGCGGAAGCGGCTTTCGGCAAGGCGAAGACCGATGAAACGGTGTTCACGAAAGCCGAAGCCGATCTTAAACAACCCAAGGTCAAGACCACACCCACCGACCAGACCGTTGGTGCAGCGCCGCCGGCGGTCAATAAACCGGTGGCTGACAAGTCCATGGCTCAGATCGATAAGCCGATCGCATGGCTCCCGGTCGATGGAGCGATTTCAATCAATGAAGACTATACCGGCAATTCCACGAAGGCCGCGGCCGTCGCCGAGGCCAACAAAAGCCTCAAAAGCGGCGACCGCAATGAGGCTATGGAAAAGCTGAAACTGGCCGACCTGGATATCGATATCACGTTGGCTGTTGTTCCCCTGGAACAAACGATCAATGATGTGCATCAGGCGGCCGGCTTGATCAATGATGGCAAATACTATGAGGCGAGCCAGCTCCTGCGCCAGGCCCAGGATGGCGAACGCTTTGATGTCTCTAACATCATCGCCGCACCGTCGAAAAAATAGAACCAAGCTGCGCCTGTGTCGGATCAATGCAGGCATGACGCTGACTATCGCGCCGATCCATGCCGGGTCGGCGCGTGGCCCTTTAGGTTTAGGTGTCGCCGAAAGCGTTCGACAATCCGCCTTCAGGGCCGATCACCTGGCGACGCAAATCGGCGCGTCGCCAGGTGCGCTGAGACCCCGATATATATGCATGACCTCGATGCACAGGTCAGGAAAACGCCCCGATGCGATTTGCGCCTGGGCAGTTGCATTCGTTGGTTTCGCAAACAATTGGCATGACCCGCAAATAAGGCCATCCGCACTAAGTAGTTTCCGAGTCTCGACGCAGCTTGACGGTTACAAATAGGCTGCAGGTTGGACGCCTTAGACGCCGTTCGTCGATTGCGCGCAACCATTTGTGACGGTCGCTCCGAATTAGGGCTGGCACTTCGATAGCAGCTTTAACCGGCATACGGGACGGTCAAGTTC
>NZ_JBEKXH010000457.1:0-5241 GCF_049512235.1 Bradyrhizobium sp.
TTCGGCGCAAGATCGACGGGCCGTATGAGCCGCCCATGATCCATACCGTCCGCGGCAAGGGATTCATTTTTGGTATCTAAGGTGGACAGCCTGCGCACGAGATCGAAACCGAAATCCCGCGGCACAATTTACAATTGTGACTGAACAAGATAGCGTCCGCGCATCGACCATTCCGGACCGAAAATGCGCTCTCTTTTGCTGGCCTTTCTGTTTTTTTCAACGACCTCGGCTTTCGCTCAGAGCGATCCTGCTGAACCTCAAAAAACGCCATTTACGGCCTGGCAGCTGGAGGAGTACGCCGCCTATACCCAGAAGTGCTTCCTTCGCCAGAGAGAGCCAATGCAGCATCGGCTTGAATTGTCCGTGACGATTGGGCCAGACGGCATGATTATTGGAGATCCCGAAGTCGTCGCTCCAATCGACAGTGATGAATTCAGAGAAGACGTAAGAACAGCTATCAAGAAGCTCCATCAGTGCCAGCCCTTTATTGTCGATCCTTTCGGACGGGTGCGAGTTCAATTCACACAAGTATTCAAATTCAGGGCTGGCCCCGAAGATCCAGGAGAGAGTATGATTGCAGCAATCCACGCGAATTTTAGAAATTGCTGGACGGCAGCGCGAACCGGGCCAACCATCTGGGTCAATCTCAGTTACAAGCCCGATGGGACGTATGCGAGTCCGCCATTGCTCATCAACCCAGAAAAAACCGCGGAGTATTCGCGCGCCGCAGCTCAGGTGATGCGACAGATAACGAAATGTCCGCCGGTGAAATTTCCAAAGGACAAATATCCAGATCCAGAGCAAAGCCTGAGATGGCAGTTCCCTAGCCATGAAGGCGCCAGGGTTTCTGGGTCGAAGCCTCCAGCCGACGCTTCCGACCCCGGATCCGACCGGCGATCTCGACCGCGCCAAGGAAGCCGCCACGGCCTGTCGCGGACGCACGATCGCGTCTGAATCGACCCTGAAAGGAACAGTATCATGAAGACCCCGATTTTTCTGGCGGCTGCCGCAGCGCTGGCGACCGCACATGGTGCCCAGGCAGCTCCGCTGGAATCGACCAGCGCCACGACCAGCTATCACCGCGTTGAAGTGGAGGGCGTGGGCGTCTTCTATCGCGAGGCAGGTCCGAACGACGCGCCTACCATCGTCCTGCTTCACGGCTTCCCATCCTCCTCGCGGGAATTCGATACGCTCATTCCTTTGCTGGCGACGCGCTACCACCTGATCGCACCAGACTTCCCGGGCTTCGGCCAGAGTGATGCGCCACCGCCGGCGGCATACGCATACACTTTTGACCATCTCGCGAAGACGATCGACGACCTTCTCGCGGCGATCAACGTCAAGAGCTATTCGCTCTACCTGTCCAAGCCAGGTCAGCGGGAGATCCAAGCGGCGCTGCTCTACGACTACCGTACCAATGTCGCCTCCTATCCGGCGTGGCAGGCATGGCTGCGCCGGCACCAGCCGGCCACCCTGGTGGCATGGGGAGCGAACGACCCGTCGTTTACGGCGCCCGGCGCCGAGGCGTTCAAGCGCGACCTGCAAGACGCGGAGATTCACTTGCTGGACGCCGGCCATTTCGCGCTCGACGAAAAGACAGACGAGATTGCGCGGCTGATCCTGGATTTCATGGCCAAGCAACCGGGCTGATGCTTGGCCACGCGTACTTGCTCGCTGCAAGCTTCAACTCATCGCGTTCCGAAGCCAGGTCGGAATTCGGTCGCTGTCAGGGCATCGCCGGCATGTCCCGACCTGCTGTCGGCTCGATCCGATCGCGATTGACCCTCTTCAGATATCGGGCTTGATCGGCATCTCGGCCCAAAAGCTAGTCCAAGCCAGCGCGGCGAAAGCCTTCCAAATAGTGCTCTCGGTCGGCGTCCTGCTGGATCGGCATGTGATCTGCTATCCAGGCGAGAGAAATATTGGGCTGCGCGCGCCGAAGCTCCAAGAGTGCGGTTCTGGCGATATCCTGCTTTCCGGCCATGGCCGCGGCGGCCGTCAGCACGCGGTGGGCGCCGACAAAATCGCCGCGCCGCCGGATCGCCTCTCGCGACAGCCGCAGCGCCTCGTCATAGTTGCGGCCAAGGAACTGGGCGTAGGCGGCGATGCCGTAATAGACCGCCGAATGAGGATCGCGCGGGCTGAGGCGCAACGCGCGGCGCGCGGCCAAATCGCCTTCTTCCCAGCGTCCGCAATAGGACAGCGCCAGGCCAAAATACCCCTGGGCGAGCGAGAAGTTCGGATTGAGGCGCAAGGCCAACTCGAACTCGGCCAGCGAGTCTTCGAAGCGCCGCGCGAACAAATAAACGCCGCCCAGCGCGTGATGCGCCCAAGGATCCTCGCTGTCGGCCAGAATCGCTGCCAGCGACGCGCGCTCGGCGATCGGCACCACCGTCGCCATATCCGCCCAGCCCATATGCGCGGTGAACATGTAGCTGGTAGCGAGAACCCCGAGCGCCTGGCCGTAATTCGGATCTATGGCGATCGCCTTCTCGAGCAGCGCCTGCGCGACAAGGTTGTCCTGCCTGGTCACCCGCCAGTAATGCGACAGTGCCCGCATCACCAGATCCCACGCATCCATGCTGTCGGGTGGCTTGCGCCTGGCGCGGAAATTTTCCGCTGCATAGAGCTGCGGCTCGATCGCGGCGACGATGGCCTCGGTGATTTCGTCCTGCACGGCGAACACGTCGGCAAGTCCGCGGTCGTAGTGCTCCGCCCAGATATGGCTTCCGGTGGCGGCATCGTTGAGCTGCGCCGAGATGCGCACGCGGTCACCGCTTTTGCGCACGCTGCCCTCCACCACATAACCGACACCGAGTTCCTCGGTGATCTGCTTCATGTGGACGGCCTTGCCCTTATAGATAAACGAGGAGTTCCGCGCGATCACGAAGAACCAACGCAGCTTGGACAGCGCGGTAATGATGTCCTCGCTGATGCCGTCGGAAAAATACTCCTGCTCGGGATCGCCGCTCATGTTGACAAAGGGAAGCACGGCGATGGCGGGCCGGTCGGGCAGCGGCAGCCCCGGCCGCAACGACTGATGGATTTCATCGGCGGGCGGAGCGGTGGCCTGTGCCGGTTCGGCGCCGTTTGACGGCGTGCGCACCGCGCCGACAAAGCGCAGGCCCCTGCGCGCGAACGTGCGGATCAGTCTTTGCTCCTCGCCACTGTCGCCAATCGCCTTGCGCGCGGCGTTGATACGGCTCGTCACCGTCGAATCCGACACAATTCGGCCGCCCCAGATCGAGGCGAGGAGATCGTCCTTGTTGACGACGCGGTCGCGGTTCTCCACCAGGTAGACCAGGAGGTCGAACACCTGGGGCTCTACGGCAATCGCCTCCGAACCGCGGCGCAGCTCCCGCCCGTCCGTATCAAGTCGATGATCGGAAAACAGATATAACACGTCGCCGCCCTGTGCCGCCGGCTGAGCCCGGCCTCAAGGAATAATCAGGCCTATCTCATGGCAAAATCAAGGACCGGGCAAAGCTTTTCGACTGCAGCCTCGTCATGCTGCGCGCTTTCGGAGCGCAATCCCCGTGCTTGCAGCGGAGGAGACCATGACCCAGACTATCCAGTCGTTTAATGCGGACAGGCGTAATGCGGACACAAGCAGCCAAGGCCATGTCGCCGGACGGATGATGGCGTTGCTCTATGGCATCGTGGTCTACGTCCTGTTCTTCGTCACCTTCCTCTACGCCATCGGCTTCGTTGAAGATCTGGTGGTGCCAAAGACCATCGACAGCGGATCGGCAGGATCGAGCGAGCAAGCGCTGGTCGTCAATCTGGTGCTGCTGTCCATCTTCGCCATTCAGCACAGCGTGATGGCGCGTCCACAGTTCAAGCAATGGTGGACCAAATTCGTCCCGGCTTCGGTCGAACGCACCACTTACGTCCTGCTCGCCAGCCTGGCGCTTGCGCTTTTGCTCTGGCAGTGGCAGCCGATGCCCGAGGCGGTGTGGCAGATCGCCAATACGCCCATCGCCATGACGATGACTTGCCTGTCACTGGTCGGCTGGCTGATCGTGCTGACCTCGACGTTTCTGATCAATCACTTCGAGCTGTTCGGATTGCATCAGGTGGCGAACAATCTGGTTGGCCGCCCGATGCGGGCGCCGCGTTTCCGTACGCCGCTGTTCTACCATTTCGTGCGGCATCCGATTTATCTCGGCTTTATCATCGCCTTCTGGGCAGCGCCCACCATGAGTGTCGGCCATCTATTGTTCGCGGCGGTGACCACGGCCTACATTTTTGTCGGCATCCGGCTGGAGGAACGCGACCTGATCGACGTCTTCGGCGACGGCTATCGCCGCTACCGGGAGCGCGTGTCGATGCTGCTGCCGTGGCGAAAATCCGCCTGAGCCATCATTTCGGAGGCTGAACCGGCGGCACCGCTCACGCGCGGTGCCGCAGCCTTGCTAAAGCTTGAGCTGTGCGCGCCAGCAAAGGTCCCACCGGAGGTTGCTGCAATCGGGCGAGCGGCTGCCTTCCAGCGATTGTACCTGGCGCAGGAGCCAGCCGCTGTGCTTTGATGGACTTGATCGATCAGCATCAATCCAGGGGGCTGGTTTTGCCCGACGAACGTGTTGAGCGACGATTGGCGGCGGTGCTGGCGGCGGATGTCGCCGGCTATAGCCGCCTGATGGGCACGGACGAAGAAGCCACGTTGGCCGTTCTCAAGAATGTTCGTAAAACCATTGTCGACCCCTCCATTTCCGCCCATCGCGGTCGCATCGTAAAGACCACCGGGGACGGCATGCTGGTCGAGTTCGCAAGCGCCGTGGATGCGGCGAGGTGCGCCGCCGACGTACAACGCGCCATGGCCGATCAAAATGCCGGCGTGCCGCATGATCGGAGGGTCGACTTTCGCATCGGTATTCATGTCGGCGATATCATGTTCGATGACAATGATATCTTCGGCGACGGCGTCAATATTGCAGCGCGCCTCGAAGGAATATCGGATGCCGGCGGAGTGTGTATTTCGGATGACGCCTACCGGCAGATACGCGGCAAGGTCGAGATTGTATTTGATGACATCGGACCACAGGCGCTGAAAAATATTGCCGAACCGATGCGCGCCTGGCGCATACAGATTGACGCGGCCGGTTCTGTTGCGTGGTCGCAAAAGCCTTCAATTGATCCCCATGTTCTCGCGTTACCCGACAAGCCGTCAATAGCCGTGCTGCCGTTCCAGAATATGAGCGGCGATCCCGAGCAAGAGCATTTTGCCGACGGCATGGTGGA
>NZ_JBEKXH010000458.1:0-5194 GCF_049512235.1 Bradyrhizobium sp.
CAACTCGCCGAAATATTGGGCCCTGACTTCCTGCAGGAGGACTACCAGTTTCGGCGCTACGGTTTCGCAGGGCTATGCGGGCAGATTCTGGCCGCGCTCCCGGAGCCGGTCCGGCACACCCTGCAATGGTTTGCAAGCGGCGTCAACGCGCGGATAAATTCGCTCGACACGGCCACGCTGCCGCTGGAATTCCACATCCTCAATTTTCGGCCTCAGCCCTGGAACGCACAGGACGGCATCGCGGTCGGAAAGGTGCTCGCCGAATCCATGTCCTCGCATTGGATGTCCGACATCATGCGGGCCAGCTTTGCAGATCTTCCTCCGGCCAGCCGCGCCGTCCTGCTGCAAAATAACTCGCCGCTCGATCTCCTGATCGTAGGTCACGACGAGGTCGCGCTGACTGCTGCCCAGACTGCTCGATTGACCGTGGCGCCGCCCAGCGTCCGACTGGATAGCCAGTCCAACAACCGCTTGCTGGAGATGGTATTAAGTCGTGAAAGAAGCCTGAAACGCATCGGTATGAGACCTGCGGGCCTCAAGGCGGCGAGCAATAATTGGGTCGTCTCCGGCAAACTTACCCATAGCGGCAAGCCGCTGCTTGCCAACGATCCTCACCTCGACGCGTCGGTGCCGTGCGTGTGGTACCTCGCACATCTGTCCGCGCCCGGACTCCGCGTCGCCGGCGCAACGATCCCCGGGCTGCCCAGCATCCTGATCGGCCATAACGATTACTGTGCATGGGGTTTTACCAATCTGGGTGGAGACGAACAGGATCTTTACCGGGAAACCTTCTCGCCCAGCGACCCCCAGGTTTACCGCACCCCCAACGGATGGGAACAGGCGGTGCTGCGCAATGAACGGATCGCGGTCAAGGAGGCTTCAGGCGAAACGAGTTTTCGTCAGCTCCCGGTGCTGGTGACGAGGCACGGTCCGATCGTGTTCGACGACGGTAACTTTCTTTATGCGCTTCGGTGGACGGCATTCGACCGTGACGCGACCGAGCTGGTTTCCATCCATGGGCTAAATCGGGCCGGCAATAGCGGTGAAGTTGACGGGGCGCTCGCCGCGTATCGGGGCCCCACAATGAATTGCGTATGGGCCAATCGTGACGGCGACATCGGCTACCATCTGGTCGGAAAAATCCCGGAGCGCCAAGACGATGACGGGAGCGCGCCCTATGACGGCGCCACCGAAAGAGGCCGCTGGAGCGGATACGTCCCCTTTGACGAATTGCCCAACGTCACCAATCCGGAGTCCGGAATCATCGTCACCGCGAACAATCGTATCGTCGGAGAAAGCTACCCGCACTTTATCACCCACGGGTGGGACGGGCCGTATCGCGCTCGAAGGATCTGGAACCTTCTCAACGGAGCTAAAGATCTCGATATCGAGCGCATGATTGCGATCCAGCGCGATACCTATTCCTTCGGAGAAGTGATTTTCGCCGAGGTGATTGTCAAGGCCGCGCGCGCCCATCCCGGGGTGCCCGAGTGGGACGAACTGCTCGCCCTGTTCAACGGATGGGATGGCCGCGCCAAGGCCGATTCGCACGAGATGCCCTTCGCCTCCGCCATGCGGCTCGCGTTCTCGCGTGCGGTCATCGAAGACAAGCTGGGGCCGGATCGGACCCGGGGATATTGGTGGTGGCCCAACCGCGAAAATTTTATCGACTATGTATTGGGGGAGAAGCCGAGCACGTGGCTTCCCAAGGCATTTGCCAGCTGGGACGAACTGTTCCTTTCCGTCTACCGGGGCGTCATTGCCGAACTCGAGAAGAAAAATGGACCTGACAGGACACTTTGGACCTGGGCTCGAACGTCGGAGCCAATCCGGTTTGAGCACCCGCTGGCCCAGTCTGACAGCGTATTCCTGATCGACCCGATGCCACGCCACACCGGCGGCTCGGAAAACCCGACCGTGAACCGCGGTGAGTGGGTTTCGATGCGATTGGTGACGTCGCTGGCCAATTGGGATGAAACCAGGCAAGGGCTGACGCTGGGACAATCCGGCGACCCCAGCAGCCCGCACTGGAAGGATCAGCTGCCGGATTGGGCTGACGGGACCGCGGAAATTTTTCCATTTACGCGGGACGCAATTGCCGAAACGACAAAAATCGTTCAAGCTCTGGTTGCGGATGCTTCTGAGAACAGCAAACAAGGGAGATCCAAGATGGGCGTAGGTGCGGCGTTTGGCAAGGTTCTTGGTGAAGTACATGGAGCGCCTGGCGCGGGTCACGTTGGCGAATTGACACTGAAGGACGTCAAGCTGTCCGACGCTCGGCGCTTCCTGAGCGGGGTGGGAGCCGAAGGGTCCCTCGACTTCCTTGGGGAGCTCGATCCCAGTACGCCGCTCGGAAATATCAAGGTCAAGGATATCCAGGGGCTGGTGACGGGATTGGCGCAGAGCCCGGGGGCTTCTGCAGGTTCCTTCACCGGCGGCACGCCGGCGGAGGCGACAGCCGCCTTTATGCCGATGCCAATGCCAATGCCAATGCCCCGTCCGACAAAGACGATGGCGATGTTCCCGGCGGCAGAGACGTCATCTGGCGCGCCCGGCGGAGCGGCGGTTGCTGCCCCGGATTCATCTACAGGCGTCGCGCCAGCGCAGGCGGTATCCGCGATTATGCCGATGCCAATGCCGATGCCTCGTCCAACAAAGTCCTTGGCGTTGTTTCCGACAGCGGAGACGGCAGGGGCCGGGGGAGGGGCGGCGGCTGCCTCGGCGGCGGGGGCCGGGGGAGGGGCGGCTGGTGCCTCGGCGGTCGCCTCCAAGGAGATGGCGTTGATGTCGGTGAGTGCCCCTGGACCAGCTCCCGGCGCGGCCTCATCGCCCAACCCTATACTCGCGCTGGTGCTGGGGGCCAAGGACCTTCAGGACCTGACTGACCGGCAGAAGGATATTGTCCTGAACAAGCTGCTCGCGGAGGTCGCCGGTGACAGCACCATCATCGTTGCGCTGAAAGCGAAGATAACCGCGATCCTGGCGGAGCTGCGAGCTCCTTAGGAGTGGAGAGCTCTACCATCCCCTTCGACATCGTGAGTGCCATGAGACTTTGAGTGCAATGAGACTTGGCGACGTTCTGCGCAAGGAGCGTGAGCGAAAGCATCTTTCGGTTCAGGAGCTGGCCGCCGCGCTTGATCTGAGGCCGGAGGAATATGCCGCGCTGGAGGACGGCGAGCCGTTGTTCGAAGAGTGGCCGCCGAAGCTTGGACTTTGCGCGATGGCGCTGCAGGTACCGACGTCGAGGCTGATCAGTTCGTCCGGAAAGGCGCGCGATGCAGGCAAGGAGAGCGGCCAAACTGGCCGCCTGATCCGGGCCCGCCGCGAACAGCTCGGAGTGACAGAAGAGAGTCTTGCCAGCCGTATGGCCATCAGCGTCGCGCAACTGAATACCATCGAAAGCGGCCAGAGTCCCCTGGAGCGATATGGAATTCTGCTGCTGCGTTATGCCGAAATCATAGAGCAGCCGATCTTCAATTTTTTCTACCCGGGCGGCATCGAGCTTAAGCGACTAGCGGATTATCCTTGATCGGATACGAAAGACGCCATGGCAGCCCAGTGTGCGACGCTCGTGGACCTGCTGCGACTTCGGGCTCGCGAGCAGCCTGAACAGCCTGCCTATATCTTCCTTCCGGACCACGGCGAGCAGTCCCTCACTTTGACATATGGTGCGCTCGACCAGCGGGCGAGATCGGTCGCCGCTCGTCTGCAGGCTGCTGGAGCCCTGCGCGAGCGGGTCTTGCTGCTGCTGCCGCCCGGTCTGGAGTACGTCGTTGGCTTCTTCGGCTGTCTATATGCCGGCGCCATCGCGGTACCTGCCTATCCGATTTTAAGCCGGCGGCGCCGCGACCGGCTGGAGGCCATTGCTGCCGATGCGGACGCAGGTTTTGCGCTTGCTGTCGCCTCGACGGTGCGCCGGTTGGACGAATTCACGGATCTCCCGGGCTGCCGCGCGCTTCGCGTGCTGAGCTACGATGCCTGCGTCGGTCACGATGCCAGCGAGTGGCGATCGCCGTGGCTGGATGGTGCGGCTCTCGCATTTCTCCAGTACACCTCGGGATCGACGGCTTCGCCCCGCGGCGTCATGATCAGTCATGCTAACCTGATGTACAACGAGGGCATGATAGCCCGCGCGATGGGGCATAGCGCGCGTACCTCGCTCGTGAGCTGGCTGCCGCCGCATCACGACATGGGGCTGATCGGGGGCCTGCTGCAACCTTTCTATGTAGGTTCTTGCTGTATCTTCATGTCGCCCACAGCCTTTCTGCGCCGGCCCGCGCGATGGCTCGAAACCATCGCGCAGTATCGCGCGCATACCAGCGGGGCGCCGGATTTTGCCTATCGGCTCTGCGTCGAAAGAACCAGCCCGGAACAGCGCGCCCGCCTTGACCTCAGACACTGGAAAGTCGCATTCACCGGCTCTGAGCCGGTACGCGAAGACACGCTCGACCGCTTTGCGAGGGCCTTCGAACCCTGTGGGTTTCGCCGGCAAGCGTTCTTCCCTTGTTACGGACTGGCTGAAGCGACGCTCGTGGTATCGGCGGCTTGTGCTGGGGTCGAACCAGCCATCTGCAGGGGACCCGAACTGCCGAGCCAGGGCAGGGCGGCTTCCTGGGTCAGCTGCGGTCGAGCTCTGCCGGATATGGACGTCGCGATCGTGGATCCCGAACGGCTGACGCCGCAGAACTTCGGACAGGTCGGGGAGATTTGGGTCAAAGGGCCGGGAGTTGCGCTCGGATACTGGAACAGGCGTGAAGCGACCGAACGGACCTTTCGGGCCTATCTCGGAGAGACCGGCGCCGGCCCGTTCTTGCGCACCGGGGATCTGGGATTCTTCAGGGATGGCCAGCTTTTCATCACAGGCCGGCTCAAGGATCTGATGATCTTCCGGGGGATCAACCACCATCCGCAGGATATCGAATGGACCGTAGCAAGCAGCCACGCATGCGTGAGGCAGGATCACACGGCCGCCTTTTCGATCCAACTCGACGGCGAAGAGCGGCTGATTGTCGTCACCGAGGTCGAGCGAACCGTCGAAAGCGACGAGTTGGCGGAGATTGTTTCCGCTATTCGCGAGGCGGTGGCGGCCGAACATGGGATACCAGTTCATGCCGTTGCCATCCTGCAGTGGGGAAGCTTGCCCAAGACGTCCAGCGGCAAGGTCCAACGCCAGATCTGCCGGGAACGCTTTCTG
>NZ_JBEKXH010000459.1:0-5168 GCF_049512235.1 Bradyrhizobium sp.
TCAGCTTGTCCCGATCCTGGCGATCAGCCAGCATCGCGTCCTGATAGACCGAGATCGCGATGTCCATGTCCAGCATCACGGCACAGTTCAGCGCGGTGAGGATGTCGGCGAGATGGCCCGATTTCCAGCGATACTTGCCGACGGCCAGCACCGCGAGCTGACTGAGAACAAAATTATAGCCGCCGATATACCAGCGCGGCTCAAGCCCGATCTTGTGGTGGATGTGACCGATCTTGCGCACACCCTGCATATACTCGTGATCGAACCGGCCGTTGAAGAGACGCGCCCAGTGGCTTGCCTGCGCGGCCTTGAGGCGCGAAGCATCCCCGCCGATCATGCGTGCAAGTGCAGGCTCCCTCGATATGTGCTGATAAAAACCGTCGAGCAGCTTCGGCAGCGCGGGCTCCGCGACCTTCCAGAACTCGCGCAGCAGCTCGCCGGTCCTGGCGTCGATACGCATGAAGCGCATCCTGGTCTCGCGCTCCTGGGCGGTATCGGCGGCACTTGCGTTGATGGACGATGGCGTCATCGCGTTCATGTCTTGTCATCCAGCCGTTCATGGAAATGGCGCCGCTTGGCACAGCCGGGGCATACTTGTCCGTTAACCATTAACTCCAAGACAACAATGACCCGGTAATAATACCGACTCTGCGGTCAATGGCCCCGCGTCTTCTGCCTTGAGAGCGCCCGTCAGCGACGTTGCAAGGCAGCGGTCGAGGCTGGATCAGCTCCGGCCAGAGCATTGGCCGGATCGGCGCCCACCCGACCCCTCAGCGTAATCTGCTCCCTGCAAAAAAACATTTCGCTTCATGATCTGGCGCAAAAGCGGCCAGTCCTGGGCCGGTCAGTATGCCGCGCTCACTTCATGGCAAGGAACGAACATGACGCAGCCGGTTCCAGACAAGGCGGAGATTGCGCTCGAATATCCGGATAAATTCTATGTCGGGACCTTCGAGCACACCTCGCGATTTGAGGCCCATCTCGACCCGACCGGCTTCGCGCTGGTGCTCGAGCGGCCCGGCGCCGAGGATGTCCGCAAATCGATCCACATGCATATCGGCTTCGGCCTGCTGGCGGGCATCCTGGGCGAACTCGCGGCAAGTGTCGGCCGCATTCCAAAGCAGGATCTCCTGCATCGCGATCAGCTCGCCCGCGCAGTCGGTCAGCTGCATCAGGCGCTGATCGAGGCCTAGGCGGCGTCCTGGCGCGGACGAAAAAATTGCGGCTGGCCTTCGAGCTCGGCGAACGGCGCCGGCCGGCCGAGCAAATAGCCCTGGGCAAAGTTCACCCCGAGCGTTCTCAGCATCTCGAATTGCTCGCGGGTCTCGACGCCTTCGGCGGTGACCGACATGTCCAGACCGCGGGCCAGCGTCACGACCGACGATATGATCGCCGAGCTCTTGTGAAGTCTGTTCAAATTGCCGATGAACGACTTGTCGATCTTGATCTTGTCGAACGGGAATGCCGTCAGGCAGCTCAGGGATGAATATCCGATACCGAAATCGTCGAGCGCCAGCGCAACCCCGATGCTCTTGAGCTTCTGCATGAAGGCATAATTTTCCGACGCCCGTTCCAGCAGAACGGATTCCGTCAGTTCCAGCTCCAGCCGTTCCGGCGGCAACCCGGAGTTTCGCAACGCCGACTGGATGATCTCGAACAATTCGGCCTGCTTGAATTGCACCGGCGACAGGTTGACGGCGACCTTGCCCCCTTCCGGCCAGCGCGTCGCGTCGTCGCAGGCGCGCCTCAGCACCCATTCGCCGAGCGGGACGATTAATCCGGTGTCTTCGGCCAGCGGAATGAACTGGTCGGGCGGCACCAGCCCCCTGACCGGATGGCGCCAGCGAACCAGCGCTTCGAAGCCGCGCCGATCACCGCTCTGCACTTCAAAGAACGGTTGATAATATACTTCGAACTGACAGCGTGCGATGGCATCCCGCAAGTCACCTTCAAGCGTGTTCCGCGCCTCCAGTTCCGCCGACATCGCCTGATCGTAAACGGTGGCGCAGTTGCGGCCTGCCGATTTCGAGCGATAGAGCGCAAGGTCGGCCTTCTTCAATAGCTGCTCCAGATCACGGCCATGCTCCGGCACCATTGCGATACCGATGCTGGTGCCGACCTCGACCTGCCGGCCCAGCAACAGGAACGGTTCGGCGATGGATCTGCAGATCCGCGCCGCCAGATCGATGGAACCCTGCCTCTGATCGTCGCAGCCAGCCTGGATGATGGCGAATTCGTCGCCGCCCAGCCGCGCCAGCATGTCGGTGTCGCGCACCGCCGACCGCAGGCGGCTTGCGACTTCCCGCAGCAAGGCGTCGCCGGCGGCGTGGCCCAGTGAATCGTTGACGTTCTTGAAGCGGTCGAGATCGAGCATCAGCACCGAAAAGCTGTCGCCGCGCGGGCTGGCGCGCCGACCGACCGCGGCTTCCAGTTGTTCGAGAAATACGCCCCGGTTCGGAAGTCCGGTCAGAACGTCGATCCGGGCCAGCTCCAGCACGCGCTGGTTGGCCAATTCGACCTGGCGTGAGTTACGGCCGGCGAGAACGAGATAGACCACCACGCACAGCGTGATGATCACACCAGCGGTCAGCACGATCAAGGCGCGGTCGTGGCGCGCGGTCAGGCGGCCGCCGGCGGCGGGAACCGCCCACATTTGCCATTCGGCATCGCCGATCCTGAGCGTTGCCGACCAGCGCGTCGCCGACGCAAAGGCCTCGATCGGCGTCTGCGGCGCCGACGAATAATCGGGAACGGAGCGGTATTGCGGCCCGGCGCTTCGACCGAAATCGGGCGGGTAGGCATTAATGGCGATGTCGGAAGATGCCGCCGTCGCGGTCCGGATCGACTGCATCAGTTGCGCCAGATCGAACATTCCGACGACATAGCCGTCCAAATTGCGACGCCGGTCGGCAATCGTCGTGCGCGATGTGCCCTTGACATAGACCGGCACACTGACCATGACGCCGTGGGTGCCGCCTTTGATGTCGTAGAGCTTGGCGGGCACCGCCGCGATCGAATCATTATCCCGCCCGCGCTCCATCGTATTCCACCGCGTCGGCTCGGTTGAATAGTCCAGCCCGTAGACAGCGGAGGTTTTCGGTTCGGTGGAGAAGTAGACCGGGAAATACTGGTTGCTCGGCGGCGCCGGCGAAAACACGCCGGCGGCGAAGGCTTTGATCTGATAGCCGACGACGCCGTCATTGACCGCGGCGGCCTCATAGTCGGCGCGTTCTTTCCGGTAGATCTTCGGCAACCAGCTGACGCGAAGGATCCCCGGGTGATCCTCAAACAGCCGGCCGCTGAAAACCTCGAACTCGCTGCGGGTGATTTCTTCATTGGCGGATTCGAACAACGTGCGCAGCGCTCCCAACCGGCTGAGATATTCGTTGATCCCGTTCTGCAGCACGATCAACTCGGTCGCGGCGACGCCCTCGAACTCGGCCCTGGAGACGCGCTGCTCCCACCGCCCGACCGCGCAGGCCGCGATCAGCGACAGCAGCAGTCCAATAGCGGCGGCGATCAGCGCCGGCCGGTGCAGTCGCAGCCGCGACGCCGGGATTCGCCGCCCCAGCGGAGCACCTCCCTTGATGTCGCCAGACTGGTTCCACTCACCCATTGCCGACTTTCGTTCGACTGCCACTACGGCTCTCGATCTCTCCTGGACCCGGCCACGCGGCGGAATTTAAGGATGAAATCGACACGCCGGGGTTACGACGCATGGTAACCGGCATGTATGCAGCAATTCGTGCCTAACGTCCGGTTAAGGGCCTTCCGGGCCGCGCGCGCCGTACGGCTGCAAGGCGCCGCGAACCAATGCCCGCCAATTAAGGAGCTTTTCACATCGCTGGCGCTAAGGTTCTGCGCCGACCGATGCCGTCTTCATCCCCGCGGAATTCCACATGCATAGACCGACGGTGCATAGACCCACCATGCTGAGGCCACCACTGACGATCGGCGCCGGCGTTGCGCTTTTTCTCGCGGCGGCGATCTGCCGTGATGCCAGGGCCGCCGAGATCGGCGTCAGTCCCGATCGCATCCTGTTCGGCCAGGCGGCCGCCCTCGATGGTCCTTCGTCGGCGCTCGGCCAGGGGATGCGGCAGGGCCTGCTCGCCGCCTTCGCCGAGGTCAACGCCACAGGTGGTGTGCACGGCCGCAAGCTCGAACTGATCAGCCGGGACGATGGTTACGACCCCGATCGCTCGGTCGCCCAGACCACCCGGCTGATCGAGGAGGACAAGGTTTTTGCACTGATCGGCGCGGTCGGCACCCCGACCGCGGCGGCGACCGTTCCAATTGCGCAAGCGCGCAATGTGCCGTTCATCGGTCCGTTCACCGGGGCTGCATTCCTGCGCGCGCCGGAACTGCGCAACGTCGTCAATATCCGCGCCAGCTACGGCGCCGAGGCCGAAGCGTGGATCAAGCACCTGATCGAAGATCTGCAGGTCAGGAATATCGCCATCTTCTACCAGGACGATGCCTTTGGCCGCGACGGCCTGGCCGGCGTCAAGCGTGCGCTGGAAAAACGCAACATGGAGTTGACGGCCGAAGGCACCTTCGAGCGCAATACCAAGGCGATCGGTTCCGCGCTGCGCACGCTCAAGCGCACCGAACCGCAAGCCGTGGTCATGGTCGGTCCCTATGGACCGTGCGCCGAGTTCATCAAGCTCGCGCACAGAAGCGGCTTCTATCCGATCTTCGTCAATATCTCCTTTGTCGGCGCCAATGCGCTTGCGAAAGAGCTCGGTCCGGAGGGCAAGGGGGTCATCGTCTCCGAGGTCGTGCCTTTTCCATGGGATGCGTCGGTAAAGGTCGTCGCCGACTACCAAGCCGCCGTAAGGGCGCTCGATCCCAAACTGAAGCCGGAATTTGTTTCGCTGGAGGGATATCTTGCCGGCCGTCTGGTGGCGTCAGTGTTGGAAATGGCCGGGCCCGAACCGACGCGCGCGGAGTTGCTGCGGCTCATCAACGATGTCGGCAGGTTCGACATCAGCGGCGACATCATGACGTTCGGACCAAAGGCGCAGGACGCTCCGCCCAAGGTCTTTCTCACCGTGATTCAAGCAGACGGCTCGTTCAGGTCCGTCGAGAAACTATAAGGCAGCTGCGCGGGGTTCATTGCACGTCGGAGTAAAGCTCGCGCAAGACCGCCTCGATTGCACAACGATATT
>NZ_JBEKXH010000460.1:0-5157 GCF_049512235.1 Bradyrhizobium sp.
TCGCCGATCTCGGCGGCGTGGCGCTTGGTGTCGGAGGCTGCGAACTTGCAGCCGGCATTGCCGGTGCAGGCGATCAGGCCGGCGCGAAGTTGCGAGGCCTTGACCGAAAGCCCGATGCTGTCGATCGCTGCAACCGCGAGGGCCACGTTCTCGCCGCGCACGCCGGGGATCAAAAGGTTCTGCCAGACCGTCAAGCGGAGTTCGCCGTCACCGAGATCGGCTGCGATCTTTGCTAGGCCGCGCATCTGCGCGCAGGTCACCTTGCCGAGCGGCAACGCGACGCCGATCCAGTTCAGGCCGCGCTGCTTCTGGGGGTGAATTCCGATGTGCGCCATGCGGTCGAAGACCGGGCGCGGTGCCAAGGCTTCCGGCGGCACGCGGGCAAAGGCATGGCCGAGCTTTTCTTCCACGGCCTGCAGGAATTTTTCCATGCCCATGCCGTCGATGACATATTTCAGCCTGGCCTTGAGCCGGTTGGTACGGTCCCCCAGATCGATGAAGACGCGGACGATGGCGTCGGCCACTTTGGCGGCGTCGGCAGGCCTTACGATGATGCCAGTCGCCTTCGCAAAATCCTTGTGGCCGGTAATGCCGCCAATTCCCAACTGAAACCAGACGCCGGGCTCGACGCCGAAGCCATCCCTCACTTCGACCGCGGCAAACGCAATGTCGTTGGTGTCTTCGAGCACGGCGATCTTGCCGGCGCCGTCGAACGCGACGTTGAACTTGCGCGGCAGCCCCGTCAGCGAGCGGTCGTTGAGAATGTGGTAATGCCATTCGCGGGCATATTCGCGGGTGTCGAGCAGTTCCTGCGGATCAATCCCGGCGGTCGGCGTGCCCGTGACGTTGCGAATATTGTCGGCGCCGGAGCCGCGCGAGCACAGGCCGAGGTCCTGGATGCCCTCGATCAAGGCGACCGCGTGCTTCGGCGGAACTTCCCGGACCTGCAGATTGGCACGGGTGGTGACGTGGCAAAACGGCCCGCACAGGCGCTCGGCGAGATCCGCCAGCCCTGTGAACTGCCAGTGCTTGAGAATGCCGTTGGGTATCCTCAGTCGGCACATGTAGGAGTCCTGTGCCGGCGCGACGTAGAACAGACCGTAATAGCGCCAGCGGAAATTATCCGCCGGCGAAGGCGGCGCATCGGTGAGCGCCTGCTGCTTTAGCCGCGGATAGGCGTCAAACGGATGTTCCTCGCGTTTGAATTTTTCCTGGTCTACAAGTTTTTTGCCCGACGCAACGACCTTGTCCTGCGCCCGGATATGCGCAGCATCGGGTCCGCTGGGTGCGGCATTCGGCTTTCCGGCGCTGGCGCCGCCAAGGCCGCGGCCGACCCGGCTGATCTGCAAGCCGGTGGCAAAGCCTTCGAGGTAGCGCTTCTGCTCGTCGGTAAAGTCGACTGAGAGAGTTTCGATTTTCATGAGTTGCGACGAAGCTCCTGCGGCCACGACCGGTGGCTTCAACGGAATGGGGGACCCGCGTCGAAACTGGCCCCAGCTCTGACGCGCCGGATGCAATTTCGGGGAACGGTCCGACCAGCCTCGTTGCTGCGGAAATCCATCTTGGACAGTAGCCAGCGGCATCTGCGACAGCTGGCTGCGCTGCAACATACAAGTTGCGTGCCATCCAGAGCTCTAGCTGATAATCAGCGAATTCAATGCCTTAAAGGCTTGGATGAGGGACTTTGGCGTGATCGTCGCCGCTGATTTCGAGCAATCCGCCCAAAAAATAGTCTGATCACGTCGCTGCCCAGGGATTGCTCTCCCAGGTCCACTTCTTCATTTCCGGCGCCCGATCTGGAACGCCGCCAAATGACCGGCGATATCGTCGGCGTCGAACACCGGCCCGGCGAAGGCACCGACAGCATCGGGCCCATAAGCATGCTCTCCCTTCTCCCGACCAAGCGCCGCATCATAGAGATCGGGCCTGAACACGGATTTGGCTGTTTTGAGCGCGTCGGGGCTGAAGGAAGCTTGTCCCCAGCGCACCATCTGGGCATAGAGCCAGGCCGCCTGCACGGGATCAGGCCGGGCGGCGCCTTCCCGTCCGACCAGCAGATAGCGGCTGCTCTCGCGCAGGGTTCCGTCGGGCGAGATTTTCAAACGGCCGTCAAGCGTCCGCTGGATGACGTCGGCGTCGACCCCGATCCGCTCCGGCTGCGCCAGCAGGTGCGCCGCCTCGGCGCGGTTTTGCGGCTGTTCGATAAATTCGGCGGCGCTGGATGCGGCGCGGACCAGGGCTGCGACAGCATCCGGATTCTTTTCCGACCAGTTCTGCCTGATCGCCAGTACCTTCTCGGCGGCGCGGACCAGGATGTCCGAGACGAAATGCAGGATTTGGCCAACGCCGAGATCCACCGCGACGGAATTCCAGGGCGCCCCGACGCAGAAGCCATCAACGTGACCGTTGGCGAGGCTGTCCACCATGTAAGGCGGCGGCAGCACCACGAGACGGACGTCATCGTCGGGATCGACCCCACCGGCCGCCATCCAGAATCGCAGCTGATAATTGTGGGTCGAGAACGGGAAGGTCATGCCGAGCGTCAGCGGTTCAGCTCCGCCTTTGCGCCGCGCCGCAACCACCCGGGCAAGCGCCAGCGCCGTTGCCATGGGGTCGAACGGATCGCCTTCGAGCTCGCTCATGATCGCTGCATGCAGCGCCGGCGATACCGTGATCGCGTTGCCGTTGAGACCGAGATTGAACGGAGCGACGATCGGCACCTTGACGTGCCCCAGTCCAAGGCTCGATGCGATCGCGACCGGCGCCAGCAAATGCGCGGCATCGAACAGGCCGATATTGAGCTTGTCGCGGACGTTCGACCACGACACTTCCCGAACCAGCGTGACGTCGAGCCCTTCGGCCGTGGCAAATCCCTTGTCGACGGCGACGATCACCGCGGCGGCGTCGACCAGGGGAATAAAACCTATGCGGACAGGTCTGGTCATTTCAGCAGCTCCGACGCCGTCAGGATCGATTGTGCGATCTCGCCGATCTTCTTTTTCTCGCGCATCGCCGTCGATCGCAGCAACACATAGGCCTCATCTTCGGTCAGGCCTTTCAGTTTCATCAGGATGCCCTTGGCGCGATCGATCACCTTGCGGTCTTCGAGCGCGGATTTGGTGCGATCGAGTTCATCCTGCAGCTTGGCAAACGCATTGAAGCGCGAGATGCAGAGATCGAGGATCGGCTTGAGGCGCTCTTTCTTCAGTCCGTCGACGATATAGGCGGAGACGCCGGCATCGACGGAAGCCTGGATCGACGCCGCGTCGCTCTGATCGACGAACATCGCGATCGGCCGGCGCACCGCGCGGCTGACCTGGAACATCTGTTCCAGAACGTCGCGGCTGGGATTTTCCAGATCGATCACGATCACGTCGGGATCGAGCGCATAGATCCGGGCCAGCAAGCTCTGCATTTCGCTGATATGCGCGACGCTGGTAAAGCCCGCTTCGCGCAGGCCCTCTTTAAGGATCGCGGCACGGATCGGACTTTCATCGACGATGACGATTTTAGGAGAGGACTCGGCGCCCATCGATCACCCGGATTGCCTTGAATTATTCATAGCACGCCGCGCGCCTGCTCAAAGCCTTGTAATTATGGCCAATTAGGGCTAGCTCCTGCCTATCAATCAGGCAGATCCAACATGCAACAGGCCACCGCGCCCAAAGTCAGCTTTGTTTCACTGGGATGCCCCAAGGCGCTGGTGGATTCCGAGCGAATCATCACTCGGCTGCGCGCGGAAGGCTATGAACTGGCGCGCAAGCACGACGGCGCCGACCTCGTCATCGTCAACACCTGCGGCTTTCTCGACAGCGCCAAGCAGGAGTCGCTTACCGCGATCGGCGAAGCCATGGCCGAGAACGGCAAGGTGATCGTCACCGGCTGCATGGGCGCGGAACCCGAACAGATCGAGGCGGCCTATCCCGGGGTATTGTCGATCACGGGGCCGCAGCAATATGAAAGCGTGCTCGATGCCGTGCACCGCGCGCTGCCGCCGGCGCACAATCCGCATCTCGATCTGGTACCGCCGCAGGGCATCAAGCTGACGCCGCGGCACTACGCTTACCTGAAGATTTCCGAAGGCTGCAACAACCGCTGCAGCTTCTGCATCATCCCGAAACTGCGCGGCGACCTGGTGTCACGTCCAGCCAATGACGTGCTGCGCGAGGCGGAGAAACTGGTCACTGCAGGCGTCAAGGAATTGCTGGTCATTTCGCAGGATACCTCAGCCTATGGCGTGGATATCAAATATGCGACGAGCCCGTGGAAGGATCGCGGGGTCCGCGCCAAATTCTTCGATCTGGCGAAAGAGCTCGGCGAGTTCGGCGCTTGGGTCCGGCTGCAATATGTCTATCCCTACCCGCATGTCGACGAAATCATCGGCCTGATGACGCAAGGCAAGATTTTGCCTTACCTCGATATTCCCTTCCAGCACGCCAGCCCGGAAATCCTCAAAGCGATGAAGCGTCCGGCCGCGCAGGAAAAGACGCTGGCGCGGATCAAGCAGTGGCGCGAGGAATGTCCGGATCTCACCCTGCGCTCCACCTTCATCGTCGGCTTTCCCGGCGAGAGCGATTCCGATTTTGCCTATCTGCTCGACTGGCTGGAAGAAGCCGAAATCGACCGCGCCGGCTGCTTCAAGTACGAGCCGGTTGCCGGGGCGTCGTCGAATGCGCTCGGCCATGCCGTGCCAGACGCGACAAAACAGGAGCGCTGGAACGCACTGATGGCGCGCCAGCAGAAGATTTCCGCGCGCCGGTTGAAGCGCAAGGTCGGCACAAGGCAGCAGGTCATCATCGACGAGGTCGGTCCGACCGTGTCAAAAGGCCGCTCCAGGGCCGATGCGCCCGGCATCGACGGAGTGGTTTATATTTCGAGCCGCCGTCAGCTGAAAGTCGGCGAAATCGTCACCGCGAAGATCGAACGATCGGACGAGTACGATCTGCACGGCAGCGTCGCGGGCTTTTAAGCCCTTGCTTCTCAGTTTAAAATTGCGGATTGAAGGCCGTGTTTTGTCGCGAGGCGTCGATACTTCACCAAACGCAGGATCCGACCGATGCGGATTTCTTTAAAATTCTCGGCATGATTAGCGCCGCATCGCAAGATCACCTCAAGGAGCTTGCCGCTTGGGATGAACTCGGCGCGCAGGAGCCCGCT
>NZ_JBEKXH010000461.1:0-5132 GCF_049512235.1 Bradyrhizobium sp.
CTGATCCTGATCGCCGGCATCGACACCACCTGGAGCGCGATCGGTGCCTCGCTGTGGCATCTGGCGCAGACGCCTTCCGATCGCGCCCGCCTGATCGCGGAGCCCGCGCTGATGCCGACCGCGGTCGAGGAATTGCTGCGCGCCTACTCGCCGGTCACGATGGCGCGCGAGGTGATGAAGGAGACGGTGGTCAGCGGCTGCCCGATCAAGCCCGGCAACATGGTGCTGTTGTCGTTCCCCGCCGCCAACCGCGATCCCGCCGCCTTCCCGGACGCCGGCAAGGTCGTGATCGACCGCAAGGAGAATCGCCACGCCGCCTTTGGGCTCGGCATTCACCGTTGCGTCGGCTCCAATCTCGCCCGCATGGAAATGACGGTTGCGATCGAGCAATGGCTGAAGCGCATTCCCGATTTCAGGCTGGACCCCGCCGGCCGGGTCACCTGGTCGGAAGGCACGGTGCGCGGACCGCGCCAGCTGCCGATGCTGTTTGGAAAGACGAACTGAGCTGTTACAATCGGTTGAATCTGATCCCCGGAGACCTCTGTGACAGATCAAGCCCTGAACCCGGCGGCCGATGTTTTCGAACTCGCCGACGTGCGGCGCCGGATCCGGGCGATCCTGATCGGCTCGGCCGGCAATCTTGTCGAATGGTATGATTTCTACGCCTATACGGCGTTTGCGCTGTACTTCGCTCCCGCATTCTTCCCGCAGAGCGACCCGGTCGTGCAGCAGCTCAACGCGGCGGTGCTGTTCGCGGCAACCTTCCTGATGCGGCCGCTCGGCGGCTGGCTGTTCGGCTTCATCGCCGACCACCACGGCCGCCGGCTGTCGTTGACGCTGTCGGTGGTCTGCATGTGCTTCGGCTCGCTGATCATCGCGGTGACGCCGACCTATGCCGCGATCGGCATCGCCGCACCGGCCATCCTGGCGCTGGCGCGGGTGATCGAGGGGTTGAGCCTTGGCGGCGAATACGGCGCCAGCGCGACCTATCTGAGCGAAGTCGCCGACGCCAGCCATCGCGGCTTCTATTCGAGCTTTCAATACGTCACCTTGATCGGCGGCCAGCTCACCGCGATCATCGTGCTGCTGTTGCTGCAAAAGGTGTTTCTGACGCCTGAGGAATTGAAGCAATGGGGCTGGCGGATTCCCTTCGTGATCGGCGCTCTCCTGGCGATTTTCGCGGCGGTGATGCGGCGCAAGCTGCCCGAGACCGATGCGTTCGAAGCGGCAAAGAAGATCGCCAGGCCGAGCGGCTCGATCCGCGGCCTGCTGGGCTATCCGCGCGAGCTGCTGCTGGTGGTGGGCCTGACCGCCGGTGGCACCGCCGCGTTCTATACCTTCACGACCTATATGCAGACGTTTGTCAAATTGTCGGTCGGCCTCAGCGAAGATCAGACCACGCTGGTGATTTTCGGATCGCTGATCTTTGCCACCCTGCTGCAGCCGATTTACGGCGCGCTCTCCGACCGCATCGGCCGCAAGCCGCTATTTGTCTTTTTCGGCGTGGCCGGCACGCTGTCGACGATACCGATCCTGACCACGTTGAAGGAGACCAAGTCGCCGGTGATGGCGTTTTTGCTGATTTGCGCGGCCTGGATTTTCGTCGCCGGCTATACCTCGATCAACGCCATCGTCAAAGCCGAGTTGTTTCCGACCAGGGTCCGCGCGCTCGGCGTCGGCCTGCCCTACGCCATTACCGTGTCGGTGTTCGGTGGAACCGCGCCCGCGATCGCGCTGTCCTTCAAGAGCCTGGGACATGAAGACTGGTTCTACTATTATCTCAGCGGCGTGATTTTTCTTTCGCTGCTCATCTACACCACCATGCGTGACACCAAGCATGCCTCGGCGATGCATCGGCACGAATAAGCTGCGAAAGCGCGTAGGGTGGGCAAAGTGCAGCGTTTCCGAAGTTCGAATCATATCGAAGCTTGCGCTGCTGCGCTCCCTCTCCCGCTCTTCGCGGGGGAGGGTCGGGGTGGGGGTGCCTCCACGTACACACCTCCCGCGTCTGCCCCCACCCCAAACCTCCCCCCCGCAGTGCGGGAGAGGGAGCGAGAGAGCAACGCTCGGAAACGATTGGTTTCACGGAATCGCTCGGCTGGATTTGAAAAGCTGGTGGGCACGCCATCGGGTGCGCGCGTTCGCGCGACCCGTTGGCTTTGCCCACCCTACGGCCGAACCGCTTGGAAAGGCCGACCGAGCTGTTACAATCGTCGGCCTGTGAAGGAATATTCTTGAGAGCATAGCGTGAGAGATGGCCGACGAGCAGGACGAACCTCCGATCTCAAAACTGACGCGCAGCAAGCAGCGCTGGGCGCGCGAGGGCCGTTTCCTTACCGGAAAGACTTCCCGCCCGGAACAACAACGCCTGCCGCCGGGGCAGCATCTGACCAGGGACTGGCCCGTCCTCGACCTCGGCCTGACGCCTGCCATTTCCCGCGAGCGCTGGCGGCTCGACGTCTATGGCGCGGTCGAACAGCCGGTGTTCTGGGATTTTGCAGCGTTCACCGCGCGGCCGCAGACGAAGTTCATGTCCGACATCCATTGCGTCACCACCTGGTCGCGCTACGACAATCAATGGGAGGGGCTTTCGACCCGCGATCTGCTGGAAGCCTGCCGGCCGCGCGACGAGGCGCGTTTCGTCGTGCTGCACAGCCATGACGGCTACACCACCAATCTGGCACTGGCAGATTTTGCCGCCGAAGATGCACTGCTCGCGCACAGCTGGTCCGGTGCGCCCCTTGAGCAGGAACACGGCGGCCCGGTGCGGCTGGTGGTGCCGCACCTCTATTTCTGGAAGAGTGCAAAATGGCTGCAAAGCATCGAATTCCTCGCAGCCGACCAGCCGGGCTACTGGGAAGTCCGCGGCTATCACAACCGCGGCGACCCCTGGAAAGAAGAACGCTATTCCGGCGACTGACGCCGGGATCACCTCTCCCCGCTTGCACCCGTTTGCGGGTTGAGGGAGAAGTGATCCGTCGTCACTCCCCATCGCGGTAGAGGTGACGATGACCCGAGCCACGGAGAACGCGCATGCCCACCGAACGTTTCCAATTCACCGGTGAGGGTGGTTATCAGCTCGCGGCGGCGCTCGATCAGCCCGACCGGGAACCGCGGGCCTATGCGCTGTTCGCGCACTGCTTTACCTGCGGCAAGGATGTCTTGGCCGCGAGCCGGATCGCGCGGGCGCTATCGGCCAAGGGCATCGCGGTGCTGCGCTTCGACTTCACGGGCCTGGGCTCCAGCGAAGGCGATTTTGCCAATTCCACCTTCTCCTCCAACGTCGCCGACCTGGTGCACGCCGCCAACCACCTGCGCGAAACCCGCAAAGCCCCGGCGATCCTGATCGGCCACAGCCTTGGCGGCGCCGCGGTGCTGGCGGCGGCCGCGCAAATTCCGGATGCAAGAGCCGTCGTCACGATCGCCGCTCCCTCCGATCCCGCCCACGTCACCGGCCTGTTTGCCGATCGTCTCAAGGACATTCGCGAGCACGGCGAGGTCGAAGTCTCGCTCGCCGGCCGGCCGTTTCACATCAGCAGAGAATTCCTCGACAATATCGGCGAACACAATCTGATGGCGCACATCGCCAAACTGCAAAAGGCGCTGCTGGTCATGCACGCGCCGACCGACGATACCGTCGGCATCGACAACGCGACCCGCATCTTCGTCGCGGCCAAGCATCCCAAGAGTTTTGTGTCGCTGGCGGACGCCGATCATCTGCTCTCCAAAAGGGCCGACGCCGAATACACAGCCGATGTCATTGCCGCCTGGTCCACCCGCTATCTCGATGCGGTCACATCGGAGCCAACGGCCGTTGCCGCCGAAGCGCCGCGCCACGTCGTGGTGCGCGAGACCCGCAACAGCAAATTGCAGCAGAGCATAGCGGTCGGGCCGCATCGCATGCTGGCCGATGAGCCGGTTGCCGCCGACGGCGAGGACTCAGGGCCCGGACCCTATGACTTCCTGCTGGCCGGCCTCGGCGCCTGCACCTCGATGACCATGCGGCTCTATGCCGATCGCAAGTCGCTGCCGCTCGATCGCGTCACGGTGACGCTGCGGCACAACAAGATCCACGCGGAAGACTGCGCCGAATGCGAAACCAAAGCCGGGATGCTCGACCAGATCGACCGGGTGATAGCCATGGAGGGCAAGCTCGATACCGCGCAGCGTGCAAGATTGATGGAAATCGCCGACAAGTGTCCGGTGCATCGCACCCTGACCTCGGAGATCCATATTGTGACGACGGCCGCGGATTGAACGCGCCGGCGGTCGAGCCTATAAAACGCTCTAGAGCGAACGTTCTGGAGGAACCAGCCAATGCCGGCCGTGGCCCGGATCGACCCCAAGATCGTTTTTACGCCCGATGAATGGAGCCGGCTGACTTCGCGCAGCTCGCTGCGGGGCATCTGGCTCGTCGTGCACGCCTGGGCGACCATCGCCGCGGCGATCGCGCTGGTCGTGCTCTGGCCCAATCCCCTGACCTGGCTGATCGCGGTGATGATCGTCGGCACGCGGCAGCTTGGATTGGCTATTCTGATGCATGAAGCTGCCCATGGCGGGCTGCACGCCAACCGGGCGATCAACGAATGGATCGGACAATGGCTGTGCGCGGTCCCGGTCGGCGCCGACCTCGCCAGCTATCGCTCCTATCACCTGCAGCATCACAAATTCACCCAGCAGCCCGAGGATCCCGATCTGGCGCTGTCGGCGCCGTTTCCGATTAGCAAGGCGAGTCTTGTCCGCAAGGCGATCCGCGATCTCACCGGCCAGACCTTTGTGAAACAGAGACTGCCGCTGTTGCTGTCGCTGTTCAGGCGCAGCGATGCCGACGACCCCATCTCGCATGAGAGTTTTGTCTCCGCGGGCAAAGACAAGATGGCGCGCTTCCTCAGCGTGAACGCGCTGATGTTCGGCCTGTTCATCATAACGGGCGCGGGCATCTGGTACTGGGGGGTCTGGGTGGTTGCGATGGCCACATGGTTGCCGCTGGTGACGCGGATCCGCAACATCGCCGAGCACGCCTGCACTTCCACCGGCGAAGACCCCTTCAGCCACGCCCGCACCACCCACGCAGGCGCCATCGAGCGGCTGTTGATCGCGCCCTATTGGGTCAACTATCACGCCGAGCATCA
>NZ_JBEKXH010000462.1:0-5129 GCF_049512235.1 Bradyrhizobium sp.
TTTGACTAAGACCCGGTCCCGGTCCGGGTCCGGCTTACGGTGACAGTGTACTCAATTAACGTAGGTGAATTGAGTACACTGTCACCGTTATTCCTGTGATTCCGATCACACCGGTAATTTTCGAAAAAAAGTATTCCACATCGCCGCCAGTTCCGGACGAAAACGCGGACGCGGATATCAGTGGGCGAGCGCGCCTGCGCTTAGAAGCGCGCGCTCGTCCCACCCAAACGTGGCGCCAAATCCCCCTTGAACTAACATTGAAACTGGATCACGCCTCGGGGGCAGGCAATCCGTACACGAACAAATCATCCTTCGTCATTCGTCACATGTGAAGGAGCCGCTTATGCCAGACGCTGAGTAGTCCTGCCAAAAGCCGAAGTCCGTATGCGTATAAGAAAACTGATTGAATTGCATATTTGTGAGCAGATGCTTGCCGCCGCCACACGGATTCCGCCAATAGTCGCCCTGAATGGCGTTCTCGCCGTTCTGGACGCTGCCATAGTCTTCGAACGAGGCGCCCGAGAAGGTGTGGTTGACCTGCTCCCAGGTGCAGGTCACGGAGAAATTGACGTTAGCGGCCGAATAATCCGTCCAGAGGACGAAGTTCGTCCATGTGTAAGTGAAGGGCTGGAAGCTCTGGCTATAGTTCCCATAGGACGGGCATACTTTGATGGCCGCCTGAAGGCCCAAGGCATTTTCGCCTGCCGCCACGCTGGACTCGTCAGCAAACCAGCCATTGAAATTGTACGTCTTGGAGTCCGCAAACGCGAACGTCGGCGACAGCGTCAAAGCCAGGGCGAGTGGAATCGATATGGTGCGTTTCATCGCTGGAATCTCCTTCAGCATTCAAAAATCGCGTGAGTAAAATGGCGTGAGTGAACCCTTTTCAGGGCAAAATCCGTCCAACCGCAGCAGAGTTACCTAGCCGTCACTGCGAATGTCGGATTCCTCTTGGGGGTGTTCTTGTCGCCTTGCTTCTCGCCACCCTCGAGCTTGCCCATACCGCTCTCGCGGATTTCCGGCCCCCTCAGAGGTCCAACATTTGGGTTGTGGGTTGTCACGGCACCCGCGCTGTGGGTTGGCTCCCTCTTGGGCGTAGACTTGTCCCCTATTATGGTGGGCTCCTTCTGAGTTCCCTTGCCGCTCTCGGGAAACTTGACGCTGTCGGCCATCGAGATGCCGGCGGCTGCAAGCGCAAATACACCGGCAAATGCGAAGAGTGGAACCCCATACGTATGCGTTTTCAACATGACCATGTTCTCCATTGTGTGATGAGCAACAACACGAAGCAGTCTGGGTCTGCCAGCGACGAATGTCCTGAAACGATCGCTAAAAAGTTCCCAAATGTTCCTGAATTTGGGTAGAATGAATGCATGTACCCACAAGGGGTGCCCGGCTGGCAGCGATCACTTTCTGGCCGCGACCGGCGCCGCTCCGCTATTGGTATTGGCCGGATTGACGGCTGTTGTCGCTGGGGATGAAGCTGCCGTCGCCGGCCCGCAGTCGCCAGCGATCTTATTCATGTACTCAACAAACCGAGTGTCAAATGTGTCGCGAATATCGAGATAGACGTGGCAATAAGCAGGTCGGCGTAGGAAATCCTTGATGTATGCGTCCCAACCGTCCCATTGCGCCTTGATCAACTCCGGATCGAGCGGAGTCTCCATCGGGTGATATTCGACATAGGCTACCTCGAACGCATCTGTCAGCACCTCATACAGTACGCTCTGTTGCCTCACTTCTTCTGAACTTAGCGGAAGCTCGGGCATGCCGTGCGGGACACTGGAACAGTCGAGCCGAGTGCGCTCAAGACAGAGCTTGAGAAAGTCGACATATTTCTCGTCGACCTCCCGATAGACCCTGTGTGCAACCTCGTTGCGCTCTTTGACGTTGTTGTCCTTGTATTCCCACAAGGCGAGTGGTGCGGTAACGACCACGGCGACGTATGAAAACACCTCGGCCCACCTCTTGCAGTATTCGAATGCGCTCATCCGAACCCCCGGTGCCTGGACCAAATCCATCAGTCCGCGCTTTATACTACATGGTGTTAACAACCTCCAATTGTTTCATCTTCGGTCCCCGGACCGACGCTGCCGCCGCGCCGCTTCGATCGATCTTCTCGCTTCATCGACGACGGGCGATCCTCACGGATCTATTTGCGCACCCATCCTCGGAAAAAGAAAACGGGCGGCCTTTCGACCGCCCGCCATTTCACTTGAGAAGTTCAAGGATGAGGACAATCGCCATAGCGATCCTTCCAACATCCACTACCAAGACGACTTTCATCGGAATGAGTCCGCTCAGGCGTTTGGGCGTTCAGTGCGGCGCCGGCCAGGGGCACCAACGTTACCTCCAAAAATGCGTTTTCGCCTCGCGGCGCGAGGCGCCCGAGTCGGTAAAAAAACCTTACGCCGAGGGGGCGTGGGGAATGCCGGAGCCCTGTGGCACCCGCAGCCTCGTGTGCGAAAGGAGAACATGCATACGAGTGTTCACAGCGGGGCACCGGTAACACCCGGCATTCCCGCACGCGATGGTTCACGGTTCATATCGTACTCCGCGGTGAGGTAGGCTCTGTTGCCACCGTCGCCCTCCGTGCCATCCCTGAGCGGGAACCGGAGTAGTCTGTTGGCGCCGCGAGAATTTGTTATCCGTATTTCGGTCGGTGACCAGAATGAAGCACGCTCTACAGCCGGAGGTGCGATGTCGAACGGTAGCGTCTGTAAAGGGCCCCCCATGCTGATTGCCTTTCATATCCTGATCCAGGCCGGCTTCATCGTCCGGGTGCTGCTGCGCGCGCACCGGGATCCGGCGTCCCGCATCGCCTGGATCGTGGTTATCCTCGCGCTGCCGGTCGTGGGCATTGTCGCTTATTTGCTTTTGGGCGAGACCAATATCGGCCGCAAGCGCGTCGAGCGCATGAAAAGCGTCATCGCGTCGCTGCCCGATATCAGCAGTACGCCCGGCTTCGACGCGCCAACAGTTCGGCCCGAGATCCCCGAGCGTCATCTTCCGCTGTTCAAGGTCGGCCAGTCGATCAGCGGCTTCGAACCCGTCGGCGGCAATCATGCGCATCTGATGACCGATTCGAACGCTGCGATCGACGCGATCGTGGCCGATATCGACAACGCCGGCAAACACGTTCACTTGCTGTTCTACATCTGGATGCCGGACAACGATGGCAGGAAAATTGTCGAAGCGCTCAAGCGCGCAGTCGCCCGTGACGTAACCTGCCGCGCGATGGTCGACGACCTCGGCTCGCGTCTGCTCATCAAGTCCGATCTGTGGAGAGATATGGCGGCGGCTGGCGTGAAGCTGGGCCGGGCGCTCAAGGTCGGCAATCCGCTGTGGCGGGTGTTCGCCGGGCGAATCGATCTGCGCAATCACCGCAAGATTGTCGTCATCGACAACATCATCACTTATTGCGGCAGTCAGAACTGCGCAGACCCGGAATTCCCCACCAAGGCGAAATACGCCCCCTGGGTGGACGCAATGATGCGGTTCACCGGCCCGATCGCCCATCAAAACCAGCATCTCTTTTCCCGCGATTGGATGGCCTACACCAATGAGGACATCCGGGCGGTTCTGCTCGAACCCATCGCATTGCCGGAGCCCGGATTTCCCGCGCAGGTCGTGGCCAGCGGCCCGACCGGCCGCTCCTCCGAGGCATCCGAGATGTTCGAGACCTTGATGTACAGCGCCAGGCGCGAGCTCTTCATCACCACCCCCTATTACGTGCCGAACGAGGCGATGCAGGCCGCCCTCTGCGCCGCCGGCAACCGGGGCGTCGACACCACGATCATCTTCCCGGCCCGTAACGACGACTTTGCCGTGGGAGCTGCCAGCCGCAGCTACTACGCCGACCTGCTGGCGGCCGGCGTAAAGATTCACGAATACGGCGCCGGGCTGCTGCACACCAAGTCGATGACCGTGGACCGGGAGGTCACCTTGATCGGCTCCGCCAATATGGATCGCCGAAGCTTCGATCTGAATTACGAGAACAATATCCTGTTCTGTGATGCGGCCGCGACCTCGGAAATGCACGAACGCCAGCAACAGTACCTGGTCAAGTGCCGGAAGATCACGGCTGAGGAGGTGGACGCCTGGAGCTGGCTGCGGCGGTTGTGGAACAACGCTGTCGCGATTGTCGGACCGGTCATTTGACAGCCGGCTTGCCCTACCGAAACCGCCGGAAGCGCCCCACGGTCTTCGCCTCGCGAGTAGGTCAAGCTGTCAGACGAGGGTGTCGGCCTAGCGCCGGGCGGTGACGAGACGAGCTTCCACAACCAGCGCTCCTGAACCGCTATTGTGCAAACAGGCAGTCGCGAAATTTGGCCAGACTTGTTTGAGGCAGTTCTTCTGAGAAACAGATCGGACTTCCAGGCGATCTGACTTTGCCAACACCTGAGTTTCACTGGCTTTTGCCTTTGCAGCAAACCAGGGCGGCGCAGCCACCAAGGTTCCCAGGACAGCAAATATCGCGAAGGCAGCGAGAGATTTGATCATTTATACTACTGACTGATGGACTAAATCCCGCTTCGCTCGGGGATCGCATGTTAACGTTGATTGCAAGTATTAGTTCCGACATCACACCTGTGAAAGCAGGAGGTGACGGAGAACGCCCTGCGGATCAACCCGAGCTTGGAGATGCGCGGCTTATGTCCGGGTTGCGTCATAAGCGCTTTTGACCATGCCAAGGCCAGATAGCCTTGCCACCGAATTGCAATTCGGTGCTATGCTGCGGCAGCGCTAGCGAGCGTTGTGAACGCGCGCGTTCTGAACACACAAAAAGGCAAGCGATACGGGCGAAGGTCCGATGGCGTTTGTGGGAACCTGGACAGCGGATGAATGATAACCAGTACAAGTATGGTCAGCTTCGCAAGGCCGCGACCGGAATCGACGGCCTGGATGCCATCACCGAGGGTGGGCTTCCCGCCGGTCGGCCGACCCTGCTGTGTGGCGCCGCCGGCTGCGGAAAAACGCTGTTCGGCGTGACGTTTCTGGTGGAGGGTGCGCTCAGGTACGATGATGCCGGCGTGTTCATGACTTTCGAAGAACGTCCCCAGGACATCGCAGAGAACGTCAAATCCCTGGGATACAACCTCGACGAGCTGATCGCCGCAAAGAAATTG
>NZ_JBEKXH010000463.1:0-5126 GCF_049512235.1 Bradyrhizobium sp.
GCTTCAACAGTCCGGCGAGACGGCTCGTTCATCAACACGACTAAACGTCACGTTCCACAAATGTTCTACGCGCGTCCGTCGGTCAGGACATCCCTTCCAACTCGTCGATCATGCCTGAAATCACCGACAGCCCGCCGTCCCAGAATTTCGGGTCTTTCGCATCCAGCCCGAACGGCTTGAGCAGCTCGGAATAATGCTTGGTGCCGCCGGCGGCGAGCATGGTCAGATAGCGCTCGGCGAAGCCGCTTTGGGCATTTTCGTAGACCGCATAGAGCGAGTTTACCAGGCAGTCGCCGAAGGCGTAGGCGTAGACGTAGAACGGCGAATGGATGAAGTGTGGAATATACATCCAGAAATTCTCGTAGCCCGGACGAAGATCGATCGCGGGTCCGAGGCTTTCGCCCTGCACGTCGAGCCAGATTTCGCCGATCCGCCCGGCGGTCAGTTCGCCGTCGCGCCGCTCACCATGAATGGCGCGCTCGAAAGAATAGAAGGCGATCTGCCGCACAACCGTGTTGATCATGTCCTCGACCTTGCCGGCGAGCAGCGCTTGGCGCGCTTTGGCGCTTTTGGTCTCGGCCAATAGCCGCTTGAAGGTCAACATCTCGCCGAACACGCTGGCGGTTTCCGCGAGCGTCAGTGGCGTCGGCGCCATCAGCGGGCCGTTCCTCGCCGCCAGCACCTGGTGCACGCCATGGCCGAGCTCATGGGCGAGCGTCATCACATCGCGCGGCTTGCCCTGATAATTCATCAACACATAGGGGTGCGCCGACGGCGTGGTGGGGTGCGAGAAGGCCCCCGGCGCCTTGCCGGGCCGCACCGGCGCATCGATCCAGCGATCGGTGAAAAACTGCTCGGCGATCCCGGCCATTTCCGGCGAGAAGCCGCGGTAGGCCGTCAGCACCATCTTCTTCGCCTGGGGCCAGGCGATGCTGCCAGTGGCGGCAAATGGCAGCGGCGCATTGCGGTCCCAATGCGCCAGCTTCTTCTTTTTGAACCAAGCCGCCTTGAGCCGGTAATAGCGATGTGACAGAAGCGGATAGGCGGACCGGACCGACCCCACCAGCGCATCGACCACTTCGCGCTCGACGCGATTGGCGAGATGCCGGGAATCCGCAACGTCCTTAAAGCCGCGCCAACGATCGGAAATCTCCTTGTCCTTGGCGAGCGTATTGGTGATGAGCGCAAAGGTCCGCTCGTTGGCCTTGAAGGTTTTCGCCAGCGCCTGCGCCGCCGCCTTGCGCTTATCGCCCGCGCGATCCTGCAGCAGGGTCAGGGCCGGCTCGATCGCCAGTTCGCGGCCGGCCACCTTGAAGCGCAGCCCCGCGATGGTCTGATCGAACAAGCGGTTCCAGGCACTGTAACCGCTCTGCGATTTTTCATGAAACAACTGCTCGACGCGATCCTCCAGCTGATACGGCTTGTCCTTGCGCAGGTCCTCGATCCACGGGCGATAGTGGGCAAGTTCAGCCGTCTGCATCGCGCGTTCGATCACGGCATCGTCGACGCGATTGAGCTCGAGCGCGAAAAACAGCAGGTGCAGCGAGGCATTCGTCAGCCGCTCGGACACGTCGCCGTAGAATTTGGAAATCGCGGGATCGACGCTGTCGCCGGCGTGAACCAGGCTGGCATAGGATCCAAGGCGCCCGGCGAGATCGTCGATCGCCTCGTAGCGCCTGACCGCTTCGGCGAGCCAGCCGCCGCCGGGCTCGTCGGCCGTTTGGTCCGCGAGCTTGCCCTTGTAGTCGGTCTCAAACGCGACGCATTCGGCATCCATCTTCAAGAGGTCGCGCGTGACTTCCGGCGCGTCGATCCCGGAATAGAGATCGGCCAGGTTCCATTCCGGCAGTTTCCCCGACCTGGATTTGGTCGCGGACTTTCTGATGTTCGGTTTGCGGTGAGCCATCGACTTGCGGAGAGCCGACGTGGGGCGCGATGTCATCTTGTTGGAGCCTGTGTATGCGTTTCGACCAGGACGGCTGGTAGTTCGGAGAAGGGGGAACGTTAACGCTTAAGAGGGCGTTAATCGGCATCGGCGACAGTGACCCGATTCGAGACAGATAGTTGCAATGCCCGGGGAAAGCCATGGCGGTTAGCATTTTGATTGCCGATGACGACGCAATACAGCGCCGCCTGGTCGAAAACATGGTGCAAAAATGCGGCTATGAGACCATTGTTGTCGACTCAGGCGATGCCGTTCTCGCCCTGCTGAACGCTGCCGACGGCCCTGTTATCGATGCCGTGGTGCTCGACCTGGTGATGCCAGGCCTCGACGGCATGGGCGTGCTGGCTAAGATCCGCGAAGCCGGCCTCAACATCCCCATCATCGTGCAGACGGCCCATGGCGGCATCGACAATGTGGTGTCGGCGATGCGCGCCGGCGCCCACGACTTCGTGGTAAAGCCCGCCGGCATCGAACGGCTACAGGTGTCGCTGCGCAATGCGCTCAACGCCAGCGCCCTGAAAGGCGAGCTGCAGCGCATCCGGCACAGCCGCGAAGGTAAATTGACCTTTGCCGATATCATCACCCGCAGCGAAATCATGGCGGGCGTGCTGCGTACCGCGCAAAAAGCCGCCGCCTCCACGATTCCAGTGCTGATCGAAGGTGAATCCGGCGTCGGCAAGGAACTGTTCGCTCGCGCGATCCATGGCAGCGGCGACCGCAAATCGAAGCCTTTCGTCGCCGTCAATTGCGGCGCCATCCCGGACAATCTGGTGGAGTCGATCCTGTTCGGCCACGAGAAAGGCGCCTTTACCGGCGCCACCGAGCGCCATTTGGGCAAATTCGTCGAAGCCTCCGGCGGCACGCTGTTCCTCGACGAAGTCTCGGAATTGCCGCTGGCAGCGCAGGTGAAGCTGCTTCGCGCGCTGCAGGAAGGCGCGGTCGAGGCGGTCGGCGCGCGCAAACCCGTGAAAGTCGACGTTCGCATCATTTCAGCGACCAATCGCAAGTTGCTCGACCGCGTCAAGAACGGGCAATTTCGTGAGGATCTGTTTTATCGCCTCCACGTATTGCCGCTGACGCTGCCGCCGCTACGGATGCGCCGCGAAGACATCCCGCATCTGTTGCGGCACTTTCTGGCGCGGTTCTGCGCCGAGGAAAACCGCCCCATTACCAGCATCAGCGGCGAGGCGATGGTGCAGCTGTCGCACCTTGAGTGGCCCGGCAATATCCGCCAGCTCGAGAATGCAATTTATCGGGCGGTGGTCATGAGCGACAGTGACCAGCTTGGCTTGGCGGATTTTCCGCAAGCTGCGGCCCAATCGCCGACAGTGTCGGACCTGCATGGCGACCCCCTCGTCTTCGAGCCGGCGTTTCATCAGAGCGGGACGGCGACGATCTCAGGTAACGAAATACCAATCGCGCCACTTTCTTCGGTCGGTACCCTTGCCATGCTGACGAGCGCCGGCGAGGTCCGGCCGCTCGAAGAGATGGAGAGCGAGATCATTCGCTTCGCGATCTCGCACTATCGCGGGCAGATGTCCGAGGTCGCGCGCCGATTGAAAATTGGCCGCTCGACCCTCTACCGCAAGCTGGACGAGTCCGCCGCCGACGATCCCGCGACCGGTGGCGCCGAGAAGGCGAGCTAGCTCGAACCATTGTGGCGCTCCGGTGGCCAAAGAGGCGGAAGATCGAGATCACTTTCCGGAAAATCTGAACCGTTGCCTGCGGGTGACAGACAAGGGGAGGATCGCGTGGCAAAAGTAGCCGTTGCGTTGCCAAAGAATGCGTTTGCGTCAGTTTGTCGTGACTGTCCCGGCGTGGCGCTGGCAGCATGAAGGGCGCGCGTGTACCGTTTCTTGTGTATTCGTCTAATGAATCGTTGCGTAGTGCTAACTGGAGAGGCGTACCAAACGGAGAGGCTGGAGCCCATTCGGAAAACGCGAATCACTGCCGTTGATTGGCCCACTTTGATAGGCTGACTGTGATGGCTCAAGCTGATTGACTGACATTCAACGACAGCCGCGGATAATGGACGCCATTTTCGAACCGATGAGGCCGACGCTCTAGCGAAAGTTGTAAAGACTATGCCAAGAGCTGCCCCATGCCGGGGCAGTTTCGCCCGAGGGGTGTGACGATGCGAGACCGCTTGAAGAACCGTTCCGGATTTGACCGCGTGCTGATGGCTGTCGCGGCCACGTTTGTTGCGGTTTCCGCCGTTTCGGTTTCCGCATTTTCGGCGCTTGCCCAGACTGACTTAGCCCGCGGCAGCGCGGCGGAACTGGCGATCGAAGCGGCCATCCCGCTGCCCGAGCCAGCAAATCTTCCGCCTCCGACCGTTAACGACTTCAAGCCGGTTGCGGCAACACCGGTTGCAACGACACCGGTTGCAACGGCACCGGCTCCCGACACGACGAATACATCGGTGCAGGCACCGGAGACCAAACCATCCGATTTCGTCACCGCGCCGGTCGACGAACCCAACAAGGGCGGCGCCGCCAAGAACGACACCGCGACCACCACCCCGGCTGCGGCAACGCCGGGCGCCGAGCCTGCCAGTGAACCGACCAAAGCGGCCAGCAACGTGCCGCCGGCAGATCAGCCGGTCGCAGACAGTTTGCGTGAGATGCTGGGTGCGAAGTCCCTACGCTATTTCGACCGCAAGACCGAACGCAGCGCGGTAGAGAAATTCTACACCGCGCGCGAATTTGCGCCGCTGTGGACCCAGAGCGGCGCGCTGACCCAAGGCGGCAAGGGCGTCATCGCGCGGCTCAAGGATGCCGGCTCCGATGGCTTGATTTCGTCGGACTATCCGGTGCCGGATTTCGCGGCGGCGAACACGCCGGATCTGCTCGCGGAAGCCGACTTGAAACTGACCGCCAGCATGCTGGATTATGCGCGCCAGGCGCAGAGCGGCCGCATGCACTGGTCGCAGGTCAGCGCCGACATTCAATATCCGGAGCATCCGACCGATCCTTCGGAAGTGCTCGAGAGTATCACCACCGCCAAGGATGCGTCCGCGGCACTCGCCGGCTACAACCCTCCGCAAAAGCTGTATCGTGAATTGAAGGCCAAGCTGGCTGAATTGCGCGGCCAGGGCGATGGGCCGGCGGTTCAGATCGCGGAGGGGCCGGCGCTCAGATATACCCCGGCGCGAGGCAAGCGGCAGCCGGCGACCGAGATG
>NZ_JBEKXH010000464.1:0-9536 GCF_049512235.1 Bradyrhizobium sp.
CGAGCGATTGAACCAAAGCCTTTGATCCCCGACTTAACCCATGAGAGTGATGTGGATCACGTTGGCGGATGCGAAGGCCCAAGTCGGCACTGGAAATTCACCTGTCCGGGAGGTCACTGTGAAGCAGCTTTTTGCCATCGCCGCGTTTCTGCTGGCGAGTACTACGGCGCAGGCGCAATATACATTTGAGTATGGCGGGCGCACCATACGCATCGACCCCGACCGCGGCACGGTTTCGATACCGGGCGTCTACGACAACAGCGGAAGGCGAACCAAGCGCTCGCACGCCGATCAGGACAAGGACCGCGAGCACAAAGCGGCGCCTCAGCAGGCCAAGGTCGATCCGCAGGCGCCCGCCCCTGACGCGGCACAGCCTGCACAGCCCCCCGCAGCGGCCAACCCTGCACAGCAGCCTTCAACCACGGCACTGGCGCCCGCCGATACCGCGACCTTGGCATCCCCCATCTCGAGACCAGCCGCGCCCAGCGCGTCCGCGCCGCAGGCTCCGCCGGACACAGCGCCTACCGCCAAGCCCGAACCGCCTCCGGTGGTTGCAACAGCGCCCCCGTCGGCAGCGCCTCCCTTGGCACCTGCGCCGATGGCCGCCGGTCAGTCGCCCGACTCGCCGCTCGGGGTATGGCTGACCGAAGAGAAAGAGGGCACGGTCCGGATCGAGCAATGCGGCGCCAATCTATGCGGCTATTCCGTCGATGCGAAGTCGAACCAGAACGGCGAACAGGTCTTGATCAACATGAAGCCCGGCAAGGACGCCAAATGGAGCGGCCGGATTTTCGATCCAAACTCCGGCAGCACCTACGATTCGACGATCGCGATGAAGGGCCCGGACACCCTGCGCGTTCAGGGCTGCGCCTTCGGCGGCATGTTCTGCGGCGGACAGACCTGGAGCCGGGTAAACTAGGAGAGCGATGATCGCCGAAGGCTCGCAGCTCAGAACGAGAAGTAAGTTCCTTCGCCATCAGCTTACAGGAGCTGAATATTCCACTTCAGTCACTGGCTCCATCCAGGTCGCATAACTGCCGTCAAGCGATTCCTGCATCGCTATATGGATCATGCCGTTGGCCGGGGAACCGCCGTGCCAGTGTTTTTCGCCGGGCGGAATCCAGACCACATCGCCCGGCCGGATCTCGCGCACGGGGCCGCCAATGCTCTGAACCCGGCCGACGCCTGAGATCACATAGAGTGTCTGACCGAGGGGATGGGAATGCCAGTTGGTCCGCGAGCCCGGTTCGAAGGCGACCCGGGTCGAGACAATCCGCGCCGGGGCCGCGGCCGCGATAATCGGATCCTGCCAGACCGAGCCGGTGAAATACTCTTCGGGCGCACGGCGGGTCGGCCGCGAACCGGCGAGATGGATATCCATGGCGTTCCTCCTCTACGAACAACAGATCCTCACGGTGGCGAGGCGCACGCCGGCAATTGTACATAGCCTGCGTGAAAGCCGCCGCGCCATCCAACCACGCGGCGACGCAGCGCCGCTCAACCCTCAAAACACACGCAAAAGCGCGCTCCTTGATGAGGTCGACTATTTCTTCGAGGCCGCGTAGCGCGCCTTGGTCTCGGCATTCATGGGATAGAGACCCGGCAACACCGCGCCGTCATTCACCTGCTCGACGATCCAGGCCTCCATGCGCTCCTGCTCGGCGCCGTCGGCCAAGATGAGGTCGAGAAATGTCTTCGGGATGACCACGGCGCCGTCCTGGTCGGCGACGATGATGTCATCAGGAAAAATCGCGACGCCGCCGCAGCCGATCGGTTCGCCCCAGCCGACGAAGGTCAGGCCAGCGACCGAAGGCGGCGCGGCAAAACCGTCACACCATACCGGCAGCCCGGTGCCCAGTACGCCCTCGAGGTCGCGCACCACCCCATCGGTCACCAGCGCGGCAACCCCGCGCTTGACCATGCGCGCGCACAAAATATCGCCGAAAATGCCGGCGTCGGTGATGCCCATGGCATCAACCACCGCAATGCAGCCTTCCGGCATGGCTTCGATCGCGGTCCGGGTCGAGATCGGCGACGACCACGATTCCGGGGTCGCCAGATCCTCTCGCGCCGGCACAAATCGCAAGGTAAAGGCTGGACCGACCAGCCGCTTTTGTCCCGGTCGCAGCGGACGCGAGCCGCGCAACCAGACGTTCCGCAGACCCTTCTTGAGCAGAACCGTGGTGATGGTGGCGGTGGACACGCGCGACAGGGTCTGAAGCGCTTCTGAAGTGAGGGACATCGAACAGGAAACTCCGGTGGGAATGAGCAGCCGGCGCATCTTGCGGGGCCGGCGTATCACGTCAAGGCCAGTCGCCAGGGGGTGGCGAACGCATTTTGCGCGATCAGTGCAGTTTATCCCCTCCCTAGCGATTAATTTATTGAACTCGCAAGCCTATTCTTGAGAAGCGAATTCCACTTCGCGGCAAAATCAGCTACATGTCGGCGCGATATCGGTCCGAAGAGTTTGATGCCATGGCGGCGACATCATCCCCTGCCCGCCTGTTGCCGAGTGGCGACAGCGCCATTACGGTGGAGTTTAGCCGCAACATCGACGATGCCGCCAACCAACGGGTGCTGGCGCTCGACCGAGCGTTGGCAACCGCGTCGGTTACCGGCGTGACCGAGACGGTACCGACCTATCGATCCCTGCTGGTGCATTACGATCCCTTGGTGACCGATTTCGACACACTCGGCGAAAAGCTGACCGCTCTGGCCCAGCTCCCGGTCCCGCCGACGACAACAACGCGGCGCTGGCGCATCCCCGTGGTGTATGGCGGCGAGCATGGCATCGATCTCGATGATGTCGCCAAAAGCCTCAAAACCACACCGGAAGACATCGTGGCCCGGCATGTCGCCGGCGACTACCGCGTCGCCATGATCGGCTTTACACCGGGTTGGTCCTACCTCAGCGGGCTGGATACGTTCCTTCACATGCCGCGGCGGCAAAATCCCAGGCTGTTGACACCGGCCGGCACGATCTCGATCGGCGGCGTGCAGACCGGCGTGCAATGCCTGGCCGGGCCTAGCGGTTGGCATCTTTTGGGACGCACCCCCGTGCGAACCTACCAGCTGCATCGCGACCCGATTTTCCTGCTCGAGCCTGGCGACGCCGTGACCTTCTCCGCCATCGACGCCAAAGCTTTTGCCGAGCAAGACCGCGCGGCGGAGCGCGGCGAGATCATAGCCGAGCAGATAGCGTCATGAGTAAACTCGTCATTGCAGCCATCGGTCCGGCGAGCTCGGTGCAGGACGGCGGTCGTCACGGCGCCCAGCGCTACGGTCTGACGCCGAGTGGCGCCATGGACCGGCTCGCGCTCGCCGCGGCGAACGCCCTGATCGGCAATCCACCATTCACGGCCGCGATCGAAATCGGTCCGTTCGGCGCGGTCCTTGCGGCGCGCCATGGCGCGGTGCGGGTCGCGCTGACAGGAGCGCCGCGCAATGCCGACATCGCCGGACATACCGTTGCATTCGATACGTCCATGACGCTCGGCGACGGCGAGAGCCTGACGCTGGGTTTTGCACGCGGCGGTTCGTTCAGCTATCTCGCTATCGAGGGCGGCATTGCCGGCGAACCAATGTTTGGCAGCCTCGCGGTGAATGCCCGCGCCGGCCTCGGCAGCCCCTATCCGCGTCCGCTGCAGGCCGGTGACGAATTGCAGACGGCTGCCGCCAGCGGCGGCGCCGAGCGCCGGATCGACCTGCCCGGCCAAGGGGACGGGCCGATCCGCGTAGTGATGGGTCCGCAGGACGACGAATTCGGGGAAGCCGCGACAAAGTTGTTTCTGGACAGCGAGTGGAAGATATCGGCGACCAGCGACCGTATGGGCTACCGGTTGGAAGGTCCGGTGATAAAACACTTGCACGGCCACAACATCGTCTCCGACGGCACCGTCAACGGCAGCGTCCAGGTGCCCGGTAACGGCGCGCCGATCGTGCTGATGCCGGACCGCGGCACCAGCGGCGGCTATCCCAAGATCGCAACCGTGATCACATCAGACCTCGGGCGGTTTGCACAGATTTCGGCCGGAAGGAATTTCCGGTTCAAGGCGGTCAGTATGGCCGCGGCGCAGGCCGAGCTGCGCGAGTTCGCAAGGCAGCTGCGCGCCCTGCCCGATCGCGTCAAGCCATCAGATGCTTTTGATCTCAACATCGAGGCGCTAAGAGATGCTAACGTCGCCGGCGCCGCGGTCAGCGCCGTCGATGCCGGAACCTGGCAAATGCCATCCGCGGACGCGCTGACGCCGGACTGATGCGCTCAGCACGAATTTGGGCAAACTCGGGGCAAACGGACACAGCATGACGACCATCGATCTCAATTGCGATCTCGGCGAAGGATTTGGCGCCTGGGAAATGGGCAACGACGCCGCCATGATCGATCTCGCCACTTCGGTCAACATCGCCTGCGGCTTCCATGCCGGCGACGCCGACATCATGCGCAGGACCGTGGAGCTTGCCAAAGTCCGCGGCGTCTCTGTCGGCGCCCATCCCGGCTATCGCGACCTGCACGGCTTTGGCCGCCGGCCTTTTCCCGGCATGAAAGCCGCGGAGATCGAGAACCTCGTCGCCTACCAGATCGGCGCGCTGCAGGCGATCGCGACCGCGGCCGGCCACAAGGTCACCCATGTCAAGGCGCATGGCGCGCTGTCGAACGTCGCCTGCGAGGACGATATGACCGCGAAGGCCATCGCCTCCGCGATTCGGGCGGTCGATTCCAATCTGATCTTTGTGGTGCTCGCCAATTCGCGGCTGGTGCAGGCCGGCGAAGCCGCCAATCTCCCGATGGTGCACGAAGTTTTCGCCGACCGCGCCTATGAGGACGACGGCTCGCTGGTGTCGCGCCGCAAGCCCGGCGCGGTGCTGCATGGTGCGAAAGCGATCGCCGACCGCGTGGTGCGCATGGTGCAGGATGGCGCGGTCGTATCGGTCTCCGGCAAGGTGATAAAAATGCGTACCGATACCGTGTGCATTCACGGCGACACGCCGGGCGCGGTGGACATCGCCCGCGGCGTGCGGCAGGCATTGCAGCACGCCGGCATTGACGTGGCGCCATTCAAGGTGAGCTAGAGGTTTGTTTCGTCGCGGTTGCCATCAATAATCTGTTTTCCGATACCGTTTGGACACTCGATGGTGACGCGCCATCCAATAGATGTGAGTTCGCGCGCCTTGGCAACGGCGGATGCGGTCTGCAGCCGGACGGTCGTTACGACTTCCTCACCTTTCCTGCCGCGCACAATCAGTGTCACATCAAAACCCCCCTCAAAAGTCACGAGTCGTTCAGCAAATATCCTTAAAACCAGCAGTACGGCGGGCTGCCACTACGGTCTTTCGAAAAAAGCCTCCCCGTCACAGGCTGCGCGAGGTCTCGACCCTCGGCCAACGCCGCCAATCATTGGAAGGACTATGGAGGATCTGGGGTCCGGCTCTTCTATGTTTGCTCTGGGAGGGTAAACGAGGTGAGCTCTTTGGTTTGCGATTTAAACATCTCCACCTGCCTTCTTGAGTAATCGCCGCTGATGGTCGTGAACTCAGCTGGCGATTTGACCGCCGCGATGGCTTTCGCATACGAAAATGACAGGTCAAAATTGGCTTTGGCCATCTCCAGCAGCTTGGATTGGTAGGCTGCAATTTTTTCCGAAACAGCACCCGTGTCGAACCCCACCGAGAAGCGATCTGAGTTAGCCATTGCGATCCCTTTCAGCCGCTATCCGTCGGCGCACAACCCTCGTTAGTCCTAAGCTAGAACTTCTACCAGCGAAAAACGTGCCAGCTTGCGTCAGGTTTCCTGACATAGGGCGCACGAATCTTGTCTTGCGCGAACGGCTTTGATCCAGGCCTCGTCGCGGTTTACTGGTTGAAATGGAGCATTTTAGAACAGTGTGTTTATGTCGCGGCCGCAGACAGAGATGGCAATCGGACGATCCCAGAGCGCTATTGCATAAAATAGAGGCACCCGGACCGGCTCGCCTAAGCGAAGTGCGGTGGTCGTTTGGCCGATCGGCGCTCGCGGCCGAACAGAGCCGCATTTCGGTCAGTGGTGCGATGCAGCTGCGGGTCATCAATCCCAGCTCCCTGGTTAATGCGCTGCTTCGAGGCGAGCAGATACACATCGTCGTGATCGGAGCAATTCTAGGAGCCGTGATTTATCTGCGGCATCATTATTTCTCCGATGGGCAGGAGGGGTGTCATGATCAAGATGAAGCACGACAGGAATTATCTGATGGATCGCCGCGCGTTCGTGAGCATGCTGGCGGCCGGCGCGGCAACTCCTCTGTTCCCGCGCACTGCGGACGCGCAGCCCGCGACAAAGGCTCGCAATGTCGTCCTTGTGCATGGGCTTTTCGCTGACGGCTCGTGCTGGTCCGAGGTCATCGCAAGATTGCAGCCAAAGGGCATCCAGGTCACTGCCGTGCAGAATCCATTGACGACGCTGCAGGCCGCGGTTGAGGCGACGCAGCGCGTCCTTTATCTGCAGCAGGGCCCGACCGTCCTTGTCGGCCACTCCTTCGCCGGCATGATTATAACCGAAGCCGGGGTAGACCCCAAGGTTTCGGCGCTGGTCTATGTCGCCGCGCGAGCGCCCGATGCGGGTGAGGATTACACGGCACTGGCCAAAAAATTTCCGACGCCGCCTGCCTCTGCCGGCATCGTCTTTTCCGGCGACGAGGGACGGCTGAGCGAGGAGGCCTTCCTGCACGATTTTGCCGGCGACCTTCCCCAGGACAAAGCGCGCGTGCTCTATGCCGTTCAGGAGCCGTTCAAAAAGTCGCTGCTTGCCGACAAAACCAGCCACGCCGCATGGCGATCAAAGCCAAGCTGGTATGCCGTGTCCACCGAGGACCGGACCATTAATCCGGAGCTGGAACGCTTCATGGCCAAGCGCATGGGCGCCAAGACGATCGAAGTGAAGGCGAGCCATCTTTCGCTGATATCGCAGCCCGACACCATCACCAATCTGATACTTGAAGCAGCCGGACAGACTTAGCCAAGGGCTGATGGTTTCCGAAATGCAGACCAATGCAGGGTGGCCAAAGGCGTCTCTGCGCGGTGTCCACCAAAGCCAAAGCAAACGGATGGTGGCCGCGCGCAAAACTTGTCATCGACCCGTGCATTTGCGCGACCCGGTGGATTTGCCCACCCCACGCGGTCGAATATTAATTCAAAACGGGTGCACCGAGAGCGTACCAAATACCACGGCGGCGATTAATGCGAATGCGCCGTAGAGCGCAGCCGCATGGAGCCTTGCTCCGGTCCGCTTCGAAAGAGATCGCGCGTAAAAGTGCAAGCGGGCTTCCGCCGATAGTTCCCGCATGGTCGATCTCCAACGCCGCATCGACCGACACACAACTACCGTTTGCAGCAGAACGCAAGCTCGCGCGAAAAATAGCGATGAGAAGCCTGCGCGAAAGTCTGGCGGCAGACGAAACGTTCTCCGTCCCGGATCTGCGCCAGAATATTTTTCGTTCGGATTTGAAGCCGTTTGGACCTTCTTCAGTAAACGTCTTGCTGGAACCGGCCCTTCTTCTTGAGTTCCCCGACGAAGCTGACCGCCTCGTCGGTAGAGCGCGCACCGAATTGCGCGACGATATCGACCAAAGCCCGTTCGACATCCTTCGCCATCCGCTTGGCGTCGCCACAGATATAGACGCTCGCACCTTCGGCAAGCCAGGTCCATAGTTCGCGGCCGACCTCGCGCATGCGGTCCTGCACATAGAATTTCTTATCGCCGTCGCGCGACCAGGCCAGCGACAGGCGCGTCAGCAGGCCCGAGATTTTCATCGCGTTGAGTTCGTCGGCATAGAAGAAATCGCAATCGCTGCGCTGGTGGCCGAAGAACAGCCAGTTCCTGCCGGGCGCGCCGGTCGCCTTGCGGTCGAGCAGGAAAGCGCGGAACGGGGCGATGCCGGTGCCCGGCCCGATCATGATGATCGGCGTAGCCGGATCCTGCGGCAGCGCAAAACCGTGGGCCTTCTGCACATAGACCTTTAGTTCGTCGCCGGGCTTTATTCGCTCGGCGAGAAAGGTGGAGGCGAGGCCGAGCCGCCGGCGCTTGCCGATCACATAGCGCACGCAGTCGACCGTCAGCGACAGTTTTCCGGGCGTCGCATTGTGCGACGACGAGATCGAATAGAGCCGCGGTTGCAGTGGCTCCAGCGCTTCGACGAAGGCTTCGGGGTGCGGACGTACATTGGAAAATTTCTGCAGCGCCGCCATCACGTCGAGCGTGGCGGCGTCGCCATCCGGGTCTTCACCCTGCGCCAGAGCCCGCGCCTTTTCGCGTTGCGCGCCACCGGAAATGAAGGAGAACAGTTCAAACAGCGTATCCGGCGCCGGCGACAGCGAGACGTCCGACGTCAATACCTCGCGCAGCGTCTTGCCGTTGACTTCCGTGAGATGCGAGGCGCCGAGCATGGCGATGATCTGGTCGACGAGGCCGAGTTCATTGCAGGCAAAAATGCCGAAGGAATCGCCGACGACATAATCGAGACCGCAGCCTGTAAGGTCAAAATCGATGTGCCAGGTTTCCTTCTCCGAACCCGGCTTGTTGAGCAGGCGGCGTGACACGAACGTCGCCGGCACCGGATGGTCGCGCGAGCGCCCTGGCTCCGCCACGGCCGCCGGCGCGGGTGCGGCCACCGCTGCCGATGAAGCCGCCTTCGGCGCCTTTTCCAGTTCCTCGTGCAGTGCCTTCAGCATCCGGGCGGTTTCCTTGCCGCCGGGCACACAGAGATTGAGACGCGCTTCCGCCTTGCTGGCAATCGCATCCGAATAGTCGTTGCAATTGTAACCGCACTGGCCGCAGTCCTGCTGCGCCATCGCTGCCATCATGCGGCGCCGCAGTGGCCGGCCTTGGGCGAGCTTCATGCGCACAGCGATCGGCATGGTCTGGTCATGCCAGGGTGCTTCGCTGTCGTCGCTATCGCCGGCGGGACCTTGCATGACGGCGGCACCGAACTCGGCCGACAAGGACGCTGGCCCCTCGCTCAGAAGTCCAGCAAAGAAGCCGTTCAGCCAGGAGCGCTGCGCTTCGGAAAAGGGCGCGCTGGCGGGAATGATCTCGAGCCGGGGCAGAGGCGTCATCTGGTTCATGTGGAAACCTCGGCATCAGCGAGCTTGCGCAGGGTTTCGCCGTCATGGCGTCGTGCGAAGTTGAGAAACGTTTCTTCGGCAGATACGCGGTGCGCGAGATAGGCTTTCAGGAGCTTCTCCACCGTCTTCGGTGCGTCCTCGGCCTTGAGGTCGTGATAGACTTCCTGCCCGACATCGGCCTGCGGACCAAATCCGCCGCCGGCGAACAGATGATAGCCTTCGACGGTGTCGTCCGCTTCACCCACCGGAACCTTGGCGGCGATCAGGCCGATATCGCTGATGTAATGTTGCGCGCAGGAGTGATGACAGCCGGTCACATGGATGTTGAGCGGGGTCTCGATGTCGACCCGCGGCTCGCACCAGTCGCCGATCTCGGCGGCGTGGCGTTTGGTGTCGGAGGCGGCAAACTTGCAGCCGGCATTGCCGGTGCAGGCGATCAGGCC
>NZ_JBEKXH010000465.1:0-5101 GCF_049512235.1 Bradyrhizobium sp.
GTATAGAAAGTCGTTGCCGCCACCGCCACGAGCGCGACGCCGGCCAGCAGCACGCCGCGTGCGGGCGGCGCAACGGCTGCGTTTGCGACCGCGCCGGTGCCGATCTGCCTGGCGAGCGGGGCAGCCAGGATCAGCGGCGCCAACAGCGCCAGAGTTTCGGCAGCTCTTCCCTGGGCCAGCGCCATGTGCAGCAATCCCAACAGCAGCAGGATACGCGGCGGCGGCAGTCGAAAGCCGGCCAACAGCGCAAGCCCGAATCCGAGCAGCAGGCAGATTTCGAACGTACCGAGGCTGCCGAAATCCGCCGGCCGCCATTCCGCGATCAGCGGCAGCGCACTGCCGAGCGCGAGGATCTTTTGCGCCGCCATCAGCGCATTCCAGCCATAGGGCGTGCAGCATGCGGCGATCAGCGCCGCCAGCGCAAAGGCCGCCCAGCGCAGCACCAGTGATTTCCGGTCATGGGGTGCTGCGTTGCAGACCGCATCGAGCGCGACCGGCGCGATCAGCACGAGGCCGAACACAAAACCGCCATGCAGATTGGCCCACAGCGCCATCAAGGGTAACAGCCGGAATGACGGCGCTCCGCGGCGATCCGCGGCCGCGATCAGGCCTCCGCACCACAAAACCAGGATCGGCATCGCCAGCACATGCGGCCGCGCCAAAAGATGCGGCACGGTCAAGGCCAAGGCTGCGGCGACGAACACCAGCGTTGCGCTCGCGCTCAATCGCCGGCTGAGCCAGTGCGTGAGCCATGCGAAGGTGGCCGCGATCGCACTCGCGGACAAAACCACTGGCCCGCTCCAGCCTGCGATCGTGCGGGCCTTGGCAAGTGCGACCTGCGCCAGCCACTGCGTCGAAATCCACGGCTGGCCGCGCATGGTGAAGGAATAGACGTCGGTTTCGGGTACGGCGTGATGGTCCAGGATCCACTGCCCGACAGTGATCTGCCACATCGTATCGGGATCGATCAGCAGGTGGTTGCCGGCCAAAAGGAACAAGGCGTAGACGCCGGTGCCGACCCATAGCGGCAGCAGGCCGCGCATCAAGCTTGCCTCGTCCGAGGCTTGGGCAATGGTCAGGGTCATAGGCACAGTAGTGTTGGTTCGGGTCTCACGCCGGGATCGAAGCATGCCAGGGCATAATTCTTGGTAAACCCGCATCCGGCGCGGGGGCGATCCCGCAATAAAGCCCGGATTCGGCCACACCGCCGCCCGGTGTTCGCGGCAATTAGAGTGCCTGCAGGCCCTCGCCCGAGGGTTCACGCTGCTTCACACCCACTTGAGGGCCTCTCGTTGAAACGTTTGTCTTGCCTGGCCTGGCTCACGGCGATCATGGCGCTGCATTTTCCGCAAGCCGCGCAGGCGCAACGCGCCAAATATGATGAACTGGTCGCCAGCCACGCCAAGGCCAACTTGGTGCCGGAAGTCCTGGTGCATCGGGTGATCATGCGTGAAAGCCGCTATCAGGCGGCGCTGGTTGGCCGCGATGGCACCATCGGCCTGATGCAGATCAAGCTTTCGACCGCACGCAGCCTCGGCTACACCGGCGATGCCGCAGGACTGCGCGATCCCGACACCAACCTCACTTACGGGGTTAGATATCTCGCCGGCGCCTATCGCACTGCAAACGGCGATCACGGGCGCGCCATGCATTATTACGCCAGCGGCTATTATGAGGCCGCCAAGCGCCAGCGAATGGCCCATGGCGGGCACCCCGAACGGGTACTGGCAAGCGCACCGCCGAAGCCCGCGGCTGCAGACGCCACCAGCGCCGACGCGCAATAGGGTGAAACGGTAACCGCGGACGAAGGCTGCCTGTTGAGCCCGGGTCAATAATCGGAGTGTCGCCGGTGGATCCCGGTTCTGCCGCGCAGCGGACATGCTGCGTATCGCCGGGAGAACGCCGCAACGCGTCTGGAACACGATCACTTGAGGGGCGCATTCGGGCTGGTTCCCGCCAAGACGCGTTGACACCCCGCCGCATCAGCCTACATTAAGCCCGTTCCGAGGGGAGCTTCGATGAGGAGCTGAGAGACCGCAAGCTTGGGCCCTGTCGGAGGTCCCAAGACCGCGGTGACCCTTTGAACCTGATCCGGGTCATGCCGGCGAAGGGACAGGGATGTACCAGAAGCCAACAGCACCACGGGGGGAATCCGCGGTTTGCGTCATCGGTGCGGGCATAGCCGGCGCCTGGCAGGCGCTGCTGTTTGCGCAAGCCGGCCACGATGTTACGCTGCACGAGCGCGGCGACGCTGCGATGACGCTCTCGACCAGCCACTGGGCTGGCGGCATGCTGGCGCCGTGGTGCGAGAGCGAGACCGCCGAACCGGTCATCAGCCGGCTTGGACTGCGGGCGCTGGATCTGTGGCGCCGCGAACTGCCGGACACCCCGTTCAACGGCTCGCTGGTGGTGGCGCATGCGCGCGACCGCGGCGATTTCGAACGTTTTGCCAGCATGACGTCAGGCCATCGCCGGCTCGACGCCCGCGCGCTGGCCGAACTCGAACCCTCGCTGCAAGGCCGCTTCCGCGAAGCCTTGTTCTTCGCCGGCGAGGGCCATGTCGAGCCGCGCCGGGTGCTTCCGCAACTGCACGCCCGGATCGTGGCCGCCGGCGGCACCATCAAATTCAACAACGAGCCGCCCGCAGCCGAGATCGACGGCGTTGTGATCGATTGCCGCGGGCTTGCCGCGCGCGATCACTTGCCCGAATTGCGCGGCGTCAAGGGCGAGATGATCCTGATCGAGACCTGCGAGGTCGAGCTTTCGCGCCCGGTGCGGCTGATCCATCCGCGCTGGCCGCTGTATGTGATCCCGCGTGAGGGCAATTTGTTCATGTTGGGCGCCACCTCGATCGAGGCCGAGGACACTGGCGTCAGTGTGCGCTCCGCGCTGGAACTGCTCGGCGCCGCCTATGCGGTGCATCCGGCGTTCGCGGAAGCGCGCATCGTCGAATTCGGCTCGGGCCTGAGGCCGGCCTTCCCGGACCATCTGCCGCGCATCGCCATCGACAAGAACCGCATACAAGTCAACGGGCTCTATCGCCACGGCTTCCTGATCGCGCCGGCGCTGGCGGAGCTGACGCTTGGCTATGTCGAGCGCGGCCAGATCGACAATGAGGTGATGCAATGCGCGTGATCGTCAACGGCGAGCCGCGCGAGATCGCCTCGGCAAGCGTCGAGGCGCTGCTCGGCGAACTCGAATATGAGGGCACGCATTTTGCGATCGCCCTGAATTACGACGTGGTGCCCAGGAGCCGCTGGGCCGCGACGCGGCTCGGAAACGGTGACGAGATCGAGATCATCACGCCGCGGCAGGGAGGATGAGACGAGACGCCATGCTGAACTTCTACGGCAAATCCTTCACCTCCCGCCTCTTGATCGGCAGCGCGCTGTATCCGTCGCCGGCGGTCATGCAAGGCGCGGTCCGCGCCTGCGGCGCCGAGATCGTCACGGTGTCGCTGCGGCGCGAAGCCGCCGGCGGCAAGACCGGCGGCGCGTTCTGGTCGCTGGTCCGCCAACTCGGTGTCACCGTGCTGCCGAACACCGCCGGCTGCCGCAGCGTGCGCGATGCGGTGACCACGGCAAAACTGGCGCGTGAATTGTTTGCTACCTCCTGGATCAAGCTCGAGGTGATCGCCGACAACGACACGCTGCAGCCCGACATCGTCGGACTGGTCGAAGCCGCGGATATCCTGATCAAGGACGGTTTCGAGGTGTTCCCCTATTGCACCGAAGATCTCAGCGTCGCGATGCGGCTGGTCGATGCCGGCTGCAAGGTCGTGATGCCATGGGCGGCGCCGATCGGCAGCGCCAGGGGCATCATCAACCGCGACGCGCTGAAACTGCTGCGCGAGCGGCTGCCCGATATCACGCTGGTGATCGATGCAGGTCTGGGTGCGCCGAGCCACGCCGCGCAGGCGCTCGAACTTGGTTACGACGCGGTGTTGTTGAACACGGCAATCGCCCGAGCCGCCGATCCCGTGGCGATGGCGACGGCCTTTCGTTTGGGCGTCGAAGCCGGACGCACAGCCTTCGAAGCGGGCCTGATGGAAGCCCGCGATTTCGCCTCCCCGTCAACCCCTGTCGTTGGGACCCCGTTCTGGCATGCCGTATCCTGACCGCTTTTATCCCATCGTCGACAGCGTCGGTTGGGTGGCGCGGCTGGCCGCGCTTGGCGTCGGCACCGTGCAACTGCGTGCCAAGGCCCTCGATGATGCCAGGTCGCTGCAGATCGTCAGCGACGCGCTCGAAGCGATCAAGGGCACCGGCACAAAACTCGTGGTCAATGACTACTGGCGCGCGGCGATCGTCGCCGGCGCCCGACATCTGCATCTCGGCCAGGAAGATCTGCTCGAGGCCGATCTCAAGGCGATCCGCGATGCTGGCCTGACGCTCGGCCTATCCACCCATGACGACGCCGAGCTTGAGACGGCGTTGCGCGCGGAGCCCGACTATATTGCGCTCGGTCCGATCTTTCCGACCACGCTGAAGTCGATGCGCTTCAGGCCGCAGGGCATCGCCAAGATCACCGAATGGAAGCGCCGGGTCGGAAATATTCCACTGGTCGCGATTGGCGGCATCAAGCTCGAACAGGCCCGCGAGATCTTTGCCGCCGGCGCCGATTCGATCGCGGTCGTCAGCGACGTCACCCAAAACCCCGATCCCGACGCGCGGGTGCGCGCCTGGCTCGGTGTGAACGCGGAGGCCGCGTGAGATGATGAGCGGTTTCCATTTTCCGTCATGGCGAGGAGCGCAAGCGACGAAGCCATCCATCCCACCGCATGGCGCGGCTCTGGATGGCTTCGCTGCGCCGAGAAACATCGGTGAGATTCAAACAGGGCGCCCACAAGGGGCGCCCCTGCGCCATGTCTATCCCGTAGCGGCGACCCCTGTGGTCGCCCTCCTTCCCCGGATCCAGCCTGTTTCATCCACCAGGGTCCGCCGAAAGGCCGGAACAGAACTCGCAATGACGAGCAAAACGCAGAGCGCCGCGATCAACAACCCTCACAGGAGGACGCCATGAACATCCGCTCCAATCCCGACACCATCCTTCCCGCCGTCACCACCGGGGGGCTGCCGTCCTCGCGCAAGATTTTTGTCAC
>NZ_JBEKXH010000466.1:0-9597 GCF_049512235.1 Bradyrhizobium sp.
AAGGTCTCGCCCTATGGTGAGGCGGTGTCGGCAGAGGCGCGCAAGCATGCCGACGACATCAAGGCCCAGCTCACCGCGGGCACCTATACCATCTTCAAGGGCCCTGTCATGGACAACAAGGCCAAGACCGTGATCTCAGCCGGCACCGAGCGCGGCCAGAAGGACCCCGAACTCGAAAAGATGGACTATCTGGTGGAAGGCGTCATCGGAGCCACTTCGTGACATCAGAGGTTGCAGATCCCGTCGAAGCCAGTGCGATCGCTCCGGCTGCGGACCCCGGATTTCTGCAGCGTTACGGCGGGACCATCGAATATATCCTCATTCCGGGCGCGGCGCTGGTCGGCGCGCTCGGGGTGTTCGGCCTGTTCGTCGCGCTGTTCGGCAAGAGCCCGCTCGATCTATATTTCTATATGTACCAGGGCGCGTTCGGCACCTGGTTTTCCTGGCAAAATACGCTGACGCGCGCGGCGCCGCTGATTCTGACCGCGCTCTGCACGGCGCTGCCCGCGCAACTCGGCATGGTGATCATCGGCGGCGAAGGCGCGCTCTTGATCGGCGCGCTGGCGGCCACGGGCGCTGCGCTGGCAATGCAATCGGCAGCTCCGCTCGCGGTGCAAGTTGGGATGGCAGCCGCCGGAATGGCAGGCGGCGGCCTCTGGATCATGCTCGCGGGCGCCCTTCGCCAGTACCGCGGCGTCAATGAAACGATTTCAAGCCTGCTGTTGGTCTATATCGCGCTTGCGATCCTCAACCATCTGGTCGAGGGCCCGATGCGCGACCCCGCCAGCCTCAACAAGCCTTCGACCCGCGAGATCGGCGCCGCCAACATGATCGGATCGATCCCCGGCACCGAGATCCATTGGGGACTGCTGTTCGGCATCATCGCCGCGATCGCCTCCTACGTTTTGATCTACCACACCACCTTTGGCTTCGCGGCACGGATCGCCGGCGGCAACATCCGCGCCGCCAAGATCGTGGGCCTTGGCGTCGGCCGGCTGATCTTGACGATCTGCTTCCTGGCGGGCGCTTCGGCCGGCCTGGCCGGAATGGTCGAGGTCGCCGCGGTACAGGGCCGGACCAACGCCAACCTCGCGGCCGGCTACGGCTTCACAGGCATCCTGGTCGCCTTCCTGGCGCGGCAAAATCCGCTGGCGGTGATGCCGGTTGCGATCCTTCTGGGCGGCATCAGCGCCAGCGGCGGCCTGCTGCAGCGCCGGCTTGGCCTGCCGGACGCCTCCGTTCAGGTGCTGCAGGGCATCATCTTCGTCTTCGTTCTGGCGAGCGATGCCGTGTATGGACGGATTGGCTTTCTGAAAGGAAAATCCTGACATGGCGGACGGAACCATCGGGCTCTGGACCGTACCGCTGGCGGTGTTCGGCGGCGCCATCCGCGTGTCCACACCATTTCTGTTCGTCAGCCTGGGCGAATGCATCACCGAGCGCTCAGGACGCATCAACCTTGGGCTGGAAGGCACGCTGGTGATGGGCGCAATGAGCGCCTACGGCATCTCCTATCTCTCGGGTTCGCCCTGGCTCGGCGTGTTCGCTGCCGGCGTCACCGGCGCCCTGCTCGGGGCGCTGCATGCCGGAATCTGCTCGCTGCCGCGCGTCAACGACATTGCAGTTGGCATCGCGTTGATGCTGTTCGGCACCGGGCTTGCGTTCTATCTCGGCAAGCCGCTGATCGAACCTACCGCGCCACGCCTTCCCGCGATCGATTTCGGATGGTGGAGCGACATCGCGCAGGTCCGCGCCGCGCTGCGCATCAACGTGCTGTTCCTGATCGGCGTGGCGCTGGCGCCAATGCTGTACTGGGCCTTCCGAACCACGCGCTGGGGCCTCTTGATACGCACCGCGGGCGAGAGTTCGGACGCCGCGCGCGCCATGGGTTATTCCGTCCTGGCGATCCGGCTGCGCGCCACCATGGTCGGCGGCTTTCTCGCCGGGATCGGGGGCTCGTTCCTGTCATTGTTTTATCCCGGCAGCTGGAACGAGGGCCTTTCCAGCGGACAGGGCATCACCGCGGTAGCGCTGGTGATCTTCGCCCGCTGGGATCCGATGTTGTGCCTGTGGGCGTCGCTGGCGTTCGGTGGCGCGGCCGCGCTCGGGCCGGCGCTGCAGTCGGTCGGCGTGACCTCAGGATATCATCTGTTCAACGCCGCACCCTATATTCTGACGCTGGCGATCATGATCATCACCTGCTCGCCGAAACGTACCCTGACCGGAGCCCCCGCCGAATTGTCGATCACAAGATGAACCCATAACGACCCAAGAGAGTGTGACATGGCCGAGCGCTATCTGAAGTCCGAGCCCTATGCGTGGCCCTACAACGGCGATCTGCGCCCCGAAAACACCGCGCTTGTTATCATCGACATGCAGACCGACTTCTGCGGCGTCGGCGGCTATGTGGACAAGATGGGCTACGACCTGTCGCTGACGCGGGCGCCGATAGAGCCGATCAAGCGGCTGTTAGCCACGATGCGCGGCCAGGGCTTTCACATCATCCATACGCGCGAGGGTCACCGTCCTGATCTCAGCGATCTGCCCGCGAATAAACAGTGGCGGTCGCGCCAGATCGGCGCCGGGATCGGCGATCCCGGCCCCTGCGGCCGCGTGCTGGTCCGCGGCGAGCCCGGCTGGGAAATCATTCCCGACCTGGCGCCGCTCCCGGGAGAGCCGATCATCGACAAGCCCGGCAAGGGATCGTTCTGCGCCACCGATCTGGAGTTGATGCTGCGGCTGCGCGGCATCGAGAACATCGTTCTTACCGGCATCACCACCGATGTCTGCGTCCATACCACGATGCGGGAGGCCAACGACCGCGGCTTCGAATGCGTGCTGATCGAGGACTGTTGCGCCGCCACCGACAAGAGCAATCACGACCACGCGCTGAAAATGATCAAGATGCAGGGCGGCGTGTTCGGCGCGGTTGCGACTTCCACTGACCTGATCGGCGCCTTGTCATGATCATCGGCGAAACAGCAATGCCGAGAGGGGCACTCGGCGTCGATGCCGTGGCCATGACGATGCGGTTTGGCGATTTCGTCGCGCTCGATAACGTCGAACTGAAAGTACGGCCAGGCTCCTTCCATGCCCTGCTCGGCGAAAACGGCGCCGGCAAGAGCACGCTCGTGAAGTGCATCATGGGCTACTATCATCCGACCGAGGGCGATGTGCTGGTCGGCGGCCGCCAACAGGCGATCGCCAATCCCAGGGATGCCCACGCGCTTGGCCTCGGCATGGTCTACCAGCATTTTACCCTGGTGCCGGCAATGACGGTCGCCGAAAACCTGGTGCTGGCGCGCGACGATGTCCCGGCGGTGGTCAATTGGCCCAGGGAAAAGACCGAGCTGGAAGCCTTTCTGGCCCGCATGCCGTTCAAGGTGCCGCTTGACGCGCGGGTCTCCGACATTTCCGCCGGCGAACGGCAGAAATGCGAGATCCTCAAGCAGCTTTATCTCAAGCGCCGCTTTCTGATTCTCGACGAGCCGACATCGGTGCTGACGCCGGGCGAAGCCGACGAAGTGCTGGGCATGCTGCGCGCCATGGTCGTCAACGGCGATCTGACGATCCTGATGATCACACATAAATTCCGCGAGGTGATGGCGTTCGCCGACGACGTCACCATCCTGCGCCGCGGCAAGCTCGCCGGTCACGGCCGCGTCAAGGATCTGACGCCCGACGACATGGCGCGCACCATGATCGGCGCGGAGGAATTGACCATTCAGCCGGCCCGGGTCGGACAAGTCAGCGATATCAGGCTCGAGTTCAGCAAGGTCAGGGCGATCGACGATGCCGGGGCGGTCGCGGTGCACGACGTGTCGCTGGCCGTGCGTGGCGGGGAAATAGTCGGCATCGCCGGCGTCTCCGGCAATGGCCAGCGCCAACTGGTCGAGGTGCTGGCCGGCCAGCGCGACGCCGAGAATGGCGAGATCCGCATCGCCGGCGATGCCTATCACGCCCGCCGCGAGGAAATGCGCCGGCACAAGATGTCGCTGTTACCGGAGGAACCGCTGAAGAATGCCTGCGTCGGCGGCATGAGCGTGGCCGACAATCTTGCGTTCCGCGAATTCGATCGTGCGCCGTTCGCCAGCGCCGGCTGGTGGCTGAACAAAGCGGCCTTTCGCAGGGATGCCGAGCGCAAGATCGGCCTCTACAAGATCAAGACCCGTACGCCGGATACCCCGATCTCGGCGCTGTCAGGCGGCAATGTACAGCGCGCGGTATTGGCGCGCGAACTCGGGGGCGATGTCGAGGTTCTGATCGCCGCCAACCCCTGCTTCGGTCTGGATTTCGCCGCGGTGGCGCAAATCCATGCCGAGATCATGGCGGCGCGCAACCGCGGCGCCGCGGTGCTTCTGGTGAGCGAAGACCTCGACGAACTGCTCGAACTGTCGGATCGCCTGGTCGTGATGTTTCACGGCCAATTTGTCTATGAGGCGCGCGCCAGCGAAGCCAATCTCACCGAAATCGGACGGCACATGGCGGGGCACTGATCAAGCGCTGGGTCGTCAAGGTCGTTGCGGCGTGCCCGCCATGGCCGGATTCTGCCATGCGATCCATCGCGTCGCCGCTCCCAGGGGGATAAGCGCCGCCACGGCCGGGACATGTCAGGCCAACGAGGCGGCGACGCGCACCGGGTCGTTCCGCCAGGCTGCTGACGATCTGGGTCTGACCCCGAGCGCGGTCAGTCATGCCATCCGGAGTCTCGAGCTGGATCTCGGAACGGCGCTGTTCGAGCGCGACGGCCGCAATGTCCGCCTGACGCCGGAGGGCGAGACCCTGATGCGGCATGTCGAGCGGGGTTTCGGCAAGCTGCATCTGGGCCTCGGCAGCGTCGCCGCGAAAAAGCCCGACCTGCTGAAGCTGCATTGTGCGCCAAGTTTTGCCGCGCAGTGGCTGGTGCCCCGGTTGCGCAAGCTGCTTGCGGAATGCAGCGGACTGGAACTGCGGCTCGCAACCGGTACCGACTATACCAGGTTCCTTGCCGACGAGTACGACGCCGACATCGTTTACGGTCTGCCGTCGACCGACTATTATGGGATCCTGAAGCAACAGGGCATGATGGTGCTGCCGCTCGGAACGGAAGTCGTCACGCCGCTCTGCGCGCCGTCGCTTTCCCCGTTGATTCGCTGCCCCGGCGATCTCATGAATCAGACGCTGATCGAAAGCGACAACAAGAAGGTGCGTTGGCCGGCATGGTTCGCGGCGAATGGGCTCGCCGCCCCGATTCCAAGCGGCTTGCGTTTCGATCGCAGTTTCATGTCGCTAAGTGCCGCAGCTGACGAGATCGGGGTTGCCCTTGAATCCACGCTGCTGGCCGAGCGCGAGATCGCCTCGGGCCGCCTCGTCCGCCCGCTCCAGGGCGTGAGTGAGGATATTGCCTATACCGGGCATTGGCTTGTGTTCCCGCGCGCCACGCGATTAGCGCGACCGATGGCCATGTTCATCAGCTGGCTTGCCAGCGAGCTTGGCCTCGACATCAATCTCGCCACCCTCGGGGAGGCGACCTCGGATCAAATCGCCCCGCCTGCCCCGCCGGCTACGTCGTCGCGGGCGGACAGGTGAATGAAATTCCTCATTAATACGAAATTTCTCGTTTGTTGGCGAACCGAGCGCGATGGTAGATCGCTCCCTACAAGCAATGGCGGAATGAATGCCGCTTACCGGCGCGGTGATCATCGCCAGAGACGGCAGGCCAATCCATTGAGGCGGCCGCCGGGGAGACGCGATCATGCCAACCAGGACGGGCGTCAATGCGCCTGATCTCGCGGAGCGCGCCTGTCGCATCCGCCGCAACGCGCTGCGCATGGGCGAGGTCCAGGGCCAGGGTTACATCGGCCAGGCGCTGGATATCGCCGACGTTCTCGCCGCGGCCTATTTTCATGCGATGCGCTATCGTCCCGAAGATCCGGGCTGGGAGGGTCGGGACCGGTTTCTGCTTTCGAACGGGCACTACGCCATCGCGCTTTACGCGGCCTTGATCGAGGCTGGCATCATCCCCCAGGCGGAACTCGAAACCTATGGTAGCGACGAAAGCCGTCTGCCGATGTCCGGCATGGCTTCCTATACGCCTGGCATGGAGATGTCGGGCGGATCGCTCGGCCTCGGACTCGGCATCGCGGTCGGCCGGGCGCTCGGCCTGAAGCGCAAAGGCTCCACGGCCAACGTCTATACGCTGTTTTCCGACGGCGAACTCGATGAAGGCGCGGTCTGGGAGGCCATCATGTCCGCCGCCAGCTTCAAGCTCGACAACATGATCGCGATTGTCGATGTCAACAACCAGCAGGCGGACGGTCCCTCGACGGCGATCATGGCGTTCGAGCCCCTGGTCGACAAGCTCACGGCTTTCGGGTGGTTCGTGCAGCGCATAGACGGCAACAATCTCGGTGCCGTCGTGGCTGCGTTCGATGCCGCCCAGCATCATCCCGAACCCCAGCCCCGCATCATCGTCGCCGACACGCTGATGGGCAAAGGGGTCCCATTCCTGGAGCAGCGCGACAAGAACCACTTCATCCGCGTCGAGCCGCACGAATGGCAACTCGCGCTCAACGCCCTCGATGCAGGCAAGCCCGCATGACGCCCGCCCCGAAGACGCCTTCTGACAAGCCCCGCCTGACGACCTCCGCCATGATCGCCTCGATCGCGGCCGAGGGGCAGAGGACCAAGCCGGCCCCGTTCGGCCACGCGCTGGTCGAACTCGCCCGCGCGCGTCCGGAGGTGATCGGCATGACCGCCGACCTCGGCAAATACACCGATCTCCACATCTTTGAAAAGCAGTTCCCCGACCGCTATTACCAGATGGGCATGGCCGAACAGCTGCTGTTCGGCGCCGCCTCGGGTCTGGCGGCCGAGGGCTTCATGCCGTTCGCCACCACCTACGCGGTGTTTGCCTCACGCCGCGCCTACGACTTCATTCACCAGACCATCGCCGAGGAAGACCGCAATGTGAAGATCGTCTGCGCTTTGCCGGGCCTCACCTCCGGCTACGGCCCAAGTCATCAGGCCACCGAGGACCTGGCGCTGTTCCGCGCCATGCCGAACATGACCGTGATCGATCCCTGCGACGCCCACGAGATCGAGCAGCTGGTTCCGGCGATCGCCGCGCATCGCGGTCCGGTCTATATGCGGCTGCTGCGCGGGCAGGTGCCGGTCGTGCTCGATGAGTACGGCTATCAGTTCGAGCTGGGCAAGGCGAAGCTCCTTCGCGACGGCACGGACGTCCTGATCATCTCATCAGGAATCCTGACGATGCGCGCGCTGGAAGCCGCCATCGCGCTTGCCGGCGACCGCGTCGATGCCGCGGTACTGCATGTTTCAACCATCAAACCGCTGGATGCCGGGACGATTCTCGGCGAAGCTGGCAAGTCCCGCCGCCTGGTCGTCGTCGCCGAGAACCACAGCGTCATCGGCGGTCTCGGCGAGGCCGTCGCCGGACTGCTGATGCGTTCCGGCGTTCATCCGGCCTTTCGTCAGATCGGACTTCCCGACGAATTTCTCGACGCCGGCGCGCTTCCGACATTGCACGACCGCTACGGCATTTCTGCCGCGGCAGTGGCCGCGCAGATCAAGGGATGGTTGTGACGCCGCGACACCATGGGTCCGAGATCAGGCGCAGTGCAATCGGCGCCGATCTGGCACACCAGCTATTCAGGTCGTTTTTGGGTAGAACAACGGCAATCCGTCGCAAGGCACATCAATGCTTTCGACCTGTCCCTTCGATACTTCGGTCACCAGGATCTTGTTACCCTTTCGCGCGAAAGCGAGATTGGTCGGGCAAGGTCCATCCAGCATCAATCGCTCGGCTACCTTGCCATCCCGGTCGAGCACGGTCACGTTCTGCTGGCCATAGACGACGCAATACAGTCTGCCATCAAGACCGAACTTCATGCCATCCGGCCCTTTGAAACCGGTCTGGTCATCCGGCTGCAGCACATTGCCGAACAGTTCACGGGTCGGCTGCCGCGTTCCGAAGACATCGTAGCGGTAGATTTCGCCGGTGAAGGACGCGTTGGCATAGAGCGTGTTGTCGGGTCCGAACGCGATCCCGTTGGTGAAACGGATCTTGCTGTCGACGAGGCGGACGATCTTCATGGTTTTTGGATCGATCTCATAGACCCGTCCATCCCAGGCCAGGTCCATGTACCCCTCGACAAAATTCTGCCCATCGAGAAAATCGGCCAGCGCCATGCCGGAGTCGGTCATGTAGAGGTGATCGTCGGGTCCGAACACGAGGTCATTGGGGAAATAGAACCGGCCATGGTTGTCGTCCCCTTCCAGCCGCTTCAACTCGCGGCCGTCCGGATCGATGCAGATCAGGGCGCGATGCCCGGCCTCGGCAATCCAGATCAGTCCATCCCCATCGATGGCGAGTCCGTTGGGGCGTCCGCCAGTCTTCGTGACGACGTGACGTTCACCCCTCGGGGACAACTTTGTCACGTTCAGCGTCGCGTTCGACATCTCGGTCACATACATCGAACCATCGGGCAGCGTGACCGGGCCTTCCGGGGCGCCGATATCAGTTGCGAAAATTCCTGAAGTCATAATGATCCTCCCTCGATTGCCGGACGACTTGTCTGATGAAACTCGCCTGTCCGCGCCGGGCGGTCCGGCGCGCGCAGGGATCGCGGTTCGGCCATGGTCAGATCACCTTGTCGGTTGCGGGATCGATCAGGAGACAGCGATTCATGTCAACCGCATAGTCGATGGCAGCCCCTTGCTCGTGGACGTCGTGCGCATCCAGTTCGGCGGTAACCGCCACGCCACCGACCCGCGACGTCACATAGGTGCGGGTGCCGGTCGGCTGGATCAGGTCGGCGGTGGCCCGGATGCGGGCCATCCCGGGGGCCGGCGCGCCCTGCCCCGCCAGCCGCAGGTGCTGTGGCCTGACCGCGAAAATGACCGCGCGTTCCAGATGTCCGGCCAGCGCCGGGCCGCGCGCATCGGGCAACTCAAGCGCTTCGCCGCCCTCCAGCAGGACGGCGACCGAGTTGCCACGCCGCACCAGTCGGGCCGGGATCTGGTTGATCGAGGGCGACCCGAGGAAGCCCGCCACGAACCCGGTCGCGGGCCGCTCGAACAGGTCGAGCGGCGAACCCTGCTGTTCGATCCGGCCCTCGCGCAACAGCACGATCCGGTCGGCCAGCGTCATGGCCTCGACCTGGTCGTGCGTCACATAGATCATGGTGGTGGAGATGTCCTTGTGCAGCCGCTTGAATTCGCCGCGCATCTCATCGCGCAGCTTGGCGTCGAGGTTGGACAGGGGTTCGTCGAACAGGAACAGCTGCGCCTGCCGGACGATGGCGCGGCCGATCGCCACCCGCTGGCGCTGGCCGCCGGAGAGCTGGCGCGGGAAACGTTGCAGCAGCGGCGTAATGCCGAGCATGGCGGTCGCCTCGTCGACGCGTTTCTTGATTTCGGCTTCGCCGACCTTCCGCGCCCGCAGGCCGAAGGCAATGTTATCATAGACCGTCAGATAGGGATAAAGCGCGTAGTTCTGGAACACCATCGCGATATTGCGGTCGCGCGGACGCATGTCATTGACGACTTGGCCGCCGATGGCGATCTCGCCGCCGTTTTCCTCCTCGAGCCCGGCGA
>NZ_JBEKXH010000467.1:0-5092 GCF_049512235.1 Bradyrhizobium sp.
ATTCGTGCGCGCAGGCCGCTTTGGCTGATGCCACGATCTCGGCTTCGCTGGCGCCGACCTTGCCGAACGCGATGTTCGCAGCGATGGTGTCGCGGAACAGATAGACGTCCTGCCCGACATAGGCGGTCTGCTGGCGCAGCGATCGCCGCGACACCGCTGATATCGACTGTCCGTCGATCAGGATGTCGCCCTCGCTTAATTCATAGAACCGCAGCAGCAGCGCCAGAACGGTCGATTTGCCTCCGCCGGAGGGGCCGACCAGCGCGGTGACCTTGCCGGGCTCGGCTGTGAAACTCATGTGGCGGAGCACCGGCTCGTTGGGACGGTAGGCAAAGCTGACGTCGCGCAATTCGACCCGGGCATCCCTGAGTTTCAGCGCCGGCTTGTCGTCGTCATCAGGCTCGCTGGCGGGACTGTCGACGATCTCCAAGAGCTTGCGGGCGCCGATCAGGCTGCTGTTGAGTTCAATGTTGAGGCGCGCCAGCCGCTTGGCCGGCTCATAGGCCAAGAGGAACGCGGTCAGGAACGAAAAAAATTGGCCAGGCGTCGCCCCCAACGCGACCACGCTATAGCCGCCATACATCAAGCCGCCCGCGACCGCGAAACCGCCGAGCGTCTCCATCAGCGGGCTCGAACGGTTGGAAACCCGCGACATCTTGTTGGCGTTGCGTTCGACCGCACTGATGCTGGCATCGATACGTTCGCGCATCGTCTGCTCGAGCGTAAAGGCCTTGACGGTGCGAATACCCTGCAGCGATTCCTGCATGGTTTCCATGATGTCGGCGGTGCCGGTAAACTGGTTGTGCGCGAGGCCCTTGATCCGCTTCACCAGCTTGCGCAGCACCAGCATGGCCGGCGGCGCTACCGCGAAACCGAGCAGTGCCATCAACGGGTCCTGCATCAGCATCACGACGACGAGCCCGATCAGCGACAATACATCGCGGCCGACGGCGTTGATCAAAAGGCTTAGAACCTGGGTGACGGAATTGGCGCCGGCCGTCAGGCGCGCCAGGAATTCGGACGAATGCCGTTCCGAGAAAAAGGCGATGCTTTCGCTCATCAGCTTGGCGAACAGCCGGCGCTGGTTGTTGGCCAGGATGGCGTTGCTGATCTGCGACAGGATCACCTGGTGACCATAGGTCGCCGCACCCTTGAGGATGAAGATCAGGACGGTCACCCCGGACAGGATTGCGATGCCGCGGACGTTCTTGTCGACATAGGCCTGGTTGATGACCTGGCCGAGCAGGTAGGCCGATCCCGCTGTTGTCGCCGCCGAGACCGCCATCAGCGCGAAGGCCAAGAGATAACGGCGCCAGTAGGCGATCCCCTGTTCGGTGATCAGGCGCCGAATCAGGATCGCAGCGCCATAGGGGTCGTCGGTGATTTTCCTTGGAAGTTCTGTCATCCGCGTTCCATTGACAGCGCAGGGTTTATCGCCCGCGCGTCAGGGGTCTCAAGCGCTGCGTCTCCTTGCCCACAATGGCCGGGCTTTTCAAGCCAAATCGGGACTTGCACGGAACTCGATATCAGGCCGATACCTGCTGCCGCAGCTCGCCATGGCGCTCGCGCGACAATTTCTCTTGCCATGCCAGCGCGTGGGCGGCGATGGTCTCGAGATCATCAAATTGTGGCGTCCAGTCCAGCGTCGCGCGGATCCGGCCGGTGTCCGCGATCATGGTCATGATGTCGCCTGGCCGGCGCGGGGCATATTGAACCGCAAAATTGCGCCCGGAGACACGCCGCACGGCCTCGATGGTTTCGAGCACGGAGTAGCCGCGGCCGTAGCCGCAATTCAGCGTCACCGAGGCGCCCCCGCCGCGCAGATGGGACAAAGCGGCGCGATGGGCCTGCGCCAGGTCGCTGACGTGAATGAAATCCCTGATGCAGGTGCCGTCCGGGGTCGGATAGTCAGTTCCGAACACATCGATCTTGGCGCGCTGTCCGGTCGCCGCCTCGACCGCGATCTTCAACAGATGGGTGGCGCCCAGGGTCGCAAGCCCGATGCGCGCTTGCGGATCGGCGCCGGCGACATTGAAGTAGCGCAGCACGACGTAGTTCATGCCGTGCGCGGCGGCCGTGTCATGCAACATGATTTCGGTCATCAGCTTGGAGGAGCCGTAAGGCGACAGCGGCCGTGTCGGGGCGCTCTCCGGAACCGGCACCTGATCCGGATTGCCGTACACCGCCGCGGTCGACGAAAAGATGAAACGGTCGACGCCGCACTTCACGGCCGCGGTCAACAGACTGCGCGTGGTCATGGTGTTGTTGCGGTAATAGGCCAGGGGATCGCGCATCGAATCCGGCACCACGACCGAGCCGGCAAAATGAATGATGGATTCGACGCCATGCGCCGTGATTACGCCTTCGACGAGGTTTTCGTCCGCGGCGTCGCCGATGAAGAGCGGAACGCCTTCGGGCAGGAACGCGGAAAATCCGGTTGTTAGGTTGTCGATCACGACGACGCTTTCGCCGGCTTCCGCCAGCGCAAGAACCATATGGCTTCCGATATAGCCGGCGCCGCCGGTGACGAGCACGGTCATGAGCTCACCCATCTCCGCTTTACCCCGGCCGATGCTATCCGGGTCCGGTGAAGAGTGTGTTCCGGCGCTGGTCAACTGGCCACCATGCTTAATGTTGCGTATAGGAAATGCGCGAAACGGAGCCTGACGTGGGAATCGAGACCATTTCCGCTGACAATCTGCAGCTGATCGTGCCGAATCTGCACAGGCGCTACTCCGGAGTCACCGCGACCAACCGCATGGTGGCGCCGAGACTCGCGAAAATGTTCCGCGCGGCATGGCTCGGCCCCGATGCGCCGGACGGCATCGCGCGGATGGGATTCACGGATCTGTTGAAATTATGGCGGCGGCGTACGCCATTGATCTGGCACGCGCGGCGCAACGACGAGATGATCGCAGGCGTATGGTTGCGATCGCTCGGCTGGCCGCTCAAACTGGTGTTCACCTCGGCGGCGCAGCGGCACCATACCTGGATCACCCGGTGGCTGATCGGACGGATGGACGCCATCATCGCCACCAACGACGCCTCGGCGTCGTTTCTCAAACGCGAAGCAACCGTCATTCCGCACGGCGTTGATACCGATGTTTACGTGCCGCCTCCAGACCGTGCGGCGGCGTTTGCGGAGACCGGGTTGCCCGGCCGCTTTGCGATCGGCTGCTTCGGCCGGGTGCGGGCGCAAAAAGGCAGCGATGTGTTCGTCGATGCGATGTGCAGGCTTTTGCCGCGCTATCCCGACTTCACGGCGGTTTTGGTCGGCGCCATCACACCGGAGCAGATGCTGTTCGCCAACGATCTGAAGAACCGCATCGCGGCCGCCGGGCTGCAATCGCGGATCGTCATATCGGGCGAACTTGCAATTGAGCAGGTGCAGCGCTGGTACCAACGGCTGACGATCTACGCCTTCACCTCGCGCAATGAGGGATTTGGATTGACGCTGATCGAGGCGATGTCGGTAGGCGCGGCGCTGGTGGCCTCGCGCGCGGGCGCGGCCGAGCTCGTGGTCGAGGATGGCGTGACCGGCGTGCTGATGACGCCCGGCGATGCCGACGCGCTTGTCAAAGCCCTGGAGCCGCTGATGCGCGATCCGGCCTCGGCCGCGGTGATGGGCGAGCGGGGACGGGCACGAGTGCTTGAGAAATTCAGCCTGGACGCGGAAGCGAACCGGATTGCGATGGTCTATCGCAATCTTTTCAACGCGACGCTTGATTCTCAAGCGTCCGCTTAGTGGATGATGAAATTGCTCGCGTGCAGGTCTGCGATTCGAACATCCGTCAGAGTGATGCTGTCGTGATTGCCGAGGCCCACTATCGTATCGTGGCCACTATTGGCCCACTGGAACGCGGAGTGCGTATGGCCGCTCAGCGCATCCTGCAAAAGCTCCGCGAGCTTGCTGTTAGCGAGCGGTGAGGACCCCTCAAGTTCAGATATGTCACCGCCATGGGTGTTCACACCAGCAACTGTACCGGCACCCGCGTGGAATATCAGTGAGTCGTTGCCCGGCCCTCCAATTGTTACCGAGACCGGCTGTGGGGTTGCAGCGGCAAGATTGCTCTTCACGGGAGGATCGACAGCCAAATTGCTCCGACTTGCGTGACCCGAGCTGACGCTTGCCGCAATTGAGCTTTGGGCAGGCGCATTGACGCTGAACGCGGCCCATGGCGACTGGGAATATGGGTCGTTGGCGCAGACCAGGAGGTTGTCGCTGCCGGTGGTTCCACTGTGGAAGGTGACCTCCGAGAGCTGTGCAGCCGTGACACCAAAGACCTGGTTCGAGGGTTCAGCCACCCCGTTCAGCGCCCAGTACCCGTTGCCGCTGGTCTTGTCGTAGAAATAATATTCGGTGATCGGGTAGCCGCATCTTAGTCAAGCCGGGCGGCCGGCTCTCGCTGCAAGCATCCACCATCGCTCCGAGCACTGGATCGTGGTGGGTGACCGTCAACGAGCAGGTCAAGACCGTATATGAAAACGAACGGATCTATATCCCGATCGGCGCCCTGCACCGGCTGGAAAATCCCGGGAAGATCCTGCTGGCATTGATCGAGGTCCAGACCGGCAGCTATCTCGGCGAGAACGACAAAATCCGCATCGAGGACGATTACAGCGGCGTTGAAGGATCAAAGGATCGTTCGTTGAAGCAACAACGCACGCCTTCTTCGACGTCCGGCGCGCTTGAACTGGCAGGCGAGGGCGGACGCTGATGCAGGATCAGGACGAGCTTGCCCAACCGCACATAGGTTTGGCGCAAAAGCACCCTCTTCGCCAACGCGATAAATCTGAAAAGCATTTTCAAGAATATCGATCAGTGGATGATGAAGCTGCTTGCATGAAGCTCGCTGATCGAGAGATTTGTCAGCGTTATGCTGTCGTGATTTCCGAGGTTGATCACCGTATCATGGCCACCTATCGTCGACTGAAACAGGGATTGCGGCTGGCCGGCCTGAGCCTCGCTCAGCAGCGCCGCCAACTGGGCGTTGCTGGTGAGCGATGAAAATCCATCGAGCTCGATGATAGGGGCGCTTGGGGCATTGGCGATAACCTCCGCGCCGAGACCTGGCCGGAACACGAATGTATC
>NZ_JBEKXH010000468.1:0-5083 GCF_049512235.1 Bradyrhizobium sp.
CAGGACCTGCTCGTGACCGCACACAACGATGCCCGGCGCAAGGCCGAAGTCGCGATGCAGGAAAAGATGCAGGCGCTGACCGGCGGGCTCGGACTGCCGCCGGGGCTGGGCCTCACCTGATATGGCCACTGCCGTTGCCGGTCCCGAGATCGAACGCCTGATCCAGCTGTTGGCGCGGCTACCTGGCCTCGGCCCGCGTTCGGCGCGGCGGGCGGCGCTGCACCTGATCAAGAAGCGTGAGGCGCTGATGACGCCGCTGGCGGGCGCGCTGCAGGTGGCGATCGAAAAGATCCAGGTCTGCAAGACCTGCGGCAATATCGACACCCAAAATCCCTGTACGGTGTGCACCGATCCCAGGCGCGACCGTGCCATTATCGTGGTGGTCGCCGATGTCGCCGACCTGTGGGCGCTGGAGCGGGCGCACGCCACCAACGGCCTCTATCACGTGCTGGGGGCGACGCTGTCGCCGCTCGATGGGGTCGGCCCGCAGGATCTGACCATCGACGCGCTGGTCACACGCGCGCATGGCCCGCTGGTGACCGAAGTCATTCTGGCCCTGAATGCGACCGTCGATGGCCAGACCACCGCGCACTACATCACCGACCTGTTGCAGGAGGCGGCAGTCAAGGTGACGCGACTGGCACACGGGGTGCCGGTCGGGGGCGAACTCGATTATCTCGATGAAGGCACGCTGTCGGCGGCGATGCGGCAGCGCACGCTATTTTGAAACTGAAATCAGGGGACACATGAGAAGCGAGTTCGGTAAACGATGCGTGCTGGCTGCGGCGGTTCTGGTGTTGTTCGATGCGGGCGCGTTCAGCGCGCGCGCGCAACAGGCGATCCAGAACGGCGATGTTCTGACCGGGCAGCTCAACGCCATGCGCAGCCGCGCCAACGGCAAGCGGATCAACACCTTCCAACTCGTCAGCGAACCGCGCCGGCTGCCGCCGCCGAACGGTCTCTGCGGTCTGGAAACCGGACCGGAGACATTTCAGATCGTCACCAGCAGTGATGCGCAGGTGGCGCAGTTGAAGGGTTTTATCGGCAAGGAAGTTTCGCTGAAGATCGACGAAGTCCGCTGCGCCGAGGATGCCGGGCAGATGAGCGAAGCCGTGGTCACGAAATGGAGCGTGATGACGAAGCATTGAAGGGGGCTGCTTCACACTCTCTCCGTCTCCAACTCCTCAAAATGCCCGCGCCGCTGCAGCCACGCCAGCACGATCAGGCTCGGCACCGCGACCACGACGCAGATCGCGAAGAACAGCGGCCAGCCCGTCGCTTTCGCCACGTAGCCCGCGCCCGAGGATAGATAGGTGCGGCCGACCGCGGCCAGCGCCGTGAGCAACGCGTATTGCGTGGCGGTGTGCAGCGGGTTGCGGCACAGCGCCGAAAGATAGGCGACGAAGATCACGGTGCCGATGGCGCTGGTGAAATTTTCCGCCGTGATGGCGAACGCCAGCGCCCATTCGTTGACCCCGGCCAGCGCCAGCCAGGAGAATGACAGATTGGCGACCGCCTGCAGCACGCCGCCGATCCACAGGCTGACGCCCAGCGAATAGCGCCGCGCCACGAACCCGCCGGCAAACCCTCCGATCAGGGTCGCGGCAAGGCCGACGCCCTTGACGATGGCGGCATAGTCGTTGCGGGTAAAGCCGAGATCGATCACGAACGGCGCGGTCATGGTGCCGGAAAACGCGTCGGTGAATTTGAACAGCACCACGAAGGCGAGTGCTGCGAGCGCATCCCGGCGGACCAGGAATTCGGAAAAGGCGCCGGCCGCCGCCTGGATCACACGTACCAATGCGGTCTCTGTCCGCGTCGCGGCCTCGGCGCGCACCGAAGGCTCCGGTTCGGTGGCAGATAGCGCAGTGACGGTGCCAATTAGCACCAACGCCGCCATCGCCACGTAGCCCCACATCCATGCCGAAGTGCGGGCGATGCCGGTGCTTTCGAATGCGCTGACCAGGAACAGCGCGCCCGCGGTCGAGACCAGCATGCCGATGCGGTAGGCCGCGACATAGGACGCCATGCCGGCGGCCTGCTCGCTTTCGGGCAGGCTTTCGACCCTGAAGGCGTCGACCACGATATCCTGGGTCGACGACATCGCCGCCACCAACAGCGCGGCGAGCGCTACAAACGGCGGTGAGCGCGCCGGATCGGTCAGCGCCAGCAGCAGGATCGCGGCGATCAACAGCAGTTGCGAGAATACCAGCCAGCCGCGCCGGCGGCCGAACCGGCGCGTGAAAAACGGCAGGTGCAGCGCGTCGACCAGCGGTGCCCACAGAAACTTCAGCGTGTAGGGCGTGCCGACCAGCGCGAACAGCCCGATGGTGCCGAGATCGACGCCGGATTCGCGCATCCACACCAGAAGCGTCGACCCCGACAGCGCCAGCGGCAGGCCGGAGGAAAAGCCGAGCAGCAAGACGATCAGGACGCGGGCTTGCAGGTACACAGCAAGGCTACCGCGCCAGGAGGGATGGGGAGCGGGATCCGCCTTCGACGCCATCGTTGTTTCGGGAAGATCGGGCGCGCTGGTCATGTCGCAGTGCTAGCAGATTCGAGCGCAACAAGTGATATTGTCATCGCCCGGCTCGACCGGGCGACCCAGTATTCCAGAGGCGGCGATGGGGGCACGCGGCTTCTACGTCTATATTCTCGCAAGCCGGATAGGTGGCACGTTGTACATCGGCGTGACCAACGACCTCGCTCGCCGCGTAGCCGAGCACAAATCGAAGACCGCCGGGAGTTTCACCAAACAATATGGCGTTGACCGGATGGTTTACTTCGAGGGTTTCGACTGGATCGAACAAGCGCTTCATCGTGAGAAGCGGCTGAAGAAATGGCCACGGGCCTGGAAGATTGCGTCGATTGAAAAGGATAATCCAAACTGGATTGATCTTTATCCTCAGATCGCCAGCGGCTGAAAGCACATCAACGCTTTTAGCCGATAGGCCTCTGGAATACTGGGTCGCCCGGTCAAGCCGGGCGATGACGGCAAGTTATGCCGCGCGGCATCTCTCCATCGCTGCCTTGTTGCGAGCCTTACTCTCCCGCCTGCAGCTGGCGCGGCAGCGGGAATAGCTCCGGGGCGGCTGGCTTGGCGATGCGCGGGGTCTCGGCGGGGGCGTCGGTCTTGCTGAAATCCAGTTCCTCGATTCTTCCCGCGCGCTTTTCGATCTTGTCGGCGGAAATCAGGATCTGCCTGATATCCTCGTTGGCATCGCTGAAATGCTTCTGCAGCTTGGTGACGCGGTCGCGCAGCCGGTTGAGATCGTCGCCGAGGTTGAGCACTTCGGTGCGGATCTGGTCGGCGGCGTCGCGCATCCGCGCGTCTTTCAGGATCTGCTGCATGACCTGGATCGCCAGCATCAACAGCGAGGGCGAGACCAGCACGACCCGGGCGCGATACGCCTTCTGGATCACATCGTCGAACCCGTCATGAATTTCGGCATAGACCGATTCGGAAGGCACAAACATCAGCGCGCTATCCTGGGTCTCGCCGGCAATCAGGTATTTTTCGGCGATGTCGCTGACATGCTTCATGACATCGGCGCGCAGCCGCTGCGTGGCGAATTTCTTTTCCTCCTCGGTGCGGGCGTCATGCAGCGCGGTCATCGCTTCCAGCGGAAACTTGGCATCGATGCAGAGCGGCCGCTGGTCGGGGAGGAACACCACGCAATCCGGCCGTTTGCCCGACGAGAGCGTGTACTGGAACTCGTAGGAGCCCTTCGGCATGCCGTCCTGGACGATGGCTTCCATCCGCGCCTGCCCGAACGCGCCGCGCGACTGCTTGTTGGCGAGCACGTCGCGCAGCGTCGTCACCTGCGACGTCAGGTCGGTGAGATTCTTGTGCGCGTTGTCGATGATGCCGAGCCGCTCGTGCAATGCGCGAAGCGAGTCCATGGTGTTGCGCGTGGTCTGCTCCATCGACTGGCCGACGCGGTGGGTCACCGTGTCAAGCCGCTCGTTGACAGCCCGCGCCATCTCGGCCTGACGGCCAGCCAGCGCCTGTCCCATCGCATCGGCGCGGCCGGTGGCCTCGGCCTGCGCCCGCAGCATTTCACTCAGGCGTTCTTCAAGCTCGTCGGCGCGGATCGCCTGCGCCATCGCCAGCTCGGCGCCGTGGCGGCCGGACCGCGCGATCACGACGGCAATGATCAGGAGCAGCATCAACGCCAGCGCGCCAAAGCCGATCACCGCCGGGCCGGTGCGGATAGGCAGCTCGCCGATCATGAAAAGAATTTCGTTCATGCCGCCCTTGTAGCCGATTCGGCCTTGAACGCGAACGAAGAGAGAACATTTATGGTTAATTATTGATTAATTTTCGTGGTTGGTGCTTCGCCGGGATTCATGGTCAAGCCCGGGCAAACAGGCCCGCCCACCGCATTGACCACGGCAAATCAGCAGCTTAAATCGCCCGCCATGGCCATCAGAGAAATCATCATCCTGCCGGACAAGCAGTTGCGGCTGGTCTCCAAGCCCATCGATAAGGTCACGGCGGAGATCCGCAATCTCGCCGACGACATGTTCGAGACCATGTACGACGCGCCCGGGATCGGGCTCGCCGCGATCCAGGTCGCCCAGCCGCTGCGGCTGATCACGATGGATCTTGCCAAGAAAAGCGAGGACGGCGAGACCAAGCCGCAACCGAGGGTCTTCATCAATCCGGAGATCCTGTCATCTTCGGAGGAGATGTCGGTTTACGAGGAAGGCTGCCTGTCGATCCCGGAATATTACGAGGAGGTGGAGCGGCCGGCGAAAGTACGGCTGCGCTTCACCGATCTCGACGGCAGGGTGCGCGAGGAAGACGCCGAGGGTCTGTTCGCCACCTGCATCCAGCACGAGATCGATCATCTCAACGGCGTGCTGTTTGTGGATTATCTGTCGAAATTGAAGCGCGACCGGGTGTTGAAGAAGTTCGCCAAGGCCGCCAAGCGCGCGATGGAGTAGGTCTGGTGGACCTTTCCCATGGAACCAATCGATTCCAAGCTCTCGGTCCTCTTCCTCCCCTCCCCCCACGCCCCCCACGCCCCCCACGCGCATCGCGCGTGGCGGGGAGGGAGCCTGCCCCGGACTTGATCCG
>NZ_JBEKXH010000469.1:0-5062 GCF_049512235.1 Bradyrhizobium sp.
CGGCACAGCCGACAACGATAGGGAGAGATCGATGGCACGCATTACCCTGAGGCAATTGCTGGACCATGCCGCCGAGCATGACTACGGCGTGCCGGCCTTCAACATCAACAACATGGAGCAGGGGCTCGCGATCATGGACGCGGCGGCTTCCGTCGATGCGCCCGTCATCATCCAGGCCTCGCGCGGCGCCCGCTCCTACGCCAACGACATCATGCTGGCGAAGATGATCGACGCGCTGGAAGAGATGTATCCCCAGATTCCGCTGTGCATGCACCAGGACCACGGCAACGAGGAGGCGACCTGCGCCACCGCGCTTCAGCACGGCTTTACCTCGGTCATGATGGACGGATCGCTCAAGGCCGACGCCAAGACGGCGGCGGACTACGGCTACAACGTCGATATTACACGCCGCGTGGTCGAGATGGCGCACTGGATCGGCGCCTCGGTGGAAGGCGAACTCGGCGTGCTCGGCTCGCTCGAGCATGGCGGCGGCGATCAGGAGGATGGCCACGGCGTCGAAGGCAAGGTCAGCCAAGACCAGTTGCTGACCGACCCCGACCAGGCCGTCGATTTCGTCCGCGCCACCAAGGTCGACGCGCTGGCGATCGCGATGGGCACCTCGCACGGCGCCTACAAGTTCTCGCGCCAGCCCGACGGCGATATCCTCGCCATGACCGTGGTCGAGGAAATCCACCGCCGGCTGCCAAATACGCATCTGGTGATGCATGGTTCTTCTTCGGTGCCGCAGCCGCTGCAGGACATCTTCAATCAATTCGGCGGCGAGATGCCGCAGACCTGGGGCGTACCGGTCGAGGAGATCGTTCGCGGCATCAGGCACGGCGTCCGCAAGGTCAATATCGACACCGATTGCCGGCTGGCGATGACCGCGGCCTTCCGCAAGGTCGCAAGCCAGCACAGAAGCGAATTCGATCCGCGCAAATTCCTGAAGCCCGCGATGGACGCGATGCGCGACCTGTGCCGCGAGCGATTTGAGCAGTTCGGCACCGCGGGCCACGCCTCCGGGATCAAGGTGGTCCCGCTGTCGGAAATGGCGCGGCGCTATCGCTCCGGCGCGCTCGACCCGCGTCTTGGCGACATCGCGGTCGCCGCCGAGTAACCAGAACAGCCTGAACGAGAAGAGATCTGAAAGTCCGGGCGAGCCGGTCGCCCATTCTGCAAGGAGAAACCCATGAACGAACAATCGATGACCATCCGAGGCAAGGATCGTTACAGGTCCGGCGTCATGGAATACAAGAAAATGGGTTACTGGGAGCCCGATTACCAGCCCAAGGACACCGACATCATCTCGTTGTTCCGGGTGACGCCGCAGGACGGCGTCGATCCGATCGAGGCTGCGGCCGCGGTGGCCGGGGAATCCTCGACCGCGACCTGGACCGTGGTGTGGACCGACCGGCTGACGGCTGCGGAAAAATACCGCGCCAAATGCTACCGCGTCGATCCCGTGCCCAATTCGCCGGGGCAATATTTCGCCTATATCGCCTATGACCTCGATCTGTTCGAGAACGGCTCGATCGCCAATCTCACGGCTTCCATCATCGGCAATGTGTTCGGCTTCAAGCCGCTGAAGGCGCTGCGGCTCGAGGACATGCGGCTGCCGGTGGCCTATGTGAAGACCTTTCAGGGCCCGGCGACCGGCATCGTGGTCGAGCGCGAGCGTTTGGACAAGTTCGGCCGTCCCCTGCTCGGCGCCACCGTGAAGCCGAAGCTCGGCCTGTCCGGCCGCAATTACGGCCGCGTGGTCTACGAGGCGCTGAAGGGCGGGCTCGACTTCACCAAGGATGACGAGAACATCAACTCGCAGCCCTTCATGCACTGGCGCGAGCGCTATCTCTATTGCATGGAATCCGTCAACAAGGCGCAGGCGGCCACCGGCGAAATCAAGGGCACCTATCTCAACGTCACCGCCGGCACCATGGAAGAGATGTATGAGCGTGCCGAATTCGCCAGGGAACTCGGCTCGGTCATCATCATGATCGATCTCGTGATCGGCTACACCGCGATCCAGTCGATGGCCAAATGGGCGCGCAGGAACGACATGATCCTGCATCTGCACCGCGCCGGCCATGGCACCTATACCAGGCAGCGCAACCATGGCGTTTCGTTCCGCGTGATCGCGAAATGGATGCGGCTTGCCGGCGTCGATCACATCCATGCCGGCACCGTGGTCGGCAAGCTCGAGGGCGACCCCGCCACCACGCGCGGCTACTACGATATCTGCCGCGAGGACTTCAATCCGATGCAGCTCGAACATGGGGTGTTCTTCGATCAGCCCTGGGCCAGCCTCAACAAGCTGATGCCGGTGGCCTCCGGCGGCATTCATGCCGGCCAGATGCATCAGCTGCTCGACCATCTCGGCGAGGACGTGGTGCTGCAGTTCGGCGGCGGCACCATCGGTCATCCCATGGGCATCCAGGCCGGCGCCACCGCCAACCGGGTGGCGCTGGAGGCGATGATTCTCGCGCGCAATGAAGGCCGCGACTATCTGCACGAAGGGCCGGAGATCCTGGCCAAGGCGGCGCAGACCTGCACGCCGCTGAAATCGGCGCTGGAGGTCTGGAAGGATGTCTCCTTCAACTATGAATCCACCGACATGCCCGACTACGCGCCCACCGCCAGCGTCTCGATGTAAGGAATATGACCATGCGCATTACCCAAGGCTGTTTTTCGTTCCTGCCCGATCTCACCGACGAGCAGATCACGCGCCAGGTGCAGTATGCCCTCGAAAAGGGCTGGGCGGTGAACCTCGAATTCACCGACGATCCGCATCCCCGCAATAATCTCTGGGAGATGTGGGGGCTGCCGATGTTCGATCTGCGCGACGCCGCCGGCGTGCTGATGGAACTGAACGAATGCCGCAAGGTCTATGGCGACCGCTACATCAGGCTGTCGGCGTTCGATTCCAGCCACGGCTGGGAATCGGTGCGGCTGTCCTTCATCGTCAACCGGCCGAAACACGAGCCCGGTTTTGCCCTTGAACGCCATGAGGGCGTCGGCCGCAACATCCGCTACACCACGAAATCCTATGCCGTCGACAATAGCCCCGAGGGCACACGCTACGGTGCAAAATGAACTCTGTTGGTCCAGTTGCGGCCGTACCAGGCGCAAGCGAACCCGCCCCGGTCGAGCGGGTCGACCTGCGCCGCGAGTTTAATGAAGTCGGCATCGGCGAGGTGCTCGATCAGCTCGATCGCGAACTGATCGGGCTGAAGCCGGTCAAGACGCGGATTCGCGAGATCGCCTCGCTGCTCCTGATCGAACGCATCCGCAAGCGCATGAACCTGACCTCGGAAGTGCCGACCTTGCACATGTCGTTCACCGGCAATCCCGGCACCGGCAAGACCACGGTGGCGCTGCGGATCGCCAGCATCCTGCACAAATTGGGCTTCGTGCGCCGCGGCCAGGTGATCTCGGTCACCCGCGACGAACTGGTCGGCCAGTACATCGGCCACACCGCGCCCAAAACCAAGGAAATCCTGAAAAAGGCGATGGGCGGCGTGTTGTTCATCGACGAGGCCTATTACCTGCATCGGCCCGACAACGAGCGCGACTACGGCCAGGAGGCGATCGAGATCCTGCTGCAGGTGATGGAATCGCAGCGCGAGGACCTGGTGGTGATCCTGGCCGGCTATGGCGACCGCATGGACAAGTTCTTCGCCAGCAATCCCGGCTTCCGCTCCCGCATCGCCCACCACATCGACTTTCCGGATTATTCCGACGACGAGTTACTTTCGATCGCGGAATTGATGCTGCACGACATGAACTACAAGTTCTCGGCCGACGCGCGCGCGGCCTTCACCCGCTATATCGCGCTGCGCAAGGCCCAGCCCTTGTTCTCCAACGCCCGCTCGATCCGCAACGCGCTCGACCGCATGCGGCTGCGCCAGGCCAACCGCCTGGTCGCCGATCTCGACCGCGTGCTGACCGCCGACGACATCATGTCGCTGGAGGCGGTCGATGTGCTGGCGAGCCGGGTGTTCGCGAATGGTAGAGGCGGGTAACTGGCCTTGCCAAAGCACGCAATCTAATGAATTCGTCGGGGATCCGGCGCACAGCAACTTCCATCGCCACTAGACGGAAGCAACTTCCGACCAGACGACCGATTCCATGAAGCTGATCACGTGTAGGATGGGTAGAGTGACCAGATCGGACGCATGTCCGAACTGGTCGCGAAACCCATCGCAGCGGCGGAATTGGTCGGTTTCGCGAAGAGCTCAACCCACCCTACGACTGCGGACAGACGTCAAAATAACCGCCTCGGATTTCGTAGGCAGTCCGTCCATGGGTCGGCGCCACCGGTGGGCAACTCAGCGTGAGGTCACAAGCTCCCCTCCCCCCACGCGCGTTGCGCGTGGTGGGGAGGGGTCGGGGGTGGGGGGTGGCGCGGCGTTCACCGAAGCAGCGGTTGCTGCCGATAGACCCCCCACCCCCGACCCCTCCCCACCGCTTCGCGGGGGGAGGGGAGAACCAGATCCGATTCAATAGTTTTGACGGCTGGCCCAAAAGTGACTGAGTGAAGAGCATCGTCCTTGCGTTGAACAGCCAGCGTCAAGCCGCCTCAACCATCGCCTTCTTGGCGGCCTGGGCCAGGAAGCCGGATCGGGAAAGGCCGTGAGCTTCGGCATATCTGTCGATCTGTTCCAGAATATCGCTGGGCAACGTCACATTCACCCGCATCACTTTCGGCGCTTCTGTTTTGACAGCAATCAAGATGGCAACACCGGATCGATTGTCCGGATCGGCCATGATGTCTTCGAGGCTGGACGGCCCGGGAATGGCTTCGCCGTCCTCCACCATGCCTTCGATATGAAAGGCCAACGCTTCCTCGGCCATGGCTCGGGCGTCATCGAGATCGATTCCAGCCGTGGCAACGCCCGGAAAATCCGGAAATGAAACGCCGAAATGACTCTCGGCGTCCTTATGGATAAGACCGATATATCGGGCCATTGCGCTCACCTCAGTTTCAGACCTTTAATATAGTCAATCCAACGTTCGATGGAATGTCGATGGGATGATCGATCGAGAAGAAGAGGGCGATCACGAG
>NZ_JBEKXH010000470.1:0-11327 GCF_049512235.1 Bradyrhizobium sp.
ACGCCGAGTTCTTCCAGGATCACGTACTGGATTATGCAGCCGTGTCCCTTCGACATCAGGAACACGTCGTAGTCGGTTCCGCGCATCAGGCCATGGTAGATCACATCGGTGATCTCGGTGCAGGAAAACGCCGGCGCGACATGCAGCGCCGTAACCTGCTGCGAGATGTCGAGAATGCGCCGACGATATCGCCGACAGCGCAGGCGCGCCGCGGGCGCATCGAATGAATTGCGACGAGGTTGCAGCTTCAACATCTTCTGACTTCCATCACGCCCGCAGCACGTAATCGGTTGGCCAGTCGCGGATCTCGTTGAGATAGCGCCTGCCCCACCCGACCATTTCGCCGAGTCCTTCGTCCCAGCCGATTTCCGGTTCCCAGCCGAGGTCGGCCTTGATACGGCTGGAGTCGAGCCAATAGCGGGAGTCCTGCCCCAGCCGATCGCCAGTGACCGTGCATAACCGCTCGAACGGCAGATCCAGCGCCTTTGCCGTACGTTCCACCACTTCGTGGATCGACGTCGGCTGCGCCGGCCCGGCATTGTAGATCACGCCGAGCGGGGCCTTTTCGGCCACCAAATGGATTGCGCGACCAAGATCGCGGGCATGAATAAAGGATTTCTCCGCGCGCCCCCCACCGTGCAGGGGCAGCTTGTGGCCGGTGAGCCCGCACCATACCGCCTTGGGAATCAACCGATGCAGCAGTTGACCTGGGCAATAGGCATTCGACGGGCGAATGATGTTCATCGGAAATTTGAGAAACCTGTGCACCGATTCCAGATACATGTCGAACGCCACTTTCGAGGCGGCGTAGGGACTGGAGGGCTTGATCGGCTCCTCCTCCTTGGCGGCATGGTTCACCGAACCATACATCTCCGAGGTTCCGATCTGAATGAAGCGCTCCAGCCAGTCGCGCTTCATCAGCTCTTCGCACAACCTCGCCAGCGCCATCGAGTTGGTCTCGAAAAACCGCCAGGAATTCTTCCAGGATACCGCGCCCTCGCCTTGCGCCGCGAAATTGACGATGATCTCGGGCTTCTCCTTGTCCAGCAACTCCAGCAGAAGGTCGAGCTCATGGGTGACGTGACGGGCATGGTACGCATATCCCCTGCGCTTCTCGATGCCCAGCGAGAAAGGCTCCGGGCGCAACGCTGCGCGGCCGATGCCGATCACTTTCTTCGGATCGGCATGATCCAGTAGATAAAGCGCGGCGTGAATGCCGAAGCTGCCGCCGCCGCCGAGGATCGCATAGGTCTTGCCGGACATGGTGATGGTTCCTGTTCCTGCGTTCCCGCTTATTCGACAATCGTCCAGTAATAGTCGCCGGTGTAGCCGGCCTCCTCGAACAGCGATATCCAACCTTTCGGATAATCGTAAAATTCAGCCGTCAACACCCAGCTTTCGAAAAGCTCCTTCTGCTCGGGCGTGTGATAGCTGTCGACCTGGACGAAGGCTCGTCCACCCGAGACGCGCTGGATTTCCTGCATGACCTTGATCGCGCGCGAACGCGGAAAATTATGCACTGTGTTGAGGCCGAGAACGCAATCGAAGCTGCGGTCGGGAAAGGGCAGCCGCTCCGCGGTTCCCAGATGGAGACGACCGACCACGTCCGCCTCGCAATTCATCAAGGCATACAGCGAGACGTCGAGCCCGAAGGCCTCAAGGCCGGGGCAGACCGTCATCAGATCCTTGACCAGGAAACCCTTGGCGCATCCGACATCCAGCACGCGCATGCCCGGCTGCAATCCGAAATGCGCGACAATGTCGCGCGCGACCGGGATCCAGCGGCCATCGTAGCGATAGCCGCCATAGCCGTAGTCGCGCGGACCATCGAAATACATCTCGCCATATTGCCTCGCGATGGCGACGACCGCGGGGTCCTTGGCATCCTTCCGCATCTGGATATTGCGCTTCACCGCGGGCAAGGCGCGCAACAGATCGATCTCACTCATGATGATGCCTTCACATTGGCGCGCCGGCCCAGTGTGTAATAGGCAAGACCCGCGGCTTCGGCCGCCATGCGATCCAGAACCGCGTAGGGATCGAGCACGATCTTGCCGCGCAGACTGCGCGCGATTTCCGCCGGCGCAATGCGCCGATAGTCGGGCCACGGCGTCAAGATCATCAGCGCCTCCGCGCCTGCGGTGGCTTGCAGCGGCTCCCTCGCACCGGCTACGGTAGCGTCGCCAGCCGCGGATGCGGGAACCACGGGGTCATGGACCCGGATCGGCACTCCCTTCAGCTGCCTGATCGTGGCCAGCGATGGTGAATTCTTCACTGAATGGGTGTTCTCCTTGTAGGCGAGCCCCCAGACCGCAATCTCGGCATGCGGATGCTGGTCCAGCAATGCCTTGCGAATGGTACGCGCCGCCCAGTCCCGCCGATATCGGCTGTCGTGCCTGAAGGCCTTGACCACGTCCGCATCGCCGCCGTGCGCCTCAGCCAGCCGACAGATAGTTGCAAGGTCGCGCTCCAGGTTGCCACCTGCGATGCCGAGACCCGGCGCCAGATAGGCTGATGGTCCGATCCTGCGATCCAGCTTGAGCGCCGGTACGATTTCCGACCAGTCCGCGCCGATGGCCTCGCACAGTTCGGCCAGCATGTTGGCCACGCTGACGGAGGCGACCAGGCAGCAATTGATCGATATTTTCGCCAGTTCCGCGCTCTCGTAGAGCATCGGCAGAACGGGGCAATTGAAGGCATCAAGCACGGCACGATAGCGCGGATCGAGCGGCCGCTCCGGATCCGCGCATCCCACAATGTAACGCTCCGGCCTGGTGGCGCGCTCCACGGCGCGACCGAACACCAGCGTTTCCACCTGGTAGTAGCGCCGCGCCGGCTCCGGAACGCTCATGCTCCGGGTAAAGCCTGGTTCGACCTGCGACAGAACCACCGCGATCGCGTCCTTGCGCAGAACAGCTCCGACGAGTTCGATCAGCCCGCGCAGCGCGCTGGCATCGCTGCGCCCTTCGTCATCGGTTGCGATGTCCGGCGCGACATAGACGACATCGCAACGGGCGATGTCGGCGGCGTCAGTGCTATAGCTCTGCCGGGCACCATTGGCGGCGATCAGTTCGGGCAAGTCGGGCTCCAGGACCGGAAGCAGACCGTTGCGCAACTTGGCAACCAGCGCCTCGTCGCGGTCAAAACAGATCGTTTCAAAGCCAGCGCTTGCGACCGCAGCTGCCGACACCAGGCCGAGATGAGTCATCCCGACAAATCCCACGACCGGCTTCACGACAGGGCCGCCCGCGCCATCGCTTCGTCGCCAAGCCGCGACAGCACACGATATAGCCAGCGGTCATTCGACAGATCTGTCGGCGCAGGATCCGCGCATAACGAACGGAAGTGAGCGTACTCCGCCGACCAGGTCGGATCGTCCTGGGTCAGCGTCAGGATCGTCTCGGGAGGTCGTCCACTGGGCAGCACGCGCGTCCGCCGAATGAAGCTCGATGGGCCCCATTTGCAGAGCGAGGTGATGTGTGCCGTCCCTTTCTCGGCGAGGATGTCGCAGGTAAAATGATTGCGCCACATCAAGAGCGTCATCTCCAGTTCGATCCGGGGCACCTGCCCCTCGCTGGCGATGACGACGTGGTCGGGCGCCAGATTTTCGAAATTGTTGGCGGCCGTGATCGCAAAACTCGGTGTCATGTCGCCGAACCAGAAGCGGTACGTATCGAGCAGATGCGAGCCGAGGTCCGGCAGCACGCCTGCCCCCTTGTCGCGCCATCCCGATTCCCGCACCAGACGCGCCGTACCGTTGCCGTAGAACATCCGGCAAGTGTAGATCTGCCCCAGTTCGCCGGAAGCGATCAGGTCGCGCATGCGGATGAAATGCGGTTCGAAGCGATGATTGTAGGCGGTGTATATGACGACCCGCCTCTCTCTCGCCTTGTGCTCGAGTTCGAACAGGTCGCTTTCACGATCGACCCAGAGCGGCTTCTCGACCAGCACGTGCTTGCCATGAGCGACGCAGTAGGACAGCAACTCCCGCTTGGGCTGATCCGGAATGCAGGCCAGCACGGCGTCGTACCGTGCCAGGGGAACCTGCGACAGCGCACAAAAATCGGCATCAGGATTGACCGGATCGACCGAAGCGACATAATCGGCACCGGCGCATTTGCGGCGTTTGTAGCCCTGCACGCCAAGCCCTGCGACCACGACGCGCATCTCAGGCAAAGTTCATCTGCCGTTCGACATCGGCGATCTTGGCACGGACATTGTCGGGCGTGATCGGAATATTTCCGTCACACTCACATTCGCAAGCGGCGGCGAAGGCGCCGAGGATGGTGGCAACCGCATCGTTCCTCGAAATCAACATCGCCAGAGTCGAATAGGCCAGCAACGCGTCTCCGGCTCCCACCGCGTCCACCACTCGATCAACGAAGCTGTCGATGACAAAGAAGCTGTCGAGCGACACGTGATCCCTGCCGCGACAGGCAAGAATGCCCCGCTCGCCGAGCTTGAGTATCAGCAATTTGCAGCGCGCGGTATCGTATAGAACCGATGCCAGCGGCCGGATGCCGGAATCCTGGTCCGCCAGCGCAAACCGTGCCTCACGCTCGTTCGGCGTGATCATGTCGAAATCGGTGAACTCAGTGATGTTACCCCAGCGGCTGGCAACCTGGCTGTCGGCCACACGATAGACGCCTGGCGGAATTGCCTTGATCAGTTCGGGAAGGGTCCGGCGATTGAACAGCCCGTGACGGAAATCCGAATAGACCACCGCGTCGGCCGGCGTCGAGCTCACGGCTTCGGCGATAGACGCCAGGATGTTGTCCGAGATCGAACGGTTGTCGAGCGTATCGACTTTGAGCAGGCGGTATCCGTCGACAACGATGGCGTTCTTGTTTACGGTCGGACGGGACGGGTCGATCACGGCACGCATGTCGATGCCGGCCGCTTGCATATCGTCCATCGCAAAGGTTTTGAATGCATCGTCGCCGAGCACCGTGGAGAACGTGACCTTGGCCCCGGCCGCGACCAGATGCTTGGCAACAACCCCTGCACCGCCGACATAATCTATACGGCGTTCATACAGAACGCTCATGGTCGGCGTCTTGCGTGTAGCTGTCCACGATGGTGTCGCCGACGATGTGAACGCGCTGCCCCGGCATGCTGGAAAGCACGTCGCGCAGACGGTCGAAGGTGATATCGTTGCGCTCCATCAGGATCTGCAGGGTTTCCAGCTTCACCGACGGCGGCGCCAGATTGATCAGCGCGCTCGATGAATAGACGATATCGCCGGGCGTGAAGATCAGTTCCCCGCCATAGGCTTCGACGATTGCCGCCTCTTCCGCCGTTCTGGGTGCAAGATCCTTGGCGTTATATTCGAAGCCTTTGGCGAAATAGTCGGGCTCAATCGTCTCGATATTGGCGAGCGGCGTATCGTTGCGGTCGATGATGACGTAGTCGACCATTTCGAAAGCCGCGAGATTGAGCGCGCGCAGATCCTGCGTCACATGCGGACGATGAACGCCCTTGGTAATGTGCTTGTCGGCCGTGATACTGGCGACCAGAAGGTCAGCCTTGCTCTTCGCGTACAGCAAATGCCTGATATGTCCGGGATGCACCACGTCGAACACGCCATGGCACATGATGACGCGCTTTTTTCGCGGCGGCGGGCCAATAATCGCACGCAACTGCTCCGCGGTTTTGATCTTGTGCCGGTAACGCTCCATCAATGAAACCATATTGGCGCTCTCATTGAACTTTTTCTTTGCCAAGATAGCGGAACCAGCTTTCCGTGGCCTGGGCGATCGATGCCGGATCCCACAGCGGAGCCTCGCGCCAACGCTCGATATCGGTGAGCATGCGCCGGACACCTTCCGGGAATGAGACCGCGGGCCTCCAGCCGAGTTCTGTCGTGATCTTCCTGATATCGGCGAATGTACAGTCGGGTTCGCCCGGACGCCTCGGAACATAAGTCACGTCGCCTCCGATCAGCGATACCAGCCGGTTGATCGATTGCGGGTTGCCGGCCCCGACATTGAATCGTTCGCCTGACGATTCGCTCCGCGCGGCGGCCAGGAACGCGGCCACAACGTCTGTGACGTAGACGAAATCCCTTGTCTGTGTCCCGTCCCCGACGACCGTGAAAGGTTTGCCGGCAAGCTTCTGCCGCAGGAACACGCCAAAGACCGCGCCATAGACGCCGGTGGTCCGCACACGCGGACCATAGGCATTGAAGATGCACACCGCATTTGCCGGCAGCCCATAAACCCGATGCCAGTGGAAGGCGGCCTGCTCGCCCAGATATTTCGAAAGCGCGTAGGGATATTGAGGTGCGATCGGATGCCCCTCGTCGGTCGGGGTTGCCGCCAGTCCGTAGCACGAAGACGAGGAGGCGTAGACGACTTTACCGACGCCTGCCGCCCGCGCGCATTCCAGCACCCGAACGGTCCCTTGTACGTTGACGTTCATGTATTCAATCGGCCGCTCGATCGACGGCACGATGTCGCCGATGCCCGCGAAATGAAAGACGTAGCTGGCGCCCTCGAAAATCGGCGTGCCGGCCTCAAGCGCAAGGATGTCCTGCCAGTAGCAGGCCAGCCCGGGATCACCCTTGCGGTGCTCCAGATTCGACCGGTGGCCGCCGCTCAGATTATCGATCACCCGTACGGCAAAGCCAGAATCCAGCAGCAGATCGACCATGTGGCTGCCGATGAATCCGGCGCCGCCGGTCACGATGGCGACAGGCTTCGACATCAGGCCGCGCGCAGCCGTTTGAGGCGCTTCACGTTGAAGTACTGGTCGTCGTTCATGCTGTCAGGAATGCGTCCGTCGCGGAAAGCCTCGCAGAGGCCGCGTACCGCGTCTTCGATGGTGTGACGCGGCGCATAACCGAGCACCTTCCTGATCTTGTCGGAGTTGATGTGGTAGGAGCGCAAATCATCGCTCGGCGTAGTCACGATGGCGACTTCGCCTTTCTCCGGGAATTCCTCCGACACAATCCGCTGGACCATGCTGGCAATGTCCATGATGGAGAGGTTCTGATAGCCGACATTGAAGGTCTCTTTCTGGATCTTTTCCGACGGCGCGACGAGGAAAAGCTTCACCGCATCGCAGTAGTCCTGAACATGCAGGTTGGGGCGCAGCTGCGACCCCCCAAAGACGGTAATCTTGCCCGCATTGATGGCATGATTGGTCAGGATATTGACCGATAGATCGAGCCGCAGGCGAGGCGCATATCCGCACACCGTCGCCGGCCGGAAGATGACCCCGGTGAAGCCATCATCCGCGTGCTTTTTCAATAGCGGCTCGCACGTGCCCTTGAACTTGTTGTAGAGCGTCAACGGCACCAGGGGGTGGTCTTCGGTCACATCCGGTTTGTCGGAGACACCGTAGACCGAACTTGAGGAAGCATAGATGAAACGCTTCACGCCCGCCTTCTTGGCCGCCATTACCATCGGCTCGAATGCATCCATATTCACCGATGTCGACAGCGCCTCGTCAAGCTCGAAACTCGCATCGTTGGAGATGCAGGCAAGGCTGACGAATGCATCGTGGCCCGCACTGGTCGCGGCCAGATGCGCCGTGTCGCGGATGTCGCCCTTGACCACGCGAAGATTGGGATTGTTCTTCGGCAGAAAGGCGTCGCCGAAGAACATTGTATCGTAGACCGTGACCTCGTAACCCTGATCAAGCAGCTGGGGCACCAGCAGACTGCCGCAATAACCTGCGCCACCCGTGACGAGAACACGGTCGAAGAGCTTATGCATGGCCATGCCCATTGCTCAGGCCGCGGACTTTGCGGGATTGATCGAGAACGACGACGCGGTGGCGTCGCGATAGAACATCTGAACCGTCTCCCGCGAGTAATCCAGGAGATCCTTGCCAGCCAGGCTGAGCTTGGCAATCATGTCGTTGCTGCAGGTGATGATATGGCAGCCAACGTCATCCGCCTGGAAGATGTTCAGCACCTCACGCGGGCTGGCCCACAGCAATTGCGCCTTGGGCTTGGCGCCAAGAATATCCTTGCACGCCCGCATATGCGGCACCGGATCGATACCAGTATCGGCCACACGCCCTGCGAACACGGAAACGATGGCCGGCACATCATCGTCCAGCATCTCGGCGACGGCCGCAACCTGCTCCGGCGTCATGATCGCGGTGACGTTGAGTTGAACGCCCTCGGCCGCCAGCGCGTGGATAACAGGCCCCGTGAACGCGCCCCTTGTCGTCATGACCGGAACCTTGACGTTCACGTTCGTGCCCCAGGAGGCGATCACGCGGGCCTGCGCGACCATGCCGGGAAAATCGTCGGCAAACACCTCAAATGACACTGGATGCTGCGTGACCTTTTCCAGCAGGCTGCGCGCAAAGGACTCGTAATTCGTTACGCCAGCCTTCCGCATCAATGTCGGATTGGTGGTGAATCCCTTGACATGCGCAAGTTTGGCCATATTGAAAATGCCGTCGAGATCGGCACCATCGGCATATATCTTCACCCTGAGTTCGTTCACTGCGCGCATCGCCGCTCCCGGTTGTTCGGCATCGTGCCCAGAATGACGTCCGCCGCTTCCGCAAGGGTGCGAACGGTGAAGTCGGCAGATGCGGATTTCAGTTCACTTACATGGTCGTGGTCTATAAAAACTGTCCTGCAACCGGCGGCCCGGCCAGCCTCTACATCACTGCAACGGTCGCCCACCATTACACTTGCCGCGAGATCGATTTCGCAGCGTCGTGCGGCGTTGACCAGCATCTCCGGCTTCGGCTTGCGGCAATTGCAAGCTTCGGACTGGGAATGCGGACACATCTCGATGCGATCGATCGGCAGCGCCTGCGCCATCAGCCGGTGCATCTCGCTCACGACATCAACCGACACCAGCCCGTTGCCGATATCAGGCTGATTGGTGACGACGACAAGCAGATAACCCGCCGCCTTCAATCGCCCGAGTGATTGAGCCGCATACGGATAGATACTGAACGCTGCAATGCTGCGCGGAGCGTAGCTGCGGCCATCGCGCAATTCGGGAACGGCCTGAAAGGCCTCCGAGAGCGGGGTCACCCATTCAGCCTTCACTTCGGGGATGACGACCACGACGTCGCCGTTCCTGGCGGTGTAGCCCGTTTGCTTGCCGACAATACCGAATACTTTCGCACCGCGCGAGCGAGCAAACTCAATGGCCCTTACGAGGTTGGTCGAAACGTTTCGCTCGACGTCTCCGCCACCGACCGAGAGGACAAAAATCGCATCACGCTCGCTCAGGCGACTTACTTCAAGCCAGCCTTCGAAAATGGTCTCCCAGCCCTCATCATTGGCGCGCGCCGTCAACTCGGACACGTTATCGACAGGGGAATAGGTTTCAATGCCGCACAGCTTGCGGAAGTCGTTCACGGCGTGGCTGCAATTTGCGGCGCTGCCACCGATGCCCAGCATGAAGAGCCGACCGCCACGCTCGCGTACCACCCCGAGGGCAGCCGCGAGCGCATCGATTCTTGAAAAATCGATTTTGCCGCAAATTGCGCCCGACTGGGCGAAGAATTCAGCGGCGTGACCGGATATTTCATTTTGCAGCGGCAAGGCTTTGCTTCTTTCAGGGAGAATCATGCAGTGAGTCTAATGCGCATCCTGAAGTAAAGATGTCAGTACAAATACGTGGGTAAAGAATACTGCCCGTCGCTATGCACATCGCGGTGCTTATGAAGCAGCCTTTTAGCCATCCATGACCCGGGGCCCGAACCGAGCCCATCGAAGTCGAACCCGAGAGATGAAATTTTCTCAAGCTACCGCAGCCCGGGTGAATCAGGTCCACCCGGCTGACATCCAAACGTCAGGCTTGGGCCGCGTCAGGCGACCGCGACCACATCGTCCTCAATCGAGACGCAAACTTTTCGGCCCAACGTGGGAAGCAGGAACACGACGCGACCGCTGTCCGCCAGACCGTCGAACAAGGCCGAATTCTCGGCGAAGGCGCCTGCGATGACCCCCAACCGGTCTCCCGGCGCGAACTTCAGGCGCTTATCCAGGCTGATACAAAAACGCTTTTGTCCTCGCGCGCTCTCAGCGAGCGAGGAACCTGCGCCGGCACCGGAGCAGGGTCCGACCCACTAAACGCGAGACTCGCGACGCCAAACGTCGATCGAATGGAGCGCTATCGCTGCGTCACCATTGATTCGCGCGAACATATGTCGGAAGTAATGGTCCAGATGGCGCGGCAAGTAAATCTCAAATGCTTGCTGCAAGAGGTTACTTCGTGGGGTCCGTCGTCATCCAGAGCAATGACTTCGAATCCGGCACCGTGATGCCGGTGTGGTCATGGCCGCGCAGGCCGGGAATGGAATCGGCCGATGCCTTGTGCGGCGACACGCCGACCGCCAGCGCGGTGACGACGGCAAACAGGATTATGGACTTGCTCATGGTGGTCCCCTTTGGTTCGATATCGCGGCTTTCTCAGAACTTTCCTTGGATCAGCCCGGCGACGCCAGCTGTCGTTCGACGGCCTTGGGATCGTGGGCGAGGCCCTGCGCGAGGCCACGCGCCATCTCGCCGACATAGATCTCTTCCTCGCCGGCCTCGAAGCCGTCGAGTATCTCCTTGGCCGCATCGGGTGGCGACATCTTCGGGATCGGAAGCCCCGCGGTCATCCGGGTATCCACCGCGCCCGGCAGGGCGGCGGCGACCCGAACGCCCTTCGATCCCAGATCGGCGCGCAACCCTTGCGTCAGGCTGAGGGCTGCGGCCTTTGAGGCGCAGTACGAGCCCATGAACGGCAGGTTCACGCGGGACAGGATCGTCAGCAGGTTGAGCACCGCGCCCTTGTTCGCGATCAGGATCGGCGCGAAGGCGCGCGTCACGCGCAGCGGCCCCAGATAATTGGCCTCGATTTCCGCTTCGGCCATCGCCAGATCAGGCGCGACCAGAAAGCCGGTGTTGTGATTGATGCCGGCATTGTTGATCAGGAGCGTGATGTCGGTGGCGACCTGGGCGGCCTTGGTGACGTCTTCATCGCTGGTGACGTCCATCTTGATCGGCACCAGCTGGTCGGACCCGGCGAGAGCGGAAATATCGCGCGCGGCGGCATAGATCTTGGCTGCGCCGCGGGCCATAAGGGCGGCGATGAGGGCCTGCGCGATCGCGCCGGAGGCCCCGGTGATGAGAACGACAGAACCCTTGATGCTCTCGGTCATGCGGCTGATCCTTGCTGGTGGGGTGTTACAACGGGTGCGGAATCATCGAGCCAGCCCGGCTCGACGTCGGGCAATGGAATGGCGGACAGCAGCTGTCGCGTGTAGGGATGCTGCGGGGCGCTGAAAACCCGGGCGATCGGTCCGTATTCGACGACCTCGCCATGCTGCAGGATCGCAACATCGTCGCAGAGCACGCG
>NZ_JBEKXH010000471.1:0-5872 GCF_049512235.1 Bradyrhizobium sp.
AACATCACCCGGCCGCTTTCGGCGATCCTGAACTATAATCCTGCATCAAGCGGGCACATTATATGAGCTGACTGGCGTTGCGGGACGGGCATCGATGACCGAAATCACTCGTTTTGTAGCGTTGGCCTTTGATCTCACCGATGGGAGCCTTATTGCCGGTGAGCCCGTCGACTGCGCGACCCCCGCGGCCGCGATCCAGACGGCGCGGGGGCTGTGGCAGTTCTTCGGGCACGTCGGCGCCGTCGCGTTCAGCCGCACCAGCGATTTCGAAAAGGGAAAATTCAACCAAAGGCACGCGCTGCGCTGGTTTGGCCAGGTACCGGACGAGTTTCTAAGCAGCGACAAATGAACGCCGCCACGACGGTGCCGCCCGCACCGGCCGCCATCGTGGGAGGTTGCCCGTTCCCGGCTGCTCAGGCCGAAATCGCCTTGGCCGAATCGACCTGGTTGCGCAGCATGAACTTTTGGATCTTTCCGGTCGAGGTTTTGGGAATCGGGCCGAACACCACGGCCTTCGGCGTCTTGAAGCCCGACATGTGGCTGCGGCAAAAGGCGATGATCTCGGCCTCGGTGGCGTGCGCGTTTTCCTTCAATTCGATGAAGGCGCAGGGCACTTCGCCCCATTTGCCGTCCGGTTTTGCCACCACGGCCGCGAACAGCACCGCCGGGTGTTTGAAGAGCACGTCCTCGACCTCGACCGATGAGATATTTTCACCCCCCGATATGATGATGTCCTTGGAGCGATCCTTGATGATGACATAGCCGTGCGCGTCGAGCACACCGAGATCGCCGGTGTGGAACCAGCCGCCGGCAAAGGCTTCCCTCGTGGCTTTGTCGTTCTTGAGATAACCCTTCATCACGATATTGCCGCGAAACATCACCTCGCCGATGGTTTCGCCGTCGCGCGGCACCTCGCGCATGGTTTCGGGATCGAGCACGCTGACAGCTTCCTGCAGCGGGTAGGGCACGCCCTGACGGCGTTTGAGTTGCGCGCGCTGGTCGGCCGGCAGGTTGTCCCAGCCCGGCTGTTCCGCGCAGACCGATGCCGGGCCATAGACTTCGGTCAGCCGGCTTTGCCCTTCGGCGCGTCCGGCGCGTTGATCAGGGTGTTATAGACGATCGGCGCTCCCGCCATGTGGGTGACGCCGTGCTTTTTGATCAATTCGAAAATCTTCGTGGGTTCGACCTTGCGCAGGCAGACATTGATGCCGGCCGCCGCCGCCATGGTCCAGGGAAAGCACCAGCCATTGCAGTGGAACATCGGCAGGGTCCAGAGATAGACCGGATGCTGGCCGAGCTGGCCGGCAAGGATGTTGCTGACGGCGTTGAGGTAGGCGCCGCGATGGTGGGTCACGACGCCCTTGGGATTGCCGGTCGTTCCCGACGTATAGCCAAGCGCGATGGCGTCCCATTCATCTTCGGGCAGCCGCGCGGTGAAGCCGGGATCGCCTTGCGCCACCGCCGCTTCGTATTCGATCTCGCCAATGCGCTTGCCGCCGGCGTAAGCCGCATCGTCGACGTCGATGACGAATGGCTTTGCGCCCTGCATCAGCGTCAGTGCTTCGGAGATCACATCGGAAAATTCCGGATCGACCAGGATGATCTTGGCGCCGCCATGATCGAGCTGGAAGGCGATGGAGGGCGGATCGAGCCTGATGTTGAGCGCATTGAGCACTGCGCCCGCCATCGGAACCGCAAAGTGCACCTCGTTCATCGCCGGGACGTTCGGCAGCATGGCCGCGACGGTGTCACCGTTACCTATGTCGTGCGTCGCCAGATAGGAGGCAAAGCGCCGGCAGCGCGCATAGGTTTCGGACCAGGAGAAGGCGCGGCCCTCGTAGACGGCGCTGACATGATCGGGATAGATGGCGGCCGTGCGCTTCAGAAAACTGAGTGGCGTCAAGGCGACGAAGTTGGCAGGCGTCTTGTCCAATCCGATATTGTATTGATTTTGCTTCCCGCTCATGGGCCACCTTCTTCTTTCTGTCGCCTACAGGAATCCGATCGATATCCAGGGAAAAATCGCCACCACGATCAGGCCTATCAGCAGGGCCAGCAGATAACCCCAGATCGGCCGGATCCCCTCGGCGGGATCGACCCGCCCGATGGCGCAGGCGGCATAGTAGCCTACTCCGAACGGCGGCGCGAACAATCCGATGCCCATGGCGAGAATAATGATCATCGCATAATGCACCTCGTGGACGCCGACCGCGCGTGCGATCGGAAACAACAAGGGGCCGAACAGCACGATCGCCGGAATGCCCTCGAGCACGCTGCCCAGGACCATGAAGGCTGCAATGGATACCGCGATGAAGGCCGCGGAGCCGCCGGGCAGGCCGGTCATCCCGGCTGCCAGGGCGCGGGAAAAGCCGGATTGCGTCAATCCCCAGGCCATGCCGGTGGCGGTACCGATGATCAGCAGGATCGCCCCTGAAAGGCAGGCCGTCTCGATCAACATCGGCACCAGGCGTCCCCAGTCGAAACGGCGATAGACCACTAGCCCGATGACGAGACCGTAGACGATCCCGATGGTGGATACTTCGGTAGCGGTCGCAACCCCTTCGACCACGGCGGCGCGGATCACAAACGGCAGCGCCAGCGCGGGCAGGGCGACGGCAAATGTCTTGAGGATCTCGCCGCCGCGGGCACGTTTGACGTGGCTCAGATCCTCGCCGCGGTAGCGCCACCACACCAGTGCCGACAGCGTAATCGCCAGCACCACGCCCGGCAGCAGTCCGCCGGTAAACAAGGCCGAGATCGAAACGCCGGTCACCGAACCGATCGTAATCAGCACCAGACTGGGTGGAATGGTTTCGGTCTGCGCGCCGGTGGCCGCGAGCAGGGCGACGAGATCGCCGGGCCGGGCGCCGCGCGCCTTCATTTCCGGAAACAGCACCGGCGCCACCGCCGCCATGTCGGCGGCCTTGGAGCCGGAGATGCCGGAGACCAGGTACATCGCGCCGACCAATACGTAATGCAGGCCGCCACGGACGTGTCCGAGCAGGCTGGCCAGAAAGGCCACCATGGCGCGCGCCATGCCGGTCATCTCGATCAAAAGCCCGAGGAACACGAACAGCGGCACCGACAGCAGGATCAGGTGGCTCATGCCCTCGTCCATGCGGCCGACCAGCACCATCAGCGGCGTCCGCGTCGTCAGCGCCAGATAGCCGAAGATCGAAAGCCCGAAGGCGAAGGCGATCGGCACACCTGAGAACACGCAAAAGCCGGCGACGCCGACAAAGAAGATGACGAGGTTGAGATTGCCGAGCGGACGCAGCCAGGGCTGCGCCAGCCAGAACAGCGCCATCAGCAAGGCAACGGACAGCACCGCGCCCAGCACGACCCTGAGATCGCCGGCCCGTGCCAGCCGCAGCACGGCAAACAGCGCCATCAGGCCGATACCGGCCGGAAGCGCCACGGCGCGCCAGGCGTTGGAGATTTGCAGCGCCGGGGTGGTGATGAAACTTTCCTCATAGGCATAGTCGTAAGCCGGCCACGCCACCAGCAGCAGAAATGCCAGCGCCGCTGAGGTCGCGACCAGGTCGAGCCAGGCGCGCACCGCCGGCCGGGCGCTGCCGACGATGGCGGTCATGCGCATGTGCTCGGAACGGCGAAAGGCCACCGCGGCGCCGAGCATGGCCAGCCACAGGAACAATATCGACGCCAGTTCATCCGACCAGATCAGCGGGCTGCGCAGGCCGTAACGCGCGACCACCCCGGCGAACAGGATGACGATCTCGGCTACGACCAGAAGCGCCGCCGGAATTTCGACCAGCATCGCGAGCCAGAGTTCAAGCGACTGCGCCAGCCTGCGCGGGCGAGGGGCCTCGACAGCCACTTCGCCCGCTCCTGTCCGCGAAACTTCGGCGTGGGCCATGACGTGCCTTGCCGCCGGTTACGACAGCTTGCCGACGGATTTCTCCAGGAGCTCCCAGGCCTGATCGCCGTATTTACCCTTCCACTCGGCATAGAAGCCGGCCGAACGCAGCTTTTCGCGGAACGGCGCGGCGACGGGCGCGTTGAAGACGAGCCCCTTGCCGGTGAGTTCTTCACGCACCGTGGCATTCAGCTTTTCGGTATCGCCGCGCTCCTTCAACGCCGCGGCGTTGATGTTTTTGGCGACGATCGTGCGCAGGTCCTCGGGCAGCTTCTCCCAGGCGCGACGATTGGCGAGAAACCAGAAGCCGTCCCACATGTGATTGGTTAGCGAACAATATTTCTGCACTTCGTACAGCTTCGCGGTCGAGATCAACGCCAGCGGATTTTCCTGGCCTTCGACGATTCTGGTCTGCAGCGCCGAATAGACTTCGCTGAAATTGATCGAGGCGGGCGAGGCGTCGAACGCCTTGAACATCGAGGTCCACAGCGGCGAAACCGGCACCCGGATCTTGAAGCCCTTGAAATCTTCGGGGGTGTTGATCGGCCTGGTCGACGACGTGGTCTGGCGAAAGCCGTTGTCCCAGATCTTGTCCATGACCACGAGATTGGCCTTGGTGATCTGGCCGCGCACATAGGCGCCGAGATCGCCGTCCATGGCCTTCCAGACCGTGGGATAATCCGCAAACGCAAAGCCGATGCCGTTGATCGAGGCCGCCGGCACCAGCGTGGCCAGGATCAGGCCCGACAGCGTGAAGAATTCGACGCCGCCGGAGCGGATCTGGCTCAGCATGTCGGTGTCGGAGCCGAGCTGGTTATTCGGGAAAATCTGCAGGTCGAAACGGCCCTGGCTCTCGCTCCTGATCGCGTCCGACATCTCCTTGGCACGGGCGTTGAGCGGGTGCGAGTCCGGCAGGTTGTTGGCAAATTTGTAGGCGAATTCGGCGGCTTGCGCGCGGGCGACCAGCGGCGCGCCGAGGCCGCCGAGAGCCGTCGAGGCGACCGAGGCCTTCAACAGCGCGCGTCGCGAAAAGCTCATCAGATTCTCTCCCTCATCGATGATTGTTCTTGCTCAGGCTTATTGTATACGGACCCGTTCCAGACGCAAATAAACGCCCCGCGGCGCGACGCGCCCGGGCTTTTGCTAGAACGTCTCGCCCTCGAGATAACAGAGGGCGCGGGGAATGCCGCGATGCCCAGAGGCACCCGCGGCCCGTGTGCAAGAAAACGGCCGTACGCACACGAGGTACAGCGAGGCACCGGATCATCCGGCATTCCCCACGCAATGGTTTTACGGTTTATCAACGTGCTCTCCCCGGCAAGATAAGCTCTATTGCTACCGTCGCCTTCGGATTAACGGTTTGCCCGACCCGGTTGAGCCGCACGAAACCTCCAAAGACTTGACACCAGCATTGGGTGCCAGGACCACACGCCTTCCCCGTACGCTGCAGCGCCGTCGTCTATCATGCCAGGTATCGCTCACTGCTGGGCATAGCGCCCCCTCGCCCTGCGACCCACTGCACGCCTGACGCTGCCGCGTCCACCGCATCTCATCCCGCGTTTCATGACGATCGCGATACGCCCCTCATCTGGGATAAGACAACGTGGTTGTAGACTGATTCGAACAAAAAGGCAACAAGAATATTTTTACATTGTTTGACAGCCCCGAAACACCACGGTTCTGGCGCTGGTCAGCGAAATCCGTATCCAGAACCGGCTGGCGCGAACGCTGCTGGAAACCTATGTCGGGTCGCATGCCAGCGAGCTCTTGCAATCAGCCCACCTTGGACACCCGGGCTTCCGCGCGTCGTGAGGCTCACCTGGTCGTCACCGCCGGTGACGGGGCCGACATTGCTCGTGCCCTGCCGCTTGCCTTTCACCACCTTGCCGAACCAGCCACCCGCCTTCACGTCCGCGAGCGCGAGCGCAAGGATCATGGTCGAACTGATTCCCCGCTCCGGTGCGACGCCGGCATGCGAGGCGCGGCCGAAAATCT
>NZ_JBEKXH010000472.1:0-5007 GCF_049512235.1 Bradyrhizobium sp.
CCCTGCCCGAGCGGCACCACCTCGGGACGCGATTGCATGCGCGGCCGCTGCTCGGTCAGCACGAATTCGCCGCCGGTAAAGTCGCGGCCGGGTTCCGACAAGAGGATCGCGACCTGTAACGGGAACACGTGCTCGCCATAGAGATCCTGATGCAGGCAGTTGTAGTCGCCGGCGCCGTATTGCAGCAACAACGGCGTCGGCCGGCTCTGGCCGGCGTCATGGCAGCGTTTCAGGAACGCTTCGTGGTGTTGGGGATAACGGATGTCGAGACCCATGGCCTCGTTCCAGCGATCGGCGACATCACGGAGCCGCGCGTAGAGAGCCGGCCGTAATTCTCCGATCAGATCAGGCAGCGGATAGGAAAAATACTTGTACTCGCCGCGCCCGAACCCGTGCCGTCCCATCACTACCCGGCTGCGGAAATGACGATCGTCCGGATAGAGCGAAGCCAGCGCGCGACATTCTTCGACCGATAGCAGCCCCTTCAGGACGGCGCAGCCCTGGGCGTCGAGATCGCTCGTTGCTTGCGACCAGTCGATCGCGCCGACGCGCGCGGCGATGTCGGAGGGGGCAGCGTGAGCAATGGTATTTGCGATTGATCTCATGACCGCAGTCTCGCAAATTGAGCCACTTCGCGCCACCCGATTTGCGGCAGGGCGTAGGATGGGCAAAGGCCCACGGGGCCCGCGCGTCATGGATAGAGCCCCTCCCGCCGCGCCGGCAGTGCGCTCCCCTCCCCCCGCGAGCGAAGCGAGTGGTGGGGAGGGGAGCGAGAGAGCCTGCGTCCCTTACGAAGCCGGTTGGTGGGCTCGGCGCAAGTGCGCCAATGATTTGCCACCCTACGCACTTCGCTCGCGATGACGAAGCAGGCGCAAAGTACCTTTAACCACGGATGACATCTTCAATGGCGGCCGCCAGTTCAAGAATGCGGCGGTCCGACCCGCCTGATCCCGCCAGCATCAAACCGACCGGCACATCCCCTTCGCGATGGCAGGGCAGCGAAATCGCGCAGCCGTCGATCATGTTGATCATCGCGCAATTGCGCAGCGAGAGAAGGTTGGCTTTGGTGAAAGCCTTGTCATCGCCGAGATCCGCAATGCGCGGCGGCGTGTTGGCGGTGGTCGGCAAAACCAGCGCGTCATAGGGCGAAAGGCGCAGCGTGGCGCGCGCGATCAGCGACTTTCGGGCTTCGAGCAAATCGATATAGTCAGCGGCGCTGATGGTTTCGCCGCGCAGAATGCGGATGAACACCCGGGGATCGTAGACGTCGCCGTGACTGACCATCAGATAGCGATGCCAGGCATAGCTTTCCGCCGCCGCAAAACCACCTTTGGTATTCATCACCCCTACATCGAGGAATTCCGGCACCGCGATGCGCTCGATCAGCGCGCCCTGGCGCGACAGTCGCTCCAGCGCCCGTTCGAAGCTCCGCGCCACTTCATCCTCGATTTCATCGAGCACAATCGTGGTCGGCACGGCCAGCCGCATGTCCCCGATCGGGCGGGGCTGCAGCGGAATGACCGCCTCGCCGGCAAGCACCGCGTCGAGTATTGCGCAACATCCGACGCTGCGCGCCAGCGGCCCGATGCTGTCGAGGCTGAAGGAAAGTGGTACGGCGCCGTCGCGCGGCACGCGGCGCTGCGTCGGCTTAAAGCCGACGATGCCGTTATAGGCCGCCGGAATCCGGCACGATCCGCCGGTGTCGGTGCCGAGCGCGCCATGCGCCATGTCGTCGGCGACCGACACCGCCGCGCCCGACGACGATCCGCCGGGCACATGACCCACCCCGCGCTGCCATTTGCCCTTCGGCGTGCCGTAATGCGGATTAATCCCAATTCCGGAATAGGCGAATTCGGTCATGTTGGTCCGGCCGATCACCACAAAACCGGCACGGCGCAGCCGCGCCACTGCCGGCGCGTCGGCCTCCGCCGGCGGTGAATCGTCGAGGGCGCGCGAACCGGCGCGGGTCACCTGCCCCTTGATGTCGAACAGGTCCTTGATCGAGACGGGAATGCCGGCAAAAGGCGACGGCGCGGCTTTCACCTCGCGCAGCCGGTCCATCGCTTCGGCCGCCTCGATGGCCGCTTCGGCGCCGACATGGATGAAGGCCCGCGCGCCCTCGCCTGCGGGATTTTTGATCGCAGCCAGGCACGCATCGACCAGTTTGCGGGCGCTGGTGCGGCCGCTGTCGAGATCATCCGCCAGGGCGGCCAGTGTCGGAGTATTTGCCATTGTGTTGTCGCCTTGTCGCCGCGTGATGGCCCGCGCCAGATCCTATGCTGATCGCCGGCATCACCTCAGCCCGAAATAGGCACGCCGTAGCGCTTCATTGTCGGTCATTTCCGCAACCGTGCCGGAAAAGCGGATGCGCCCGCTCTCGAGTACAAATACCCGGCTCGCCACTTCGAGGAAACCGATATTCTGCTCGGCGATCAGCAACGCCAGCCCACGCCCGCGCAGTTCGCCAAGGATGCGGATGACTTCCTTGACGAACAAGGGCGACAGCCCGGCCGAGGGTTCGTCCATCACCAATAGCCGCGGCTCGGCGGCAAGCGCCTTGGCGATGCCGAGCATCTTGCGTTGCCCGCCCGACAGGCTGGATGCCGGCGCGCGGCGTTTTTCGCGCAACACCGGGAATACGCCGTAGAGCTCCTCGACGCGGGCGCCGGGACCGGCGTGGCCAAGCGCCTGGGCGCCGACACGGATGTTTTCGTCGATCGAGAGATCGGGAAATACCGCGAGTTCGGACATGTAGGTCATGCCGAGCCGCATCCGGTCGCTGGAGCGCGTTCGCGTCACATCTTCGCCCGCGAGTCTGATGCTGCCGTGCCGCGCCTCGATCAAGCCGACCAGCGATTTGAGAAATGTGGTCTTGCCGGCGCCGTTGGCGCCGAGCAGCAGCACGGTTTCGCCGATGCGCACGTCGAGGTCGACGCCCCAAAGCACCTGCATGGTGCCGTAGCCGGCATCGACGCCGGCCGCCTGCAGCAGAGGTGTGGCTTCAGGCGGCATGCTCGCCTCCGAGGAACACTTCGATGACTTGCGGCACCTGCACCGCGAGCGCGAGCTTGCCCTCGAAAATCTCCTTGCCGGCGTTCATGACGATGACGCGATCGGTGATGTGCTCGATGAACCCCATCAGATGCTCGACCACGATGATCGCCATCCCCCTTTGCGCCAGCGCCTTGATGCGCCCGGCGATCCAGTCGAGCTCCGCCGGATTGAGCCCGGCGGCGAGTTCATCGAGCAGCAGGAGCCGCGGACGGGTAGCCAGCGCGCGAGCCAGATCGAGCATCTTTTGCTGCGCGTTGTTCAGGTCGGCGGCCGGCCGGTCGGCCACATCGGCCAGTCGATATTCTTCGAGCAGCGCGGTCATTTCAGGCGGCGCGCCCGCGGCCCGCCCGTAGGCCAGCGCGACCTCGACATTCTGGCGCACCGTCAGCGACAGAAAGGGTTTTGGAATTTGAAATGTCCTGTTGATGCCGCGATGCACCAGTTGGTGCGACGCGACACCGCCGATCGATGTCCCATCCAGTACAACCTCGCCGCCGTCGGGCGCATAGAGACCGGAGATCACGTTGATCGCGGTGGTCTTGCCGGAGCCGTTCGGCCCGACCAGGCCCAGGATCTCGCCCGGCGCGACATGGAAGCTCAGTCCGTCAAGCGCGTAAAAACCGCCGAAGCGCTTCGTCAGTTTTGTCACCTTGAGTATGGGCGCGTCGTCAGGGGACATGCCATCCCCTCCGCGTTGCCAGCGACACCAGGCCGGCGGGCAGAAACAGCACCAGCCCCATGATCAACAGTCCATAGATCAGCTGGAAATATTGCGGCGTGGTGAAGCCGATCAGATTGTAGATGCCATAGAGGATGAGGACACCGACAATCGGGCCGGAAATCGTGGCAACTCCGCCGAACAACGCAAACACAATGGCAAAAATGCTGAAATCGCCGCTGAACACATTGTCGGGATAGAATACCGAAACATACCAGGCATAAACCCCACCGGCGAGACCGGCCACCAGCGCGGACAATAGCCACGCGATCACCCGCATCCGCACCACGTCGACGCCGGCCATCGAGGCCGAGACCGCATCCTCGCGCACCGCCTGCAAGGCCAGGCCAAAGCGCGAGTTTTTCAGGAACACCACGGCGGCAAGCGTCAGCGCCAGCACAATCAGCGCAGCCGAATAGGCCAGCGCCGGATTGAAGGCGCCGGTGAGCGAGACACCATAGGGCCCGCGGGTGATACTCTCGAGTGCTGGATTGGCGACGAAGTGCAGCACCGCGAGCGAGGCGGCGAGATTGGCGATGGCAAAATAAGCGCCGGACAGCCGCAACAGCGGCGTCAGCAGAAGGCCGAGCGCGACCCCGACCGATCCGGCGGCCAGCACCGCGAGCACCGCGGGGGCCTGAAAATAAATCACCGGGATCGCAAACCCATAGGCGCCGGCGCCGAAGAAGCCGACATAGCCGAACGGCAGATAGCCGGTAAAACCGTAGATGATGTTGACGCCCTGGGCGAGGATCAGGAAAATGACAAAGTTGAACAGCAACAGATGATTCTGGTAGACGCCCGGCAGCACCGCAAAGACCGCGAGCAGCGGCAGGACGATGAACAGCGCGTGCTTGAGGGCGCTAGGCAACGCGCACCCGCCTTCCCAACAGCCCGCTCGGACGCAGCAGCAGGATGAAGATCAGGAGCACATAGGGCAAAAGGTCGGCCCATGAGCTCAGATAGGTCTGCACCAGCATGTAGCAGAGGCCATAGACCACGCCCCCCAGCGCGGTGCCCAGGGGGTTGCCGAGCGACCCCAGCACCACGATCGCAAAGGAGGTGACGGTCGCATCCGCGCCGAACGCCGGCGTCACCGAGCCAAACATGAAGGGCGCGAACACGCCGGCCACCGCTGCAAGACCCAATCCGATGCCGAAGGCTGCGGCCGAGACCCGATCGACATCGATGCCGGTCGCAAACGCCTCGTCGCGCCGCGACATCACCGCACGGGT
>NZ_JBEKXH010000473.1:0-4996 GCF_049512235.1 Bradyrhizobium sp.
AGTTTCCTGGCAACAGCCCGGGCGCCTCGCGCCGCGGGACTTTTAGGCGCGTCTGGATTTCGTCATGAGCGCAGTTGGATCGGCGGCAGGTCGGGCCCTTCAACAGCGAGCGCACGGTCGCGTAGGGCTGCTCCTTGCGCGGAAAGCTGATAGACCTCGATTTCATTGCTGTCGAGATAATAGACAGGACGATGCCATGACCATTTTAGCGGTGGATCAGCCAGCGCACGGCGGCCAAGCCGAACTTCCAAGCCTGCGGGCGCGCCTGGCGTGCCGGGCCGGCATGGCCACAACCACCGCCGGCGTCGCCAACGGTTTTGTGCAAGGGAACCTGGCGATCCTGCCGGAGAAGCTTGCAGCGTCCTTTCACCGCTTCTGCCAGCTCAATCCAAAACCCTGTCCGGTCATCGGCATGTCCGACGTCGGCAATCCCCGCATTCCCGCGCTCGGGATCGACCTGGACATCCGCACCGATCTGCCGCGTTACCGGGTCTGGCGCGACGGCTGTGTGGTGGAGGAGCCGACCGATATCCTGGCGCATTGGCGTGACGATCTCATAGCCTTCGTGCTCGGCTGCTCGTTCTCGTTCGAGGAAGCGCTGCTGGCCGAGGACCTGCCGATCCGTCACATCGAGCGCGGCGTTCGCGTGCCGATGTACCGCACCAATATGGCCTGTGCGCCGGCTGGGCCCTTCGCCGGTCCGATGGTGGTGTCGATGCGGCCGTTCAAACCTGCCGATGCGATCCGCGCGGTACAGATCACCTCGCGATTCCCTTCCGTGCACGGTGCTCCCGTCCATCTCGGTCATCCGCATTCGATCGGCATCGCCGATCTTGCAAAACCCGACTATGGCGATCCCGTGCCGGTGGAAGCCGATGAGATTCCCGTATTCTGGGCGTGCGGCGTGACCCCGCAAGCGGTGATCGCGGCGGCGAAGCTGCCGTTTGCGATCACCCATGCGCCGGGGCTGATGCTGGTGACCGATCTCAGGAACAAGCAACTGGCTGTGCTTTGATGGGCGGCGCGCGCTGTTGTTTGAGGCTTCACCGTAACCTGCGCCTAGGGTGGGCAAAGGCGCTCTTTGCGCCGTGCCCACCATTTCGGATTCGAAAAGATGGTGGGCACGCCATCGACCCGCGCGTTCGCGCGGTCCGTTGGCTTTTGCCCACCCTACGGCAAATGGTCCTGCCCTTGCTTCGGCAATCCCAGCTCGAACGTCTTCGACAGATCTGCCACCTGCGCCGGCGTCAGAAAGCGCGGGTTCAGCCCGCGCAGCAGCAGATAGAGCTTTGCGGTTTCTTCCAGTTCCTCGATGGCGAATACCGCGGCCTCCAGCGTATCGCCCGAGACCACCGGGCCGTGATTGGCGAGCAGCACGGAGGAATATTTTCCGGCGAGCCCCCTGATCGCGTCCGCAACCGCGGGATCGCCGGGCCGATAATAGGGCACCAGCGCGGTCAAGCCGCATCTCATCAGGTAGTAGGCCGTCAGCGGCGGCAGTGCGGCGTGCGGATCGATCTCGGGCAGCATCGACAGTGCCACCGAATGGGTCGAATGCAGGTGCACCACCGCGCGGGCGGTGCCGCGGGTCTGGTACAGCGCGCGATGCAGGGGCACCTCTTTGGTCGGTGCATCGCCGCAAATGAGCCGGCCGTCGGCGCCGAGCCGCGACAGCCGTGCCGGGTCCAGCGACCCCAGCGAGGCGTTGGTGGGCGTCACTACCCAGCCGCCGTCGTCGAGTTTGACGCTGATATTGCCCGACGAGCCCGGCGTCAGCCCGCGCTCGAACAGCGAGCGGCCGAGACGGCAGATGTCCTCGCGTACCGCGGTTTCGGTCATTTCAGCACCCCGATTACCACCCTCTACCCGATCTTTGTTTTCCGCCTTTTCCCATGCTTTGGCAGCGCGGCCAAGGCGTGATACCCAAAGCGCAAGGCCGCCCGCGATATCGGCCGTGAGGAACCAGGGAAATCCAGGGAATTAGCGCATGTCCGAATCCGTCCCCGCAAAACCGCGCGTTGCCGTCATCGGGCTGGGCTCGATGGGTTTTGGCATGGCCACCTCGCTGCGCCGCGCCGGCTTTGAGGTCAAAGGCTGTGACGTCTCGGCCGATGCCGTGGCGCGCTTCGTCGCCGATGGCGGGGGCGGCGCCTCAACGCCGGCGGAGGCGGCGATTGCGGCCGGCATTGTCGTCAGCGTGGTCGTCAACGCCGCGCAGACCGAGGCCATCCTGTTCGGCAGGGACGGCGTCACCGAAACGCTGGCCAAGGACGCCGTGTTCGTCTCGTCCGCGACCATGGACCCGGATGTGGCGCGGCGGCTGGCAAAACAGCTGGAGGCGACCGGCCGGCATTATCTCGACGCGCCGATCTCCGGCGGCGCGCAACGCGCAGCGCAGGGCGAACTGACCATTCTGGCGTCCGGCAGCCCAGCGGCCTTCGCCAAGGCAAGGCCGGCGCTCGATGCCATGGCGGCAAAACTCTACGAGCTCGGCGATGCCGCGGGCCAGGGCGCCGCCTTCAAGATGATCAACCAGCTCTTGGCCGGCGTGCATATTGCCGCGGCGGCGGAAGCCATCACCTTCGCGGCCAAGCAGGGGCTCGATATCCGCCGGGTCTATGAGGTGATCACGGCATCGGCCGGCAATTCCTGGATGTTCGAAAACCGCATGCCGCATGTGCTCGATGGCGACTACACCCCGCGCAGCGCGGTGGAAATTTTTGTCAAGGACCTCGGCATCATCCAGGACATGGCGCGGTCAGCAAAATTCCCGGTGCCGGTGGCGGCGGCGGCGCTGCAGATGTTTCTGATGACCGCGGGCTCCGGCATGGGCCGCGACGACGACGCCTCGGTGGCGCGCATGTATGCCCGCGTCACCGGCACGCCTCTGCCCGGCGAACCGACGTCGAAGTGAACGAACAAGAGGACCGCCGATGCCCCGTTTCGCCGCCAATCTCACCATGATGTTCAACGAAGTGCCGTTCCTCGACCGTTTTGACGCGGCCGCGAAGGCAGGCTTTACGGCTGTTGAATTCCTCTTTCCCTATGATCATCCCGCCGACGCGATCGGCGAGCGGCTCCATCGCAATGGCCTGACGCAGGCGCTGTTCAACCTGCCGCCGGGCAACTGGGACGCCGGCGAGAAGGGCTTTGCCGCGCTGCCGGACCGTTTTGCCGACCTGCAGCAGAGCCTGCGCACCGCGCTGCCCTATGCGCAGGCGACCGGCGTCAAGCGCGTCCATTTGATGGCGGGCCTGGCGAGCCGTGGCGACCGCCGGGCAGTCGAGGCGTTCTACAAATCGGTGGCATGGACCGCGGAATTTTTCGCCCCCCATGGCCTCGACGTCGTGATCGAGCCGATCAATCCGCGCAACGTGCCCGGTTATTTCCTCAACGATTTTGTCTTTGCGCGCGATCTGATCGTTGAATTGAAAATTCCCAATCTGAAATTGCAATTCGACATCTATCACTGCCAGATCATCCATGGCGACGTCACCATGCGGCTGCGCGAGATGATGCCGGTCATCGGCCACGTCCAGATCGCCAGCATTCCCTCGCGCAACGAGCCCGACGGCGAGGAGTTGAACTATCCGTTCCTGTTCGCAGAACTCGACCGGCTCGGCTATGGCGGGTTTGTCGGCTGCGAATATAACCCGCGCGGCAAGACCACCGATGGCCTCGGCTGGTTTGCGCCCTATGCCGGAGCAAAACCGTGACGCTGGCACTGGGTTGCATCGCCGACGACTATACCGGCGCCTCCGATCTCGCCAATACCCTGACCCGCGGCGGCCTGCGCACGGTGCAGACCATCGGCATTCCCGCCGATGATCTCGAACTGCCCGAAGTCGATGCGGTGGTGGTGTCGCTGAAAAGCCGGTCGATCGATTCAGGTGTTGCGGTGCTGCGCTCGCGCGCCGCGGAAAGATGGCTGCGCGGGCGCGGCGCCGATCATGTGTTGTTCAAGATCTGCTCGACCTTCGATTCCACCGACGCCGGCAATATCGGCCCCGTCATGGACGCGCTGCGCGCAGATTGCGGCGAGACCATCGTGCTGGTGACGCCGGCTTTTCCGGAAACCGGCCGCACCGTCTATCAGGGCCATCTGTTCGTCGGTTCGGTACCGCTGAACGAAAGCCCGCTCAAGGACCATCCACTCAACCCGATGCATGACTCCAATCTGGTGCGGGTGCTGGCGCGACAGAGCAGGAGCAAAGTCGGGCTGGTCGATCTCGCCGCGGTCGCGCGCGGGCCGGACGCGGTCCGTCAGTGTCTTGCCGGTCTCGCCGGCAAGGATTTCGGTGCGGCCATTGCCGACGCTGTTTTCGAACGCGATCTTGAAACCATTGGCCAGGTCGCGCTGGATCATCGGCTCTCCGTCGGTGCATCCGGCCTTGGGCTCGGGCTTGCTCGTGCGCTGGTCGCCGCAGGCCGGGTCGAAGCGAAGGCGCCGGACGCGGTGGCCGACGCTCCGACCGGCGGACCGGCGGCGTGTCTTGCCGGCAGCTGTTCGCAGGCCACGCTGCGGCAGATCGCAAGCGCCGAAGCTGATATGCCGGTGCTGCATCTCGATCCCGAGCAGGTCGTCAAGGGCCAGGACGAAAGCCGCCGCGCGCTGGCCTGGGCCAGGGAACGGCTGGGAAATGGACCCATCCTGATCGCCAGCAGTTCGACGCCGGACCAGGTCTTCGCCTTGCAGGCCCGCTACGGCCGCGAGGCCGCCGGCCATGCCATCGAGCAGGCGATGGCCGACATCGCGCAGGGATTGGTCTTGTCCGGCGTGCGGCGGCTGGTGGTCGCCGGCGGCGAGACCTCAGGCGCGGTGGTGGATCGCTTGAAAATTCCCGGATTTCTGGTGGGCGCGGAGATCGCCGCCGGCGTGCCGGTGCTGCGTTCGGTCGGCGCCAGGGACGGCGAGATGCTGCTGGCGCTGAAATCCGGCAATTTCGGGGGCACGGAATTCTTCTCCGATGCGCTCAAGCTGATGCGCTGAGCGATC
>NZ_JBEKXH010000474.1:0-4985 GCF_049512235.1 Bradyrhizobium sp.
GCACCGAGCGCCACAGCCAGGACGGCACGGTCTCCTCTTCGACCTGCTTCAGCCGAGCTGCGACGCCCGCTTTACGAAAATACTTCTGCGCCAGCACGTCGGCGGCGACCTGCGACCAGGAAGCCGGCACCTCGACGTTTTCGAGGCGGAATACCACCGAGCCGTCGGGATTTCGGATCTCGGATGTCGTCAATCTGAAATCAATTCCTGCGTAGGCTGACTGGCCTGCAATGGTGTTGCGCCGTTCGATTCGCATAGTCGTGCCCCGTCCTTTTTGACCGCACCGCATCCTGCGGTACCGGCAGTTATTGCTCCGAAATCCCGCCCCATCGAGGCAGACAAGTGCTCTACCCGCTGCCCCGACCGGCGGGCGGAGTGGTCATTTTTGGAACCCTTCTGGGAGTGACCGGCGGGACCCAAACACACTCGCGCCGAACGGATCGAAGCTAGGACGACTCCCTCGCGCCCGTCAAGGACTAGTACGAGTTCCCTAATCAAATACTAAATATGGTGGAAAGTGAGGAAAAACAGGGGACATCCAGCCTTCCCTGTGCCGGCAAGTATCAGTGAGTCCTGAGGGATTCCCAAGCGGAAAAATCCACACCGAGAATGCCGATGTGGGCTTCGCCCCGTTGTTCACAGGCCAACTATTTATTGCTGGCCGGGGGTTGCTCCAGCGAGACTCACGTGGAGCTACGGGGGTTAAGGGCTGGCATGCCCGGCAGCCGATGGTTTCCAGCTGATATAACCGGCAAGGTGGCTCCCGGTTTCCGATCGGTTGATTCTCCATGACAGTGCAAGGCCAGCCGCGCGCGCGCGCGGTGGTGACGCCCGCGGGCCTCTTGTTGCTCGCCATCACCTCGGTAGGTTGGGGCTTCAACTGGCCCGTGACCAAATATCTCCTCGGTGAACTGCCGCCGCTGACGCTGCGCGGTTCCACCGGCGTGATCGGCGCCGGCCTGTTGGCGCTATTGGCTTTGCTGCGCGGCCAAAGCCTGCGCGTTCCCCGCAAATTATGGCCAAGGCTGCTACTGGCCGCGCTTCTCAACGTCGGCTGCTGGATGGCGCTGATGGGGCTGGCACTGCTCTGGCTTCCGGCCAGCGAGGCCGCGCTGATCGCCTACACCATGCCGGTCTGGGCCTCGATCCTGGCCTGGCCCATTCTCGGCGAGCGGCCCAATGGCTTGCGCGTCATTTCCCTGGTCATGGCGTTTGCCGGTCTCAGCGCCATCATGGGCGGCAATGGTCTGGCCACCAGCATCGCCAAAATGCCGGGAATCATCATGGCGCTCGGCGGCTCGCTGGGCTTTGCGCTCGGCACGGTGCTGGCCAAGAAGCTGCCGCTCACCCTGCCGCCGCTCTCGGCCGCCGCCTGGCAGATCGGCGTCGGATGTCTGCCCGTGGCCATCGCCGGCCTGTCGATCGAGCGCACCAACCTGGCGGCGTTATCCCAAACCGGCTGGATCCTGATCGTCTATGCGACCGTGATCCAGTTCTGCGTCGCCTATGTCGCCTGGTTCGCGGCGCTCAAGCGGCTGCCGGCCTCGGTCGCCGCGATCGGCACCATGGCGGTGCCTGTGATCGGCGTGGTGACGTCGGCGCTGGCGCTGCACGAGCCACTCGGCATCGGCCAGATCGCGGCGCTCGGCTTTACGCTCGGCGGCGTCGCGCTGGCGACGCGATCCTAGGCTCGCTTAACGCCGCATTAAATCATTACAATCATACAAATCATGGATTCTGGCAGCGCTGGGATAAAATTTCATGGCCGCGGAACCGTCCGACGAAATGGATGTCGACTACGCTACCGCGGTAGCGGACCGCGCTATTCGGTTGATGTCGGAGCAATCGGTTCCGGCAACCCCGATAAATTACAACGTTTGGTTCAATTATGCGTTGGGCGCCTCTCCAGCTCTGAGGAAGACCATCGATATCCTGCTCAGCAACAAGCGCAAATTCGACGCCTCGACCAATCACGAGCTCTATGCCGCCTATGTGGGCAGGCTGTCCCAAACAGGGAATGTTCCCGATCAACTCAATGGCGTGATCGATAGCGCCAAACAGTTCCTCGCAGCGGCAATATCGGACAACCGAACGCAGATCGCTGCGCTGGGGGACGTTTCCGCACAAGTCGGAACCACCGGAGATCCGAGGCCCATCATCGAGAAGCTTGTCGCCGAGCTTTCAAAGGCAACGGCCCGGGCGACCGCGCTCGAAGCCAACTTTACCGAAACCTCCCGGCAGCTCGAAAAGGTCCAGAATTCGTTGCACGAGGCCGAGCAGCGCTCGAACACCGATGCGCTCACCGGCTTGGCAAATCGCCGCTCGCTCGAACAGTTTCTCCGCGCCGCACAAATCAGGGCGATGGAAACCGGCGCACCGTTGGGTGTCTTCATGATCGATATCGATCATTTCAAGAGATTCAACGACAGCCATGGGCACCAGATGGGGGATCAGGTTCTTCGACTGGTCGCAAAAGTCCTGCAGGACGGCGTGCGCGACGTCGATCTGGCGGCGCGTTATGGCGGCGAAGAGCTGATGGCGGTACTACCGGGCGCAGACCTTGCGACCTGCAGGAACGTCGCTGAACGGATTCGCCACCGAATTGCGGAAGCGCGACTGACCCGACGGACGACCGGTAAGGAAATAGGAAGTATCACCGTTTCGATCGGCGTCGCTCAGTTCCGGTTGTCCGAGTCGGCGGAAGCAATGATCGAACGATGCGACCGTAGCCTCTATCAAGCGAAGCGATGCGGCCGCAATCGTACCGTAGCCGAGAACGAAATCGAAGCAGAAGTAAGCGTCAATTAATCGCGCGAACATGCCATCCATCAACGAGCAATAATTTCGCCGCGTCGCATGTATCGCGGGCCGACGCGTAAATATCTTGTTTTATATTGAGAGTTGCACTGTTATTGCCGGCTGGTCAGACATTGGTTGACGGCGGCCAAGAGCGCGTCCGGTGTAAACGGCTTGCGCAGGCAGCATGTCGCGCCGAGTTCGAGCGTCATTCGAAGAAATTCGGGGGAGGGCGATGCCAGTTTTGCGAAGGCACCGCCGAACATGGCGATCAGCGGAATCGCCGGCGGGCGTTGGTAAAACAGCCGGATGGTTTCGATGCCGCTCGAGTGCGGCATCAGAATGTTGACCAGCATCAGGTCGAATGTCGACGTCTCAAGCGCGTCGATGCAGGCTTCGCCGGCGTCGGCGACGATGACTTCGAAGCCGAGGGGTTGCAGACAGAACTCGATGGCCATGCAAACCATCGGGTCGTCATCGACCATCAGAACTCTCGGCACCGGCACCCCCCATGCGAGATCGGCACCACGATGCAGCCGAATCAGCCCTCGAAGCAATTAGCTCCGAGACTGCGCGAAGCGTCTGCACGCCAAGATGCATTGCCGCCCTGCGCGTGCGACCTTTTGTGAATTGATGTTGCTGACGGCCCGGCGCCGTCCGTCGCGTCGGCCGCGCAGTGTCGCCTGCAAAGGCAAAGGACGGCACAGTAGGCAAGAATGCCACGGCCTCTGAATGCCGAGATCCCGGTTGAGGTTACGGGCAGGGGTACCGCAAGCCGTCATAGCCCAGATAGGTTCCCGACGCTGGATCGTAGGACTGGTAGGTCTGCATGCAGTAGGCAACGGCATCGTCGCCGCCGGGAGCGGGGGCAGCCGCAACAGCGCCGTCATCGTAATACTGGTCCGGGTAATAGCCCGGCGCGTAATAGACCGGCCCGCCACGATAGCCGTAGCCCTGCGACGCAATCGCGCCGCCGATCACGGCTCCGGCCACGGCGCCGGGGATAAAGCCGCCGCCACCGCGATAGCCGCCAGCATAGCCGCCACGATAACTCCCACCGCCACCGACGCCGCCAAATCGCGGACCCGGAGCGCCCCCGCCTCGAAATGGAGCGCCGCCGCCGCCAGCCCTGACGGCGCCTCCCGATCTGCCGGGTGGAGTTTGGGCAAAGCTGTCGCTCGGCGCCACCAACGGCAAAACCAGCAGCATTGCAGCTGCAGTACTCAAAGCCTTGAAATTGATCATCCTCGGCTCCCATCGCGGGACACGGCCTGACCCGGACGGGCGACGTTCCCGAACTCGCGCCGGTTGTGCATTGGGCAAAGCCTGTCAGGGCGGAGGTGTATGTGGAATGAACGGATCGGGCCGCTTCCGCGACATCCGGTCGCGGCAAGATGGTGACGCAGGCGCTGCGGCCAATCCGGCGGCAACGGACATAACTGGACAATTCCAGCTGCCGATGGCATCACAACCCGATCACACTTCTTAGCCGGCCGAACCGATGAAACTCTTTCTGCTCAAGCTGTTCACCTGGTGGAACGGCCAGACCCTTGGCACGCAATTGTGGACCTGGCGGTTCGGCGAACTGGTCGGCGAAGACGAGCAGGGCAACCGCTACTACCGCACGGCGGGGCGCAAGATCGATCCGACGCTCGGTTTCGAGCGCCGCTGGGTGACCTATAACGGTCTTGCCGAGGCGACCCGCGTGCCGCCGTCCTGGCATGGCTGGTTGCATCACACCGTCGACGTCGCCCCGACCGAAGAAACCTACACGCCGCGCGAATGGGAAAAACCGCATCTCCCCAATATGACGGGGACGCCCTTGGCCTATCGGCCCCCAGGCTCGACACTGGCGAGCGGCCACCGCCCCAAGGCAACCGGCGACTACCAGCCCTGGACGCCCGGAAGCTGAGCATTCAAATTTCGGCAGTGCTCTTCTCCCCCGCGAAGCGGTTGGGAGGGGTCGGGGGTGGGGGGTCATCGGCACAGGAACGCTGAATCGGTGAACGCCGCGCCCCTCCACCCCCGACCCCCATACGCGGTAGTTTAATTGTGTCAGTCAGGTGGCCCAACTCTCTCACTCCCTCTCCCCGCTTCTTTAGCGCGGGAGAGGGTGGGGTGAGGGGACCACTCGGGCGGTCCCGATGCGGCGCCCCCCTCACCCCAACCCTCTCCCGCCCCCGCGAAAG
>NZ_JBEKXH010000475.1:0-4977 GCF_049512235.1 Bradyrhizobium sp.
AGGTGCGAATGTCGCGCGCCAGATCGCGCCGCAGCCCGATCACCGGCGCCATCGTCACCGCCGATGTCGTTCTCGCCGATGGCGCGGACGCAGGCCGGGGTAACGCGATCCGCGAAAAAATCCTGGCCGATTGCAGGGCACTGCTCGCCACCCACAAGGTGCCCGCCATGATCAGATTCGTGCCGTCGCTCGATATCACGGCGGCGGGCAAGCTGGCGCGCCACGATGCATAATGTGCTGGTGACCGGAGGCAGCCGCGGCATCGGGCTTGCCATCTCGCGCCGGCTCGCCGCCGGCGGCTACAACGTGATCGCGGTGGCACGGCGCGAAGGCTGCGCCTTGCGGCAGGCGATCGGCGAAATCAAGAACGGCGGCCTTCACTTCCGGGCTTTCGATCTGAACCTGATCGACGCCATCCCGTCATTTGTAAAAGGCCTGCGCGACGAATTCGGCGCGATCTATGGCCTTGTCAACAATGCCGGGATCGGTACCGAGGGTCTGCTCGCCACCATGCACAATACCGAGATCGAGGCCCTGCTGCGCCTCAACGTGCTGTCGCCGGTCATTCTGACAAAATATGTGGTGCGGCAGATGATGGCCGATGGCTGTGGCCGCATCATCAACATCTCCTCGATCGTCGCAACCACAGGGTATAATGGCCTGTCGGTCTACGGCGCGACCAAGGCCGCGGCGACGGGCTTTACCCGCTCGCTGGCGCGCGAGGTCGGCAAGCTCGGCATCACCGTCAACGCGATCGCACCTGGTTTCATCGATACCGAGTTGACGCAGAGCCTGCCCGAAGAGGCGCGCCAGCGCATCGCCGGCCGCAGCGCCCTGCGCCGGCTGCCGCAGACCGACGATGTCGCCCGCATGGTGGAATATCTCCTGGGCGATGGCGGCCGCAACATCACCGGCAGCGTGCTGACGGTCGACGCCGGTAATACCGCCTGAACCCGTTTGCCGAGAAACAGGGTGAGCGCCACACACCGGCTGATGGTCGGGATGCCGGCGTTGAGCGCCAGAACGACCGGGTTTGCCCGGTCGCTGGCGCGCCAAGCCGGCCGGCTTGGGACGCGCAGTCCTGTAAAGCGTCGGTCGATTGATTTCCCTCAACTACGGCAAGGACATTTGCGGCGAATAGCTCAGGCCAACGCGGCACGAGCACGGAAAGAGCGATGTCATTGGAGCGTGTCCTGCGGTGGGGCCTGGTCTTTATCGCCGTCACCGGACTATCGGCCGGTATAGTCGCCCGCGTCGCCGGCAGGCCTGATATCGCCGATCTCGCCTGGACACTTTCGACCGCGCCCGTGGTGGCGGGATTGGCGTTCTCGATCGCGCGGGACTTCCTCGCCGGCCGGCTCGGGGTCGACGCGATCGCGCTGGTGTCGATGAGCGCGGCGCTGGCGCTTGGCCAGCCGCTCGCCGGCGCCGTAGTGGCGCTGATGTATTCCGGCGGCAACGTGATCGAGGATATTGCGGTTGCCCGTGCCGAACATGATTTGCGCTCGCTGGTCGACCGCGCGCCGCGCGAGGCCCATCGCCGCGCCGGCGACCATATCGAGGAGGTGCCGATCTCCGCCGTCGCCATCGGCGATCAGCTGTTGGTGCGGGCCGGCGAGATCATCCCGGTCGACGGCGTCGTCACCTCGGCTGCGGCTATGATCGACGAACAGGCCTTGACCGGCGAGCCGATCCCGGTGGTCAGGACGCGCGGCGCGGCGGTACTCTCCGGCTCGCTGAACGCCGGCGATACATTTGAGATGACGGTATCGGCTGCATCCGGCGAAAGCACCTATGCGGGCATCGTGCGTCTGGTGACCGCAGCGCAGACCGCGAAAGCGCCATTCGTGCGGCTGGCCGATCGCTATGCGCTGATTTTCCTGCCCGTGACGCTCGCGGTTGCCGCCGTCGCCTGGCTGATCTCGGGCGACCTGATCCGCAGCCTCGCCGTGCTGGTGGCGGCGACGCCCTGCCCGCTGATTCTCGCGGCGCCCGTTGCCTTCATCGCCGGCGTTGCGCAGGCGGCCCGCCGCGGCATTCTGGTCAAGGGCGGCGGGCCGCTGGAGGCGCTGGCGCGTGCCCATACCGTACTGTTCGACAAGACCGGGACCTTGACCGTCGGCGGCGCGCGGCTGCTTGCGGTCGACGTCGCGCCGGGCGAGACGGTCGACGAGGTGCTGATGCTGGGCGCTTCGCTCGAACAGGCCTCGCAGCACGTTGTGGCTGCCGCCATCGTTCGGGCAGGGCTCGAGCGCGGCCTTTGTCTCAGAGTGCCAGAGCAGGTGAGGGAAGCCATGGGCTCGGGGCTATCAGGCGTGATCGGCGGGCGGCAGGTCGCCGCCGGTTCGCGCGAGATGATCCTTGCCGGTGCGCCGGTTGACGAGTGGGCGGCGCGGGCGATCCGGCGCGCCGCGTGGCGTTCGGCGCTGATCGTGTTCGTCGCGGTCGAGGGCCGGCCGATCGGCGCGCTGCTGCTCGCCGACGAATTGCGCGCCGACACCCCTCGCGCCATCCGGCTGTTGCGCGACGCCGGCGTCGCCCGCATCGTCATGGTGACCGGCGACCGCGCCGCTGCCGCGCAGGCGATCGGCGCCGCGCTCGACCTCGACGCGGTGCTGGCCGAGCGCGTTCCCTCCGACAAGGTCGATGCGGTCAGGTCCGAGCAGCGGCTGCATCCGACCATCATGGTCGGCGATGGCATCAACGACGCCCCGGCACTGGCGTCGGCCGATGTCGGGATCGCGCTCGGCGCCCGCGGCGCCAGCGCCTCGTCGGAAGCGGCCGACGTGGTGATCCTGGCCGATCGCCTCGATCGGGTCGGCGAGGCGATTGTGATCGCGCAGCGGGCGCGGCGGATCGCGGTCGAGAGCATCATCGCGGGCATGGGACTTTCAACGCTCGCCATGCTGGCGGCGGCGTTCGGCTTTCTGTTGCCGGTGCCGGCGGCCATCGTTCAGGAGGTGATCGACGTCGCGGTGATCCTGAATGCCTTGCGCGCCCTGACGCCGGCCCGTGGACGCGCCGGCCGAAGCATGACCGCCGCAGCCGGACGCGAGCTGCATCGCGATCATCTGGCGCTGATCGGCAATCTCGACCGGCTGCGATCGATCGTCGACGGGCTCGACGACGCCACCCCCGAGAGCGGCGCCGCGCTGATCGCCGAGGCCAACAAGGTCGTTCAGGAGCAGGTGGTGGTCCACGAGCGCGACGACGAGGGCAGCGTCTATCCGCGGCTCGCCATGATTCTGCGCGAGAGCCACGGTCTTTCCGCCATGAGCCGGGCGCACCGCGAGATCCTGCATCTCGCGCGGCTGCTCGCCCGCGTGGTCGAGGATCTGCCGACGGAAAAGATCGACCGCTATCTGATGCGCGACGCCCAGCGGGTGATCGAGTCGATCGAGACGCTGGTGCGCATGCACACCGCGCAGGAAGAAGACATCTACGAGGCCGTGGCGCAGAGTTCGGTCTGACCTCGCTTGACGATCGCGCGGCGGCTGCGCAGGTCGCTATGGCGCGGCGGCCCCGGTCGGGCGAGCCCGACGCGCTTTGCTTACTTTCTGGCTTTTGGCAGGTCGATGCGCTCGTCGGAGAATTCCGGCGGCCCCTCTGTGAGCCGGCGAATGCGGCGTTCGCGTTCTGCCGATGGCAGCGACGGATCGAGCAAATGATCGAGCTGATGGACCGCCAGATCTTCGATGGCAAGGGGATCGTAACTGACCGGCCCGCGGCTCACTAACCTGACGTTCAAGCCAAGCTCGATCAGTCGACGAATGGCATCGGAGCGGACGGTGTCATGGGCTTCCGCCCAGGCATCGACCTCAGCGGTCAGCTTCTCCGACATTTTCACCGCGCTGATGGCTTCGCGGCCCGCGCTCGGGCGGACGATGGGTGTATTTTTTTTGTCCAATTCGGGCACGCCCCACATCCCTGCCGACGAGCTAGTGTTGTATTTCTGACACTTCGTACCCTCGTCATTCCGGGGCGCGCCACTTGGCGCGAACCCGGATCCAGAGATGATGGCGACAAAATTCCGGGTGCCTGCTACGCAGGCCCCGGTGATTAGAGTCAGAACACCAGTTTTGGAAAATACTTGTAGTCGCATTTTTCGTCCGGCGGTTTGATCGGGATCAATGACGAGGGCGGGATTCCGACCTCCGAGCTGCGACAGAGCCTCCGCTCAATGACCCCCGCGGGTGAATATTTCATAAAAAGTGACCGCGATTTCAAACGCGATCAAGAGCACCACGATGATCTCCAGTCGCAGCGAGCGTTTGGTGTCGATGATATCCGACAACGTGGTTGCGGTATCTGAAATGACCGCCAGCTTCCGGTTCAAGGTTTCGACGCGTTCGCTGAGCTCGTATTCGTCTTCGAGGCGGGCATAGAGCCTTTCGAGGTCGGGCCGATCCCAGAGCACGTCGGGCTTCTCGCCGGCGGCCACCCGGCCTGAAATGCGATGCTGAACCAGCAGCGCATTGCCCAGAAGCTTGAGAAGATCGGTTCTGTTTCTGGATGTCTGCCCGAATTTTGCGAGTTCCTGGGCGAATGGCTCGATCGTATCGAAGACGTTGGTGACCTGCCTTTCGTCATGGCCGAGCACCACGCTTTTGGCGAGCGCGTCGGCCACGATCAGAAGCTTTTCCAGCGAGAGTTCCCTGATCAGAATAGGCCCGCCGACCGGGATCGTTTCCTCGGCTTCGTTGACGACCTGAATTTTGGCCCACTCTTCTTCGGCCGGCGCGATCTTGCCGAAGGTGCGAACCTGCAGCCGCCCGAGAAATTCCGCCTCCTGGTCGGCCGACAGGCCGATAAATACCGCGGCGCCATAGCGAAACAGGACAGCCAGTCCGGTGGACCCGACCCGCAGGGCAAGCGGAGCACTCGACACCACCTGGCCTTCGAAGCCGGCGGTATTGATGCGGTCGCCGATCTGCAGGGCGTGCGCGTTGATCTGCTGGGTCGCCGGATTTGAGTTTT
>NZ_JBEKXH010000476.1:0-4955 GCF_049512235.1 Bradyrhizobium sp.
ACACCCTCGCCACCGGCTTTTCGTCGCCAGGATTGCCGAGCGCCAAGCGGCGCAACCGACGGGCGACCTCTGCCTTGGCCCGAGCATCCCGCAGACCGGATAGCCAATCGGAGAAAATCCTAGTTTCGCGGATTTCCATCATTTGTAAACTATAGGAGACATTCGCCGGTGCGTCAACTATGAGTGACAGAATGCATCCTGGGCTCCGGGGCTCATCGCCCGGAAGCATCGCTCACACGCGCCGTTTCTCAAGGGCGCGCCATGCAAGCACTGGCTTATTCCGGCCGACCATCCAGCATTGTTGTCGGCCGCCAATTATGATTGATGCAGGGCAGCAGCTGGATTTCACCGACAAGGCGCCCCGAGGCTTGGCATCAAACGGACGAATTGGGCCGCGACATCCGAGGCTTGGAGCGGCCGGATTTCGCGCCACACGCTGGCTCAGCGCGCGATTGTTTGCAGCCGCAGGCTTTCATCAGCTCGGCTCACAGTTTGCCGATGCGCGGATCGCCACGGTCCGCGACAAGCTTGACCGTGGCGAGCGGATTTATCTCGCAGGGTTAGGACCTCCCGGCACCCACAACTCCGGTGTCGCCCTGGTCGAGGTGACCAGGACGAACGGACCGCGCCTGATCGTCAACAACGAGGAAGAGCGCTTCTCCGGCAACAAACATACGACCGAATATCCGCGGGCCTCGATCGATGCGATGTTAGCAACGCTGCGCGGCATCGGGCGCGACGTCGAAGATATCGCCGCCTGGCTCACCAGCTGGGATTACCCGGATCTGGCCGGAACGATCGCCCGCTCGGTGCTGGAGGAAGCGCCGCAAAGCCTAAAACTGCTGCGCACCACCGAAGCCGCCGGATTTGACGGCCGCCGGCTCGAGCAAATGACCCGCACGCCTAAAATCCTCGGCCGACAGCTCGGCCTTGCGGAGCGTGTGCCGCTGATCTGCATGCCGCATCACGACAATCACGCGTGGTTTTCGTTCGCGGCCTCGCCGTTCGCCGACAGCGACGAGCCGGTCGCCATCGCCGTGCTCGACGGTACCGGCGACCGCGGGTCGATCTCGCTCTACGTCACTGAAAACGGCACGATGCGCCGGCTATATTGCAACGACAGCATGTTCGATTCTCTGGGTGCCTTCTACAGCGTGATTTCATCGACCCAGGGCGGCTGGACCTGGCTGTCCAGCGAGGGCCGTTACATGGGCGCCGCCGCGTGGGGCGACATGAACCGCGCCAGCAATCCCTATTACAGGCGGCTGAGCGAGGTGCTGCATTTCGGCGGCGACGGCGAAGTCCGCCTCAATCGCGCGCTTGCAAATTGGTATTGCGACCCGTTCGATCATCCCTACAAGGCCGCGCTGATCGAGATCCTCGGCGAACCCATCAAACCCGATCAGCTGTGGAATCCCGACGCGGTGCTGCGGGTCGAGGACATCCATCACCGCCCCGATACGAGGGAGCGCCTCGACAAGGCGGCTGCGACGCAATTGGTGTTCGAGGATGCCATGATCCATGTGGTCGATCATCTGTTGCGCCTGACCGGCGCCAACCGGGTGGTGCTCACGGGCGGCGTGGCATTGAACGCGGTCGGCAACATGCGGCTATTGGAATATTTCGACGAGACGTGGTTCGCGAGGACCCAACGACGAAGGGCCCGCCTGCATCTGTGGGTGCCGCCTACGCCCGGCGACCCCGGCGTCCCCATCGGCGCCGCCTGGCTGTTCGCGCGTCTTGCCGGCGCCCCGCGCGGCGCTCCGTTGACCCATGCATTCTATTGCGGCTGCCCGGCGTCACGGGATGACATCACGAGCGCGTTGGAAGCCCCCGATATCGCCTCGCAGCAGATCGGGGATATCTCGACGCAAGATCGCCGCGACGCCATTGCCGATCTGATGGCGTTCATGGTGGCGCAAAAGGGCGTCATCGCGCTGTACCAAGGCTCGGCCGAAACCGGACCGCGCGCGCTGGGCCATCGTTCGATTCTGGCGAACCCCTGCGATCCCGGAACGCGGGAGCGGCTCAACGCGCGCGTCAAGTACCGCGAAGCGATCCGCCCGCTGGCGCCGATGGCGACGCTTGAAGCGGCGCTTGAATATTTCGATCTGCTCGAAGGCGCCTCGGACGCCGATTACAACGCCTACAATTATATGGTGCTGACGGCGCGCTCGAAGCCGCACGCGCGCGCCAGGATTCCGGCCGTGATCCATGCCGACGGCACCGGCCGCATCCAGATCGTGCGGGAACAGGACGATCCCCTCACCTACGCCTATCTGAAGGCGCTCGGCCGTCACATCGGCGTCGAGATCTCCGTCAACACCTCTTTCAATGTCGCCGGCCCGATCGCGCAGACCCCAACCCAGGCGATTGAAACGCTGCGGCGCTCGAAGGGGCTTGATGTGGTGCTGCTGGTGGCTGATGACGGCGCGGTGTACGCGGCATGGCACGGGGGCGATCGCGACAGCGGAAGGTTTACCGGATTGCTTTCGCAATGGAAAACCACGCGGAATAGCCGCTAAAATAACGGCATCTCATCTTCGTTACGCCGTGGCCTGGAACCGGTCGAGGCAACCTGCATTGGTCAATCCACGTCCTCGACTGCGCCGGGCGTGATGCCGAATGCCCGCTGCGCCAGCGTCGCCGCCATGAACTCGTCGAGATCGCCGTCGAGTACGCCTGAAGTGTCCGAGGTCTGCACGCCGGTGCGCAGGTCTTTTACCATCTGGTAGGGCTGCAGGACGTAGGAGCGGATCTGATGCCCCCAGCCGATATCGGTCTTGGCGGCCTGGTCGGCGGCGGCCTGTTGCTCGCGCTTCTTCAATTCGATCTCATAAAGCCGCGCGCGCAGCATGTCCCAGGCCTGCGCCTTGTTCTTGTGCTGCGAACGTCCGGCCTGGCAGACCACCGCGACCCCGGTCGGAATGTGAGTCAGCCGGACCGCGGATTCGGTCTTGTTGACGTGCTGCCCGCCGGCGCCGCCCGAGCGCATGGTGTCGGTTCGCACGTCGGACTCCTTGATGTCGATCTTGATGCTGTCGTCGACCACCGGAAAGACGGCGACGCTGGAGAACGATGTGTGCCGGCGCGCATTGGAGTCGAACGGCGATATCCGCACCAGCCGATGCACGCCGCCTTCGGTCTTGAGCCAGCCATAGGCATTGTGGCCGCTGATCTGGATGGTGGCGGATTTGATGCCGGCCTCTTCGCCTTGGGTCTCTTCCAGATATTCGATCTTGAAGCCGTGCTTTTCCGCCCAGCGCGTGTACATGCGCAGCAGCATCTCGGCCCAGTCCTGGCTTTCGGTACCGCCGGCACCCGCATGGACCTCGAGATAAGAATCAAAACGGTCAGCCTCGCCCGACAGCAGCGCTTCCAGCTCGCGGCGCGCCACCTCCTTCTTGAGCGCTTTCAGCGCGGCCTCGGCCTCGGTCACCACGCCGGCATCGTTCTCGGCCTCGCCGAGTTCGATCATTCCGACGTTATCCTCGAGCTCGCGCTCGACCTTGCCGATGCCATTGAGCGCGTCCTCCAGCGAGGTGCGCTCCTGCATCACCTTCTGGGCCTTCTGGGGGTCGTTCCAGAGGTTGGGGTCCTCGGCGAGCTTGTTCAGCTCCGCGAGGCGAGCGGTCGAAGCATCGACGTCAAAGATGCCTCCTCAGCAGCCCGACCGACTGCTTGATCTCTTCCACCAGACGTTCGACTTCGGCGCGCATGGGCTCCCTGATCTGCGGCGAGGGCCGCGATTACCAACCGTTGGCCGGATGTAGCGGCGGCGGCGGCAAAGCGCAATCGGCTTGCATCGCGGTCTGCTACCAAAGTCCCCCTGTTCCCGGGCGCAGGATGGTGCGGTCGGCATCCGAAGACACCGCCAGCGAGCGGCCATCGGCATCGCCCACGCCGATCATTGCGTAATTGTCCGGCGGCGCGGTGCCCGGCTTGAAAAATTCCCGAATGGTCTTGCCGCCGTCGCCCGGACCCGGCCGAATTCCGGTCTTGGCATCGACCTGGACAATCTTGATACCGACAGGCACGCGGAACGGAGTAGCCGGCTTGTCGGCGAGCGCGAGCTTCATGAAATCTCGGGCAATCGGCGCGGCGGTGTGGCCGGCTTGGGCGTCTCGGCCCAGGCTGCGGGGCTTGTCGTAGCCGAGATAGAGACCGACCACGAGATCGGGCGAGAAGCCGATGAACCAGAGGTCCTTTGCTTCATTGGTGGTGCCGGTCTTGCCGGCGATCGGCTTGCCCACGTCGCGCATCACGGTTGCGGTGCCGCCCTGCACCACCCCTTCCATCATCGAGGTGATCTGATAGGCCGTCATGGTATCCAGCACCTGCTCGCGGCGATCCACGAGCTGAGGCTCGGGCTGATTTTTCCAGCCCTCGGGGGCGTCGCAGCCACGGCATTCCCGCGCGTCATGCCTGAAGATGGTATGGCCATAGCGATCCTGGATGCGGTCGATAAGCGTCGCCTTCACCCGCCGGCCGCCATTGGCGAAGATCGAATAGGCCGTCACCATCCGCATCACGGTGGTCTCGCCGGTACCGATCGCATAGGAGAGATAGTTCGGCAACTCGTCATAGACTCCGAAGCGCTTGGCATATTCGCCGATCAGCGGCATGCCGATATCCTGCGCCAATCGCACCGTCACATCGTTGAGCGACCATTTGAGGGCTTCACGAAGGGTTGTGGGACCTCGATAGTGGCCAACTGAAAAATTCTGCGGACGCCAGATCCCGGCTCCCGGCCCCTGATCGATTTCGATCGGCGCATCAACCAGGACGGACGACGGCGTATAGCCGTTGTCGATTGCGGACGAATACACGATCGGCTTGAAGGTAGATCCGGGCTGCCGGTAGGCCTGGGTGGCGCGGTTGAACTGGCTCTGGTCGAACGAGAAACCGCCGACCATGGCGAGCACGCGGCCGGTCCAGGGATCCATCACCACCAT
>NZ_JBEKXH010000477.1:0-4949 GCF_049512235.1 Bradyrhizobium sp.
GTGCGCAGCAACTCCGGCACGAGCTTCGGATTGTCCAAATAGCGTTTGAGAACCTTCGATCGCCCGGCGATGTTCATTCGGAATTCGTCGCCTTGGACATTCACCAGGTCCGCCCGTCGCATCGAATCGATCACGTCCGACAATTCCCGCGAGCCGGTTGGAAATCTGCACGCTTGCGCATTGGCCAGGCTCCAATGCGACACCAGGGCCGTCCATAGCTGGGTCTGCTCGGGAACGACGTTGTCCAGGGAGGGGGCGTCCATGCTCGCGCGGCGGGCGCGCGCAAGCTGAGACACCTGCCGGTCCAGATCCTCCATGGTACGCGGGCTGGCGCTTGATGCGTCGTTCACGGCGCGACCTCCCGCTTCCTCGCAAGCGTCTTCAGATCATCGTCGTCGTTGGCCTCGCGTAGAAGCGCCTTGTTCAGCACGGTTGGCCACTCGATGAGAATCTCGTCGATGTATTCCTGCACGGTTTCGTTTTTGAGATTGGACGGAACGCCCTTGGTGGCGCGATGTATTCCTTTGAAACAGAGGTTTATTTCGGCCGCGTTGAGGCCGGTCGCGAACGCCAGCGGCTTGGGCTGGCCGCTCTTCCGATTGTTTTCGCGGTACCGAAGAAGAAACAGCTTGTAGGCCAAACGGTCCTCGGGTGCCGTGAAGATGCTCAGGGGCAGATCTTCGACCCAGCTGTTCGCGACCCACCGCGTGATGTCGTCGAAGGCCGTCTTCTGCTCGGGGGTCGGCTTGGAAGAATAGGCTCCGACTACTCTGGTCTCGTTCGGTGCGCCGCGCAGGCCAGAGGGCCCGAGCAGAAGCTGGGTCAAGAACCCCGCCGCCTCGCCGTAGAGGTGGATGTCGTCCAAAAGCAGCACCAGTCGGGTCCGGTCGCCGCGCACCTGGGGAAGGCCGGCAAAGCGGCTGATGACGGCGTCGCGAAGCTTCAGCAGGTCGTGCCGGAATGCCTCGGCCAATGCCTCGCGATTGCCCGCCCCATTGATCGCGACGAGACTGGCCACTCGCTTGGGCAGATCCAGGCCCGGTTGCAAATTCTTCTTTATCCGTTCCAGCGCGGGAACGATCTCCCATCCCCAGTCGCGGTCGACACCGAAGTGCTGGGCGGTGTCGAGCGCGGCCGTCATGATGGCCTTCATCAGCTCGTCCTCCGTGTTCGGCATCTTGCGCAGCTTTTCGCCACTCAGCAGCACCGGCACGTGGCCGTCGCCGGCCATCTGGGTGGCGAACTCGTGCAGCAGCCAGGTGCGGCCATAACGGTCCCCCGGGGTCAGCTTTGATCGATCCTCCAGGTTCACCGATACCGCCAGCATCTGGAATTCACGCTTGTTGCGTGACGTCGTCTGCTGAACGCTGCGGTCGGCCATCAGCATGTCGTACCAATGAAAGAAATTCAGCCGGCCGCAGAAGGCCGGATAGTCTTCGTTTCTCGCGTAGGCGCCGGCCGCCTGGTAGAGCCGCTGCTCGAGCTCGAGCACTTCGTCGGGAATGCGCAGCCGCGTCTCCGTCAGGGTGTCCGCGAGCAGCAGGGTGGGAAGCGACCAGTCCACGCTCGAGCTCGGATCATCGGCGCTCTTGCCCATGATGCCGGCGCGTCGCCCCTCGGCGGCGGCCTGCGCGAATTCGTCCCCGTTCAGGAGGGCTTCGTAAAATCGTCGGGTGAACAGCCGGCAGGCCTGGTCAGAAACTTCTCCTGCCATTCCCACCACTACCGGAACCCCCATCTTGACGAACTCGACCGCAAGCGGCTGATCGAAAGAACCCGGCTGGTCGCGGTAGAGGTCCCCGGAGCTTGCGCTGAAGCACGCGTTGAGGACCACCATCTCGGGGAGCGACGTAGCCCCGTTGAACGACTGGCGCAGGTTCCATGCCCGCATTTCGAACGCTTCATTGGGTTTTTCGTCATGCATAAGGCGTAGAAAGGAGTGGCCATCGGCGTCCCACCCGCCATGACAGATGAAATGGACGACGTTCGGCTGGAACCATTTCAACGCCGCATCCAATTTGTTCGGGGTCGCATTGAGCAGCAGCTGCGACCGCAGCCGTGTATTGAGACCCGCGACTTGCAGGCTGCGGAGCAGGCCGACGAACTCGGCTCCGGGACTGATCACGTCGTAGGACAGCTCGCTGCCGACGACGAACAGCACGCGCGGGAGCCCCTTCAGCTCGCCGATCTGCCGGTCGATCCCGGCCACCCGCCGCGTGATCGCGATCTTTGCTTCGGCCGCGAGGAAGCGCTTCGGCCCGCGCAGGATCTCCCAGGGCAGTCGGTTGATGGCCCGGTCGCGATCCCGCCAGCCGATGGCAAGCTCCATCGGCTCGTCAGGACCGGCACGGTTCAAGAGCTCGCTCCAGATCTTGTCGCCGAGCAGACAGGCGAAGAGATAGCGGCCGAACCGCTCCACGCCCCCGGTGCCGGGCAGGCGCGCGAGAATCGAGCCGTAGGCCTTGGTCAGACTTGTGCAATCGGCGGAGGAACACAGGGCGAAGAGCGCGGCATCGGTCGGCGCCTCCTGCTGCAAGCGTGCGACCTCCGGTTCCGGCGGCAACGGAAAGGCCAGCGGTCCGCTGCCCGCCAGGCGCATGATCCGTGGAGCTTTGAGCAGAGCCGTGCCGCCCTCGCGGATCTGCACGGCCCAGCCGCCGCCATCCCCCAGAGCGTCAATGTCGAAGTCGAATCGCACGCTGATCCTCCACGCTTCTCGGCCTCATTCATCTGCTCGTTGCAGCAGCTGCTTCAGCAGGTCGGCTCCTGAGCCCTGGATGTTGACGGACGGCATCAACCGGGAGCGCGTTTTCTGCTCGCCGCTCCTGGCGATGTATTCCGTCGTTCTCGCTACCAGATTGGCGCGGCTTTCGGCGGCGGTGGCGCCGCCGGCGCGCCAACGGGCCCACGCCTGCAGTGATGCGCTGGCAAGATGGCGCGGGCGGTCCAGGCTGCGCTGCACTGGGGCGCCGGGTCGATCGATGTCTTGCGACAGTCGCTTCACCGTGCCGCCGTCCGCGAAGATGCCGGCCTCGACGCCGCACAGGCTTTGCAGCGTTCCTATGCCATCGCGCATCGGGCCGAGGACGAAGCCGGAGACTGGATCGACGGCGCTCCAGTCGCGCCTCGCCGCCGGGTCCGCGGCGGCGATGGCATCGAGGTCGAGTTCGCTCAGCGGGTCGCACCAGGATTCCCTGAGGCTGCCGGCAACCTTGCGGGCGCAAGCACGCATGAGCGCCAGACGAATAGCGGGCGAGGGGTATTCGGGCTTGCGCCTGACCATTTGATCGGGCCGGCTCCATTCCGCCTCGAGGATGCCGAGGATCGCCCAGGGTCCCATCATCATGATGGAGAAGGCGTCGGCGAAGATCTCCTCACCCCACTTGCTCCATTTATCGAGCTCGGACGGGTTGAGCTGGCCGGACTGGCCGGCGGCGTTACGCACGCCTGCCGCGAACCATGCGATCAGTTTGAGATCCTTCTGAACGAAATGGCCGACCTCGTGCGCCACATAGACCAGCCACCACGGCGAGGCGACGATCCACGGCGGCAGGCGCAGCAGCGCAACCGGCAGGTTCTTCATGAAACCCTGGAGAAATTCCAGGTCCGCAGTCATCATGAGGCTCGCCGGCGGGCGATCCGATTGCAGGGCGGCGGGCGAATACTCGGGTGCGACATATGCCAGTGGTGGCGGACTCGGCATCGGGCCCGCGTTGCCGAAGACGCGGCTGATCACCGGTCGGTAACAGCTCCAGACCACCTCGTCCGCCGCGCGAAGCACCGGGCGCTCTCTTCGGCCCTCGACACGTTGATCGAGCTTGTCTCGAAAGTACTGCCAGACGCGTTCCAGCCCGACGATGGCTTCATCGTATGCCCGGAAGGCGGAATAGAACGAAGCACTGTCGAGACCGGGTTCGCTATCGTCGATCTGCTTTTTCAGCGGTGCGATCGCCCCGGACAGGAGCGACTCGATCGCTTCCAGCTGGGACTTGTGGCGCCCGACATATTCTTGTCCGTCGCGGTCCATGTCGCGCTGCAGGCAAAGCCAGTCATTCATGGCGTCGGAGATGCGCTTGAGCTCCGCCTGCGTCTCTTGTTTCCGAATCTGATTTCGTACCTCGGTTGGCGAATACCGGTCCTGGTCGGGCACGTTCGGCCTCACGGTTTGTTTCTCAGCTTGCTCTACAGTTCGCCCGGCTCCTGAACGCGAGGGCGCAGATCAACGACCGCGGGGTTCCGGCCAAGGCCGGTCGGCAGCAAAGTTGCTTGAACCGGGTGATTTCGTCTTCGATGGCCATCTGCAAAAGCCCCTCCGACAACGGGCGATGTCAAACCGCTCTGCCGCGGCCGGAGCCGGTCCCGGCGCGACCAGGTGGTCGCAGCCATCGCGGCCGGCAGCTGCGTCAAGCGATGGAATTCTTCTCGCCGCTCCATCGCGCGCCACTGCGACCAAGCGGCCCGCTGATGCCTAGCATGGCTTTGAGCGCCGGTTTGTGAGCTGGTTCACATCGGCGCCGCGCCGGTCGTGGATTCACCGGAAAAGCTGCATGATTAATCTAAGGCGGGTCGCGCCGGCGGTTCGGGCGCGGCATTCCGTCAGGACGACACGGGCCCTCCGGACAGCGGCATGCGAAGCGATTGCCGCGATGATGAAGACATGCCGGTGATTTGCCCGACGTGTCAAACTTTCTCTTTTACGCCGAGCATTCGGACGAGGTCGCGCAAAAAAACACTTGCCCGACGGGCTGGATCTGGTGTGATTTGGGCTGTCAAGCCCTATATTAAAAAATATTTGTGTTTACTTTTTGTTCGAATCAGTTATAGTCAAACCCGTCTCGTTCCAGATGAGGGGCGTATCGCGATCGTCAGACACGCGGGATGAGATGCGGTGGACGCGGCAGCGTCGGGCGTGGCCAGGACATGGCAGGGCAGGATGTACATTGAGGTCG
>NZ_JBEKXH010000478.1:0-5438 GCF_049512235.1 Bradyrhizobium sp.
CTGGGCAAGGGTCTTACCTGCGCAACGTACATTGTGGCAATTCTGAAGAGCTTAGGCTTTCCACTGCTCTTGGAAGATAGTTGGCCTATAGATCGGGCGGACGACCAGTTATGGCAGCGCGCCATCATCGAGGAGCTGAGAAAGAGCGGAGCTGAAGAGGATTACATCGCAGTCGCCCAAAACGACGTAGGAGCAAAACGCTATCGGCCCGCCGAGGTAGTCGGCTCGGCTACAAATGCAGCTTGGCCGGTAGTGTTTTCTGACGCCACAGCTCTCGCTGCGGCTGTCCTTGCTGATGTGCAAGCTGCTCTTTCCGGTTAGCCGAAGGCCACTGCGGCGTCCAGTCTATAAGAAGCCGGGGCTATCGATTCCGCAGCGTTGGCCGCGGTCGATCCACTGATCCTCAGTTCCGCAACCGGTGTTCCCTCAATGTTCTTGCCCCGCGCCGAGCTTTCCGTTAGCCTTGCGCGCGGAGCGAGGGGCGGGCATGGTTCAGCGGGTTTCGACCGTAGCCTTTGAGGGGATCGAGGCCCGCGCGGTCGACGTGCAGGTGCAGGTCGCGCCAGGACTGCCGGCGTTCGCGATCGTTGGGCTGCCCGTGCCGGCGTTCGCGATCGTTGGGCTGCCCGACAAGGCGGTGTCGGAGGCGCGCGAGCGGGTGCGTTCGGCGCTGATCGCCTCCGGCCTGGCGCTGCCGGCGCGCCGCATCACCGTCAATCTGGCGCCCGCCGACCTGCCGAAAGAGGGCAGCCATTATGACCTGCCGATCGCGCTCGGGCTGATGGCGGCGATCGGCGCCATTCCAGCCGACGCCCTCAATGGCTTCACCGTGCTCGGCGAGCTCGGGCTCGACGGATCGATCGCCGCCGTCGCCGGCGTGCTGCCGGCGGCGATCGGCGCCAATTCGCGCGAGGAGAGCCTGATCTGCCCGGCGGCCTGTGGCGCCGAAGCGGCCTGGGCCAGCCCCGACATCCAGATCGTGGCGGCGCGTTCGCTGATCCAGATCGCCAACCATTTCAAGGGCACGCAGGTGCTGTCGCGGCCGCAGCCGAGAGTGCACGAGGCGACGGCCGATCGGCTCGATTTGCGCGACATCAAGGGCCAGGAGAGTGCAAAACGCGCGCTCGAGATCGCCGCCGCCGGCGGACATCATCTCTTGATGATCGGCTCGCCCGGCGCCGGCAAGTCGATGCTGGCCGCAAGGCTGCCTTCGATCCTGCCGCCGCTGTCGCCGTCCGAACTCCTGGAAGTCTCGATGATCGCCTCCGTCGCCGGCGAAATCCAGGGCGGCGCGCTGACCGCCAAACGGCCGTTCCGCAGCCCGCATCATTCCGCCAGCATGGCGGCTTTGACCGGCGGCGGCATACGGGCGAAACCCGGCGAAATCTCGCTGGCGCATCAGGGCGTATTGTTTCTGGACGAACTGCCGGAGTTCGATCCCAGGGTTCTGGATTCGCTGCGGCAACCGCTCGAGAACGGCGAGGTCGCGGTGTCGCGCGCCAACCACCGCGTCACCTATCCGGCGCGTTTCATGCTGGTCGCGGCGATGAACCCCTGTCGCTGCGGCCACGCCTATGAGCCCGGTTATTCCTGCAAGCGCGGCCGCATCGACCGCTGCACGTCGGATTATCAGACGCGCATCTCCGGCCCGCTGATGGATCGCATCGACCTGCGCATCGAAGTGCCGGCGGTGACCGCCGCCGACCTGATCCTGCCGCCATCGGCGGAAGGATCCGCGGAAGTCGCAGGCCGGGTGGCGGCGGCGCGCGATCTGCAAAGGGCGCGCTATGCCGCCGCGGGCTTGCCGAAGATCCGCACCAACGCGGAAGCACCGGCCTCGCTCCTGGAGACGATCGCGCAGCTCGATACCCAGGGCACAAAACTGTTGCGTGATGCCGCCGAGAGCCTGCGGCTATCGGCGCGCGGCTATCACCGCGTGCTGCGCGTCGCCCGCACGCTCGCCGATCTCGACGGCGCCGAGAAGATCGGCCGGCTGCATCTCGCCGAGGCCCTGTCCTATCGCGCACTGGCCGACGATCTCAGGCGCGCGGCGTGAAATCCGTCGATGGCTGCGATCGAGCCGCCGCGTCAACTCGCCGGTAATGTCTCTCCTTTACGCTACGCCAACCCTAATCCGGCGTTTCTTCACCGGGCTTATCGGCGAGCGGGCGGCGTATCATGTTGCGTTTCAAGATTCTGGCCTCGGTCGTTCCACTGATCGCCGCCGCCGTGTTTGCGCGCGGCGGGCTATTGCCCGGCCCGCGCCCCTGTATCGCGATCGGCGAGGCCTTGGTCCAGATCACCTCGGCGCCCTGGCAGGCCCAGCTTCACGTCAGTTTCACCGACGATCCGGCGCGCGCGACCGTCCGGGTCCAGATCGCCGACAGCGCCGAGGCGGCCGATTTCGCCGTTGTCGACGATGCCGATAGCGCCGAGGCCACAAGCTGCGAGGTCAATGCGGCAACCAGGCTGGTGGCGATTTCGGCAATTGCCGCAAGCGACGCGCCGGTGATCTATCTGACCGAGGTCGGTCCCGCCGATTATCGGATTTTTGTCCGCTCGAAGACATTTACCGCACGCGAAGCCGCCGCCCTCGTCGTCGGCGCCGGCGCCGCACAGCGCGCCCTGCAAGCGGCATCGCTGTGAGTTTTTCCAACTCTGCATTAACCCTGATTGCAGCCCATGGCGCGACGCCATCGGACCTCAATGGTTTCTGCAAGACCGCCATTGCATGGTGATCGCAGGACAAGGCGTGGCTGGGCAATTTCCGGGGGTGTCGGCGATGGGGCGGCTTTTCAGGATCAAGCTCGGCATAAGGCGTTTCAAGCGACGGCATTCATGGCTGGTCTTCACGCTGCGCTCGTTCACGATTTTCTCCGCCGCCTTTGGCGGCGCCTACGGGTTCATTGCCGGCAGCCGATCCGAACAGTCCGGCTATAATCCCCATTCCTTCGCCATCGGCGCCAGTTTCCTGTTTGCGCTGGCCTGCGTCGCGCTCGCGACCTTGAGCATCCGGCTGCGCTTCCTGCACAAGAAGCTCGGCAGGATCGCACAGCACAGCGAAGCCCTGGCCGACCGTAATTGGGAATTGCGAGAGGCCGAGGAGCGCGCCCGGAGCCTGTTCGAAAAGCAGGGCGACCTGATCGTGCTGCGCGATGCGCAAGGGTACATCACCTTCGTCAACGACGCCTTCTGCAAACTGGCGCTCAAGCCGCGCAGCGCGCTGCTCGGAAGCCTGTTCACCTTCGATGTGCTGGAGCAGGGCGACAGCGTGCTGGAGGGCGATGGCACGCGGATCCATGACCAGAGGATTGCCGTCCCCACGGGGCCGCGATGGATCGCCTGGCGCGAAGCCCTGGTTCGATCGGATGCCGGCCAGCCGGCCGAACTGCAATGCGTCGGCCGCGACGTCACCGACCGCACCGAGACCGAACGGGCGCTGGCCGAGGCCCGCGACCAGGCCGACGCCGCCAGCCGCGCCAAGTCACGCTTCCTGGCGATGGCCAGCCACGAGATCCGGACCCCCCTGAACGGCATCCTCGGCATGAGCAGTCTGCTGCTGGAAACGCCATTGACGCCGGAGCAGGTGACCTACGCCAAAGCCGTGAAAAGCTCCGGCGAAGCGCTGTTGTCGCTGATCGAGGAATTGCTCGACTATTCCAAGATCGAAGCCGGCAAGATCGATCTCGAACACTTCCCATTTGCGCTTGCCGCCTTGATCGAGGATGTCACCGAACTGCTGGCGCCGCGGGCGCAAGCCAAACGGCTCGAAATCGCCGCTTATGTCGACGAACGGCTGCCGGCGGAAGTGGTCGGCGACGCCGCGCGGCTGCGGCAGATCCTGCTCAATCTGGCCGGCAATGCCATCAAATTCACGGCGACCGGCGGCGTCGCACTGATCGTCGAGCCAGGGGCCTTAAATGGTGAAATCAGCTTCCAGGTGCGCGACACCGGCATCGGCATCGCGCCGGAAGCCCAGACGCGGATTTTCCGCGAGTTCGAGCAGGCCGACGAAGGCATCGCCCGCAGCTATGGCGGCACCGGCCTCGGCCTGAGCATTTCCGAGCGTATCGTCAAGCGGATGGGTGGCCGGATCACGCTGCAGAGTACCCCGGGGAGCGGATCGACCTTCGAGGTGTCGGTGCCGCTTGCCGCCCAGGACGGGCATGGCGGTGTCCAACAGGCGTTTGCGGTGCCTGATTTGACCGGTCAGTCGATCCTGCTGGTGGCGCCCCAGAGCATCGAGGCAACGCTGGTCGCCCGGCGGCTGCGACGCTGGGGCGGCCAGACCTGCATGGCCACAGATATCGCGGTGGCACAGGCGCTGTTGCCGGAGCGATCCTGGCACGCCGTTCTGCTCGATCGCGCGCTCGGCGCTGACGAGGTCGCGGTGCTGGCCAAGGCGGCGCGGGCGCACGCCGCGCACCGCATCGTCATGCTGACGCCTGCGATGCGGCATGAACTGCAATCCTCCGCCGCTTCGGCTTTCACCGGCTACCTCGTCAAACCGCTGCGGGCGGCCTCGCTCGCGGCGCGCCTGAGCGCTTCGCCGGGAGCTCCTGCCCTCAGTCTTGCCGACGATCCGATCGTCGAGCTGCACCAGCACGCCGAAGCCCCAACCCCGGCGCCAACGCACGGTCTTTCAATCCTGGTGGCGGAAGACAACGAGATCAACGCGCTTCTGATGCGTTATCTTCTGACCCGGCTGGGACATCAGGTCGTCATAACCACCAATGGCGAGGAGGCGCTGGGATCCTGGCTGGCCGCCCGGTCCGCCGGCACGCCCTATGATCTGGTGCTGATGGATATCCAGATGCCGCAACTCGACGGTATCGCGACCGCCCGGAAAATCCGCGCCCGCGAGCGCGAGATAGGCCAGCACGGCCGGCCGACGCCGATCCTGGCGCTCACGGCCAACACGCTGGTGGAGGATCGCTACGCCTGCTTCGAAGCCGGGATGGACGGCTTCCTGATCAAGCCGCTCGATCGTGAAAAGCTCACCGAGGCGCTCGCCGGCCTCGCCGCAGCGCGGCATCTCGCCGCCTGAGGGCGGCGCCGACGGCCTGTCCGGGGGCCATATTATCCTTGACGCTGCCTTCGACCGAATCGAGCATGGGGTCTCCGGTCGGCTCGAGCGCGCGCGGCGCAACGGGCGGCCCCAAATTAGAATGTCCCGGGAGCACTGCGATGACCAGCAGGTTTCTTCAGATGTCGTTGGCGTGTCTTGTGGCAGGCGCCTTCGCGGGCGCCGCCGCACAGGAGAGGAGCCGGGAGCTGATCACAACAGACGTCATGATCCCCTCCGGCGAGCCGGGGATTGAGCTGTTCGTGCGCAACAAGCATCCCTCGGGCGCAGAAACCTCCCCGAATAAAATTCTCCTGTTCGTGCACGGCGCAACCTATCCGGCCGAAACCGCCTTCGATCTGCCCATCGAGGG
>NZ_JBEKXH010000479.1:0-4926 GCF_049512235.1 Bradyrhizobium sp.
GCACCACCCCCCACCCCCGCCTGGCGCGAAAATCGTTCCAGCCGGTAGACATCATCGCGAACGATCGTCCGAACCGGCAATCGTCTAGAGATGTGGCGCGCGAAGATCTCGCTCGCGGCCTCGCCGGTCAGGGGATAATCGGTTTCGCCCAGCCAATGGCACAACACGATCTCGCCGTCGGACTGAAGCGCCTCGCCGCAACGTTCGGCGACGCGGGCGAGGTCGCCGGCGACGAAGTAGTAAAGGACTTCCGAAAGAACGATCAGATCGAAGCGGCCCGGCGGGAAATCGCGCGGCACCGAGCCGGTGATGAACAAAGCGTTGGCAATCCCGCTTTGCCGCGCCGCCGCGATCGCCGTCGCCGAGGCATCGATCGCCGTGATCTCCTGGGATCGCGAGGCCAATAAGCCGGTCAGCACCCCGATCGAACAGCCGATCTCGAGGGCGCTCCGGTATCTTTGTTTTCCGAGCGCTGCGACCGTGGCCGCATACTTGTTCCGCTCGTAGTCGCTGCTGCGGAAATTCAAGGGGTCGATGTCGCCGAGGTACTTGTCCTCAAAATAGTCCGACGTAAGGGTGGTCGTTTTCCGGCTCATCGCGCCATCTCGACGAAATATTCGAAGGGTCCGAGAAAGGGCTCAAGCGTCGCAGCGCTGAAGCGAAACCCGTCCGGGTCATCACTGACCAGATCTGTCATTTGGGAGACATGGGCGGCGAGCGCCGCATGCTTCCTGACCTGATGGCGCGATATATCGATGCGAAAACCCCGCGGCCGCGGGCGCTCGACCGGCAGCAGCGGGTCCAGGTGCCAACCCCAGACGGGATAGGCCCAAAGCCTGAGTTCGGGCAGGCGCCGCGCCACGGCGAGCGCCATCAGGGCGGCGGCTTCGTGATCGCAATGCGGATCGCCCGGCCACGTCGTGAACAAGGACCGCGCGCCGGCCTGCCGAACGATCGCCGTGATGGCTGAGATCGCGGCATCGAACGCGGGACCCTCCTTGGGCGCCCTTGTGTCCGGAAGCCCGAGGTGACTGACCTGGCCGGGCGCCAATCCGAGCAACGCCCCGGCCCGCTCGACTTCGCGACGCCTGAGGTCGATCAGCCGCTGCCGCGGATAAAGCTGTGAGCGCGGATGCGACCCCGAGCCATCGGTGATGACCACGACTGCCGCGGCCTGACCTGCCTCGCAGGCGGCCGCTATCAGTCCGCCTGTTCCCAGCGCCTCGTCGTCAGGATGCGGCGCCAGCACCACGAACGGCTGCCCGGCGGTGAGGTCGTCGACCGAACCTATCGGCATCTGCCGGAGCAAGTCGAGATAGTTGCGGGCATTCAACAAAATTCTCCGATCGGCAAGGGCGAATCCAGCACGGCGCGGGCGGCGTCGCTCATCGCCCGATCTGGAACCGGCTGTCGCAGGTAGGTGGCGAGGTCCCTGGCGATCCGCTCGATCGGGTTGGGCCTGATGAAGGACGAAAGCCCGACGCCCCGCTGCACTATTTCCATCACATCCAGCGCGGATCGCTCCACGACCGTGCGGGTCAGATTTGCAAATGCGACCGTGGCGTCGTCATCCTCTTCCTGGGCGGAAAACCGGCGGGCGGCTTCTTCGACCCAGAAGCGTGCGGTTCGGGCGGATGCGGCGCAACGAGCGACGCGCTGGAGCTGGTAGGGATCCTGAGCTCTGCCGCGTGCCACGAGATGGCCGCGGAACAGGTCGACGAGACATTCCACCGCCCCGAGCTGGGCGGCGCAGAAACGCCAGGCCCCGCCGGAGAAAAACGGCTGGCGCATGAAATCGCCGGCATCCCCGATCATTTCCTCGGCGGTGATGACGACGCCTGTGAGTTCGACCGTGCCTGTGGCCGTGGACCGCATGCCCTGGGCTTGCCACTGGCTGAGATCGGCGGGGTGCTCGGCGGCAAGCTTCAGAAGGCACATCAGCTGGCCGCTCGAGCCCTCCGCCGTGACCAGAGGCCGCGTCACCAAGCCCGCTCCGGAGGCGAGGATTTTTCGCCCCTCGAGCACCGAAGGGTAAGCCTCGCCCCGGATCTTCAACCCGGCGGCATCGTCCGCCCCCCAGACCGCGGACAGTGCGCCACGCGCGACCGCGGCAGCAAGCGAACGCAGCTGCGTTTTCGTACCATAACGGGTGACCAGGGAAATGGCGTTGACGTGGCCCTCGAACAGGCGGGCGATCGACAGATCACCGGCCCCGAGCAGGCGAAGCACGGTGCAAAGGTCGGCTTGATGGCTGCTCTCGCACAGCCCGGCGCCGTCAAGGGCCTCGGGAAACGCCGCCATCGCCAAGCCGGAACGATGAAATTCCGACCACAGGTTTGGATCGATCGCAGCGAGCTCATCGGCCTTGGACGCCGCCTCGAACGCCAGCGCCGAAAACTGCCGCGCCCGCTCGATCAGGCGCTGAATGTGGGATGGTGCAAGAATGACGGATACTCACAGGGTTAGACGTTCAAGAGCATAACTGCTCAATGCTTGAAGTCCGTTCCCCCGGGCAAGGTTCCGGCGAATCACCTGAACCGACGGAACAAATGCTTCGCGAAGCCAGTTATTTTTGCGCAGCAGCGGATCATCGAAATCATGAACGCCCATGGCTCGGATCAAACTTCAACCGGACAATCTTGACATTGGGGTGTGGTGGCTGAGGTGGGTGGACCACGATGAAATCATTGGACGCATCCTGGAAGACGATGAAGGCCGCTGCCGCATTGCACCCCAAGGTCCGCGCTGGAGCCCGATGAAGAGTTTTGCGGGAAGATTGTTCAGGACGAGAGCGGCGGCGCTGGCCGAGGTGAAGCTTTATTTCCGCAGGCGTTGATGGCGCTTGTGGCTCGATGCCCCCCGGACGCCGCATCGAGCAGGAGGTTAATCCGCGAGCCGCCGGACTGCCGAGCCACCGTCAAAGCGTTCCTTGGGATGCATTATTGCACCCCTATACCGTCTCGCGCTCGTGAGCTTCGCCTGAGCGCCCCGGCATCATCGGCAGACGCCGAATTCGCCTGTCTTTTCCATAGCGCGGCACACGGGATGGAGTAGCAAATAAGTTTGACAGTTGCATTTAATTGGCCCGGCTTTAAGTGCACTGTCACCGTTTCTATATGCGATCGAATAGCATGATCCCGGCTGCTCGCGGGGATCATGCGCCGGCGATTCTCGCACCCTGCCAATCATCCAGCCTCAGACTGGCAATCCGCGACCGCGCGGCTTCCGCTGATTTCTCGATCCAGTCGATCGCAACCGTGATGTCCTTGGTTGCGCCCGCACTCTGGTTGGCTCCGCCGCGTAATTGAGCAACCTGGCTTTCCAACCGACTGACTCGCGCCGATAAATCGTCGAGCCCGGCTGCCGATGAGTCGATGATATCGGTGCTCCGATGCGACTGGTCGATGAGATCCTTGATGGAGCGGCACACCAAATCCGTCGTGGCCTTGCCATCTGCCAAGGCTGAACTTTCCTGCTCCACAAGTGCAGCCAGCTGCTTGGAATTTTGACTGGCGCTCTCGGCCAGCTTGCCGACCTCCTGGGTCACCACAGCGAAGCTCTTGCCTTGCTCGCCCAGGCGAGCTGCCTCGATCGAGGCATTGAGGCACAGGAACTGGGTGCGGCTGGCGATCTCGGCGATGACGCGCGATTTTTCGTTGATGCTCCGGCTGCTCCAGAATATCTGCTCGACCAGGGCCGCGAGTCGATCAACCGCGACGAGGCCTTGTTCGCAGAGTTCGGACATATTGCCGGCCACGCCCTTGGCGAGCGCCACGGTCGCGCACATATTCTTGAGAGCGATCACCGATTGGGCAAGGTCGGCCGCAACGTTCGCTGCCGTATCGGTCTGAACCTTTGATCCAGCCGAAACCTTGTCCGCCGCCGCGCGCGTCTCGGAAAGCGAAACCACCACGCCACGCACATATTCCGCCAGCTCCTTGACGGCAGTACTCGAATTATCGAGCAGAAGGTTGATCTGGTCGCCAAACTCCTTGAGCGGACCGGCGACTCCGTCAACCGCCACCCGGGCCGTGAGATCGCCTCCGGCCGCCCTGGCGACGACGCCGGCAATACTCCGAATCTTCACGCTGGTCAGCGATCCGTCTTCGCTGCGGTCGGACTTCTGCTTGAACTCCTGGACACTACGCGCCATCGCGCCGATCTCGCCGGCACCTTGCAACTCCGGAATCTCGACCGATCGGTCGCCGCCGGCGATCCGCGTCATGGCTGTCGCCAGTGCCGCAATCCGGTCGGCATTCTGCTTCAACACCTTGAGGGCTGCCGCCATGGTGCTGAGCTGATCCGTCCCCTTCATATCGGGTATTTCGACCGCGCCACCGCCCCCCGCCAGGCGAGCCATGGCCGCCGAGATGGTATCGAGCGGACCGCCCACCCATCGCGTGGTGAAGCCGGTCAGAAGCGTGCCCGCGATCAGCACGATGGCGGTGACGACCAGGATCCGCGTGAGGCCGTCCGCGGCGGGGTTGCCGGCGGGCAGCGACTTGGCCACCTCTTCGGCCTTCTTGGAAACCAGCAGCAGCCGCGTGTCGATGGCCGCCGCCGAATTGGAAGCGGTTTGCGACGCACCGGTGAATCTTCGCGGCGCGGCGTCCCCGGGCTGCGACGTCGCATCGCCGCCGCTTCTCGACCGCCCGGACATCGCGAGCTGCGCAAGCCTGCCGGTCGCGGGACCCGCCACATCGACGAGGCCGGACAGGCTCTGTTCGGAGGAGCCGGACGGATCGAGAACCGTGAGCAGGGTGGCCTGCGCGTCCCGCTGCAGCGGTTCCAGGTAAGTGTCGAGAGTCTGGTCGGACGCCGAAGTCGCTCCAAGCGCCACCAGACCATCGCGAATGGCGGCCGCCCGTTGCCCGAGCGCGCGCCGTTCGCGGATCAGATCGTCGGCGTTGGCAAAGAAGTCTTGAA
>NZ_JBEKXH010000480.1:0-4925 GCF_049512235.1 Bradyrhizobium sp.
CAGAGGGCTCAACCCATCCGACGCGCTCTGCAAAAAAGAATTGACACGTCGGGCAAATCACTGGCATATGGTCACCATCGCAAGAAGTGAGCCTGCGGCCAGGAAACTGGCCGCAGGTTTTTTCATGTGCTGGCTTCTCGATCGGCGAAGTTTTCGCAAGCGGGATCCGTGCTCCGTTCCCGGACGCCGCGTTGCTCATCTGCTACGAGGCCGCGCCAGCCGCGATTCGATCCAACGCCACCAAGCCGCGCTCGAACAGGCCAAAGCCCGGACCGACGCCCTACATCTGTAGATCAAGGCCCAGGCCGATATCGAGATCGCCAAGGTCAAGGCCGAACTCAACGCCAAGCTGGCGCTGATCGATGCCCATGTCGATCGCGGCCGAGCAGAAGGCGCGCCACGCCGAAGCGCAGCACCACGCGAGCCTCACTGAGACCGCGCTCGGCATCGCCGCCACGGCGCAGGCGCAAGACGCCAAAATGGCCGCGCTGAAGGCCGCTCACGAAGGTCAAACCGAATGAATGAGCATCACCTTTCGGAGGCCGCCGCCAAAGGCGTCCGCGCCCGGCAATTGCTCGAGAGCGATCTGCTCGCGACAGCCTTCAAGGGGCTGGAGGACAGCTACACGGCCGCCTGGCGCGCCACCACGATCGACGACGTCGGCGCCCGCGAAAAGCTGTTCCTGGCGATCAACATCGTCGGCAAGGTCAGGGATCATCTCACCGCCATTGTCACCAACGGCAGGCTGGCGGAAGCCGAATTGCGACAGCTTGCCGAAACCGCCGAACGCAAGAGGCGATTTGGGATATTGTAGTCGTACGCCGGTTGGAGGCGACCTGTCCGCCGAAGCGTCTATCGCGAAGGCGAAAGCCGCAACCCGCCATCCCAAGCTCCATGCGCGCACGCAGGCCCTTGCGATCAAGGATAGACGTTCGCGCCTGAATTGATGGCGGATGAGGGATCATGCCCTTGTTCACCTCACGAGTCGGCGCGTGCATTCGCGCCCCACAGGACCTCCCTTCTCAGATGTCGCTTTGCTCATTCGCGGGCTTTCCGGGAAGGCGGCAAAGGTGCGAGCACTTCCCCGGTGCCCAGGCCAGAGCAGCACAGACAGGGCGGGACAATGTCTGAGTTCTATCGTAACAATAACGTAGGACATAATGATCAATTCCGTGTCGGGATATCACCACCACCTTAGGACAAACCTGACGCCCATGCTGAGCCGTCTCCAAACCGCCGTCGACCGGATCTTCGATCACCTGCGGGCGTGCGGATCGCTGATCGCGGATCGCCGACGCCCGGGGTTAAGCCCGACTGAGGTGGAGGCGCAGATCCGTGCGCTGGGGCTGCGGCCGCCGAGAGATCTGGTTCGGCTTTATGCCTACTGCGACGGCACAGCGACGACACCATGGAAGGACCTGCTCGGAAAGACTGATTTTTTCCCAGGCTTTTACTGGATGAATCTGGAAAAGGCGGTCACCGTCTATCGTTCTCTCAGCACCCACAGCTTGTGGCACCAATCGTGGTTGCCGATCTTTGCCAATGGCGGCGGTGATTTCTACGTCGTGATCTGCGAGCCCGAATCCCCCTTCTTTGGTGAAGTGCTGCTGGTGATATATGACGAGACCGATCATATTGCTGAATTTCAAAATGTGTCCGCCATGTTCGAGACAATTGAGCGCTGTTTTGGACAGAAGGCATTTTTCTGCTCTGAAGGGTATCTTGAAGCCGATTATGCAAAGATGCGCGCCATCGCGCGCAGCGTTCAGCCTGATTTTACCGCGCACGTTATTTAGTCGTATTCGAGCCGCGGCCGTTCAGCACTGACGGCAAGCCCAGTGGGACGATCTGAACACGCGCGGAAGCGGAAGATTTGACACGTCGGGCAAATCACCGCTATATTGCCATCATCGCAGTGATCAAAACCCGCGGCCTCAAAATTGGCCGTGGGTTTTTTGTTGTCTCCCACATTCCAGCATCGGACGGCGGCGCCATTGGCGAGCCGGCCTTCTGCCACGCATCGACGCCAGGCCTGTTGCCGTTACGCCGAGGTCGGGACCCTCTCTGTCAGCGGCGCGCGAACCTGCCGGTCTGTAGTGTGGCCAGGCTCCATGCGCACACAAGCCCTTGCGATCAAGGATGAACGCTCGCGCCTGAATTGATGGCGGATGAGGGATCATGCCCTTGTTCACTGACAGCGCGTGCCTCCGCGCCTCACCGGACCTCCCTTCTCAGATGTCGCTTTGCTCATTCGCGGGCTTCGCCGCTGCATGCCGGCGGCGGCCGAAACGACCCGTGAAAACACCGTGGGTAGCCATGCGAAAAATGTCCGTCGTTGATCTCAAGTCGATGCTGGAGCAAGCGGTCGCGGAGTTCGACCGGCCGATGGAGATCGTCACGCACCCGGTCGGCAACCGATCCGACCGGCGCGAGCCCGCCGAGGCGACGAGCTAAGGCCGTGGCTGATGCGATGTGGTATAATCCCTGGGCGCCGCCGATCTTCGCGGCGCCCAGGCCAGAGCCGCTTCCGCTGCCCCCGGTTGGCAACGCGTGGGGATTTCGTCCGCCGATCTTTCCCGCAGCCAATAGCGCAGACCCCCCGCTGGCAGACGCGGCCTGGGACGGCGCGAGGTATAACCCTTACGCGCCGCCGATCCTTGCCGCCTCACCACCGCGGCCGCTGCCGTCGCCGCAAGGCGATCCCTGGTGGATGGCGCTGCCGATCTTTCCGCCGGCCCATGATGGGGCAGCGCAGGCGGCGGCGACGCCGCTACAGCTTCCGGCCGGCAATCCCTGGGGCAGCGCGCCGCCGATCTTTCCGCTGGCAACAGCGAATGATGCGGGCCAGCCCGCGCCGCCAAAACCGCCATCGGCGGTGCCGGACTGGATGAAGCCGTTCGTCAGCGCGCCACCGCCGCCGCTGTTCTTTCCGCAGGCAGAGCCAACCGTAGCTTCCCAGCCCAGCCCATCGGACAGGACGAAAGACCTGCCTGACATGGGTGGCCCGCTGATCGGCGACGGCGGCCCGTTTTCGTCTGGTCTGCCGGTGGTGAACCGGCTGGCGGACAGCGCCAGCGCGAGCATCGGCAAGGCGATCTCGAATGTTCCGGCCAGCGCCTATGCGTTCGGCAAAGGCGTGGTGCAGCCGTTCATCCATCCGGTCGACACGCTGGAGGGCTTCAAAAACCTTGGGCTTGGCGTGCTGGAAAAGGCCGGCATCAAGGGTGGCGCCGAGCATGAGAAATATGCCGACGCGCTCGGCCACTATTTTGCCGATCGGTACGGCAGCCCAGAGAATCTGAAGCGGACCTTCGAGCAGGATCCGGTCGGTGTGGCCGGCGATCTGTCGACCTTGTTTACGGCTGGCGTCCCGTTGGCGGGCGTTCGTGCGGCGGGCGTGCTCGAGCGGGCTGGCAAGGTGGCCGGCACCGTCGAACGCGCGGGCGCCGCTGGAGAAATCGGTTCGGCCCTCAAGGCTGAAGCACGCGCCGCCGCGGATGCCGCGGTCGTGGTTGCAAAGGAGCTGCCTGTACTTTATTTCGACCGAGCCGTTAGGACATCATGATCAATTCCGTGTCGGGATATCACCACCGCCTTAGGACAAGCCAGAGGCCCATGCTTAGCCATCTCGAAACCGCCGTCGACCGGATCTTTGGTCACCTGCGGGCGTGCGGATCGCTGATCGCCGATCGCCGACGCCCCGGGTTGAGCCCGGCCGAGGTGGAGGCGCGGATCCGCGCGCTCGGGCTGCGGCCGCCGAAAGACCTGGTTCAGCTTTATGCCTACTGCGACGGCACAACGACGACAGCAGGCAAGGACCTGCTCGGAAAGATTAGTTTTTTTCCGGGCTTTTACTGGATGAATCTGGAAAAAGCGGTCACCGTCTATCATTCGGTCAGCACCCACAGCCTGTGGCACCGATCGTGGTTGCCGATTTTTGCCAATGGCGGCGGTGATTTCTACATCGTCATCTGTGAAAGCGCCTCCCCATTCTTTGGTGAGGTGCCGCTGGTGATGTACGACGAGACCGATCATATTGCCGAATTTAAAAATGTATCCGCCATGTTCGAGACAATTGAACGCTGTTTCGCACAGAAGGCTTTTTTCAGCGCCTACGGGTATCTTAGAGCCGATCATGCGAAGATGAGCGCCATCGCGCACAGCGTTCAGCCCGATTTTACCGAGCACGATATTTAGTCGTATTCGAGCCGCGGCCGTCCGGCGCGGCCGCGGGATTTGCCTGGGGCCGAAGCCAACGAGACGCTGCTCAAGGCGATCGAAAGGGAACCTGAATTCGCGCAACGCCTGCCCCGTCCCAATGGATCGGGAGGCTTTTCGATATGGGGCAAGTAAGAAAAATTTCTGACATCATAGAAAACCTCGCGACCTTCGGCGACGAGGGGACGATCTACGCTTGCGAACCCTGGACAGAGAATTCGAATGCGATAGTGGCCCGGGAGCCCGACGAAGGAGGTCTTCCTCCCGAGGCGGAAGTGCCGGCATGACATATTTTCTCGAGACATTTATTGCGACAGAAGTCGTGGGTGAAGAACTTCCGCGAAAAGCCGCCTCGGACACGCCGTCAGCCATCCGAGCGGTGTGGAAAAAAATCTCGAAACGGCTCGATCGAGCGGTGTAACATTGACCCCGCAATGATTTGCGGAGATTTTCGTCGATGATAATTTCTCTTCCTGAATGACGGACCCTGCCAATCGCTGTAGAAGGGTTCTTGGGCGCAACTGATCGCCGAAGACAACTTGAGCATTACCTGCCCGTCTCGACCTGCGAAAGAGATGGGTTTCGCAGAGGGCTCAACCCATCCGACGCGCTCTGCAAAAAAGAATTGACACGTCGGGCAAATCACTGGCATATGGTCACCATCGCAAGAAGTGAGCCTGCGGCCAGGAAACTGGCCGCAGGTTTTT
>NZ_JBEKXH010000481.1:0-4885 GCF_049512235.1 Bradyrhizobium sp.
ATGGCGGCGTCCTCTCCCAGCAAGGGCAGCCAGACGTCACGCGTCAGTGCGGCGATGGTAACGACCGCGACAAAGACTGCACCGACGCCAAGCGCCATCGCGCCGTGATCGCGCCTGAGATTGACCGCCGCATAGAGCATCAAAAGCGCCATTCCGACCGGAAGCGGCAACGCGATCAATGCCGCCGGCATCTGGAAGATCGGCGTCAGTTCGTCCCAGCTCGAGATCAGGAATTCGATCGAAACAAAGCCGGTGATGCCGGCGACGAACAGCACGACGACGTCGGCGAACGCGAGGCAGCCACGCTCGCCGCCGGCAGGAAGCCGGCTCAGGATGACACGAACGAAGGCGTGATCGCGCCGCCGATAGGCCACCGCGCCGCCGATAAAGGCCATGATCGACAACGCCGTGCGGGCGATTTCGTCGGTCCACAGGAAGGAATGCTGGAAAAAGACCCGGGCGACAATGTTGGCCAGCACCAGCACGAGTTCGCCGAGCAGTGCGGCGACGATCAGGCTCTCGGCTGTGCGATCAACGAAGCGAAGCGGCGTGAGCTCCGAGCTGGCGGGCGGCGCAAGTGCGATCGGCACTTGCGCATCCGTCAACATGACGTCGATTGCGCTCGTGCGCATCAGATCGCAATGCCAGCCAGGATCGAACAACCGAAAACACCGTTCATGCTGTAACCTCCCGATTGCGCGGCTGTTGTTGCGGCCGCGTCCGTTGTCTTGTCAGCTGCGCTCGTCGAAGAACTCCGGATTGAGACTTTGCGTGGCTGAGATATGGGTAAGCAGGCTTTCGAGATGGATTTCCAACGCGATCCTGGCGGCCGCGGGATCATGCGCCTCGATGGCTCGCAGGATCGCTTCATGCTCCGCGATCGTCCGCGCGATCCGTCCTTGCTGCGGCAGGGTCAGCAGGCGATAGCGGTCGACGTGAACCTTCACCTGCTGGATCAGCGTCCAAATGCCTGGATATCCGGCGACCTCCGCGATGGTTGCATGAAACATCTCGTCGGACTGATGGAAGGCGCCGCGGTCCGCGGCCGCGTTGGCCTCGCGCTGGCGCTCCAGGATCGAATGCAGAACCAGAATCTGGCTGAAGGTCGCACGCTCCGCCGCCAGCTGTGCGGTGGTCGCCTCAAGCGCCTTGCGGATAATGATGGCTTCCGGCAACGCCGCGACGGGAATCCGCGCGACATAGATGCCCGATTGCGGAAATATATCCAAGAGACCTTCATCCGACAATTTCAGGATGGCTTCGCGAACCGGCGTTCGACTGACCCCGTAGCCAAGCGCGATTTCGGCTTCCGAGATGACCTCCCCAGGCCGCCGCTGCAGCGACACCAGTTCGGCCCGAAGATCCGAATATATTTTCGACGCGGCCGTTGCCGTGCGCGGTCGGCTACCGCGGCGATGGGCGGCCGGACGATGCGCCGGCTCGGTCTTTTTCGTCGCGCGTGCGGGCATGCTTGCTCTCAACCACTATTGATATATTAGTATATGAACCGATATTGGCAAAGTTAAAACTGGCAGGCCGGCTGGTTTAATTCGAGCGCGCCTGCTGCAATGCTATTTGCGGCGCAGCGCCAGCCAGGAAGCGCCTCATTTTCGCACCGCGCCGGCCGCGTTGGTTGTCGAGCAAGGGAGGTCTGATGTGACCGACTATCGCAAGCTTTTCGATCTCACCGGAAAGACCGCATTGGTGCTTGGCGCGGCCTCCGGTATCGGCAAATCATCGGCGGAAGCGCTGGCATCGCTCGGCGCCGGCGTGATCTGCGCCGATCTCGAAGGCGGCGCCGCGGAAGCCACCGCCGCCGGCATCCGCGCGCTGGGCGGTTCGGCAGAAGCCGACATCTGCGACGCGGCCAGTGCCGCCGATGTGGCGGCGCTCGCGACCAGGGTGACCGCGAGATTTCCGCGTCTCGATATCGCCGTCACGACGCCGGGGCTGAACATCCGCAAGACCATCCTCGATTATACCGAAGAGGATCTCGATTCTGTCATCAACCTCAACATCAAGGGCGCCGTGCGGTTCTTCCAGGCCTTCGGCCGCATCATGGTCGGCCAGCGCGGCGGCAGCCTGATCGCCTGCTCGTCCGTGCGCGCCGTCACCATCGAGCCTGGGCTTGCGGTCTATGGTGCGACCAAGGCCGCGATCGGCCTCCTGGTCAAGGGTTTTGCGTCCGAGGTCGGCCGCTTCGGAGTTCGCGTCAACGCCATCGCGCCGAGTATTGTCGAGACCGCGCTGACCGCACCGTTCAAGCAGCGGCCCGATATCTACAATCTTTATGCCGGTCACACGGTGTTCAATCGCTGGAGCCGCGCCGATGAGGTCGCGACCGCGGTGGCCTATCTGGCTTCCGACGCGGCAAGCTATGTCAGCGGGAGCACCTTGTTTGTCGACGGCGGCTGGACCGGCGTCGACGGCCCGCCGACCGGCCTGACCCAGCTGGCCAAATAGGATTGGTATCAGAACCAAACAAGCTTAGGTTGCGGGGCCGGGCGAAATAACATGATGTTAGGTTTGTCGCATAACAAGGTAATTGTGTTAAATCGCCGAAGAGCTATCGTAACACTGCTTTCGATGGGTTTCGCCAATTCGATATTGAAACCCGCTCTCAGACGGTTCACGTTGTCGTCGCTCCGTTACGGGCTTGTTTTGCGCCCCGACGGTTTTTGAGAGCGATGATCTTGCACCGCACAATCAACAAGTGCGGCAGCGGCGATCAAAGCGTTTGACGTTGAAATGAACCCACTTGACGTGAATTTTGCAGGAAATGGACCTTTGGTGGACGACATCTAAAAGCAAGCGAAAACAACGCTCAAACAGCTGCCCAAAAGCTTTAAGAAGCCCGCTAACGGGACGTCAGCAAAAAAGTTGGAGGAGGCTCTCAATGAATAGTGCGCAAACGACCCACGATACGAGTCAATCAAAGAAGGCCGCTGCCAGCGGATGGATTGGATCGGCGCTCGAATATTATGACTTCTTCATTTACGCTACGGCGGCGTCCCTGATCTTCCCGCAGATATTTTTCCCGTCGGAGAATCCGACCGTTGCCATCGTCGCATCGCTGGCGACCTACGGCGTTGGCTACGTTGCCCGGCCCATCGGTGCTTTCTTTCTGGGGCACTGGGGCGATACCCATGGCCGCAAGACCGTTCTGCTGGTCTGCATGTTCCTCATGGGTTTCTCGACGATGGCCGTCGGCATTCTGCCGACCTATCAACAGGTCGGCCTGCTGGCCCCAGTGCTTCTTGTCATCGTGCGCCTCATCCAGGGCTTTGCGGTTGCCGGAGAAATCTCCGGCGCCAGTTCAATGATCCTGGAGCATGCTCCATTCGGACGGCGCGGATTCTATGCCAGCTTTGCGCTCCAGGGCGTGCAGGCCGGGCAGATTCTTGCGGCCGCGGTGTTCCTGCCGCTCGCGGCCTACATGCCTGCCGAGGCGTTCAATAGCTGGGGTTGGCGAATACCCTTTTTGCTCAGTTTCTTCGTCATCATCGCCGGCTACATTATCCGCAGCAAGGTTGAGGAGACGCCGGCATTTGCCAAAGAGGAACAGCAAGGCAAGGTTCCGAGAGCGCCAATCATCCAGGCCTTCGAGCTGAACTGGAAAGACATGCTCCGGGTGGTCTGCATGGCGCTGATGAATGTCATTCCGGTCGTCGCCGCAATATTCGGCGCGGCCTACGCGGTCCAACCAGCCTACGGCATCGGCTTTGAAAAAGACGTCTACCTGTGGATTCCCGTTCTGGGGAATATGCTGGCCGTGTTCATCATTCCGTTCGTTGGTAACTTGTCGGACAAGGTCGGCCGCAAGCCTCCCATCATCATAGGTGCGCTTTGTTCCGGCCTGCTCGCGTTCGGCTATCTCTACGCGATCAGCATCAAGAGCGTGCCGTTGGCAATTTTCATGTCGCTGTTGATGTGGGGCGTCGTCTACCAGGGCTACAACGCCATCTTCCCGAGCTTTTATCCCGAGCTATTCCCCACTCGAACCCGGGTCTCAGCAATGGCGATATCCCAGAATGTCGGTACGACGATCACGGCGCTGCTTCCCGCACTCTTTGCAAGCGTGGCGCCTCCCGGCTCGGCCAACATTCCTCTCACTGTCGGGGCCATCGCCTTCGGGATAACCGTCATCGCTGCGGTCGCGGCCATGACTGCCCGGGAAACCTATCGGATCAATATCAGTGATCTCGGAAATCCCAACGCTGTTCCGATGGCGAAGGCAGACTATGAAAGGAAACGCTCCGAGGCTGCCGGCGGTGCTGTCGTCGTTCCAACATAGCGGCGACGGACGAGAACTCGTCAAGCCCGTCGGACGCTTTGGGTTCATGATCGGGGCCACTCGTCTTCCTGAATAAAGCTGCCGCCTTTTCAGAGCCGACCAAAGGCGGCAGCAGGTTCTCGTAGTTATCAAGTTCATGAGGTTACATCAACATGACTCCTGAAGCCGAGTTCTACCAGCGTGATCGCGATCTTCATCCCCCGGCGTATACGCCCATCTACAAGACGAGCGTGTTGCGCTCGCCGCGCATCCCGCTTTGGTCCCTGCAAAACTCCCTGTCGGAGGTAACCGGTCCGGTATTTGCGCCTGCAGAGCTCGGTCCGCTCGATAATGACCTCATCCTCAACTACGCCAAACAGGGTGCCCCGATTGGCGAACAGACGATCGTCCACGGCTATGTGCTCGATGGCAACGGCCAACCTGTATCCAATAACCTGGTCGAAGTATGGCAGGCCAATGCCGGCGGACGCTATCGTCATCGTAACGACACCTACATAGCGCCGATCGATCCCAATTTCGGTGGTTGCGGCCGAATGTTGACCGACGAACGAGGTTACTACTTCTTCCGAACGATCAAGCCAGGCGCCTATC
>NZ_JBEKXH010000482.1:0-4882 GCF_049512235.1 Bradyrhizobium sp.
CCCTTTATTCGGCTTGGTAGATCAAATTACCCTAACGATGTAGTTGCAGATGATCGTTGGCTGCACGATCGCGTGCGGCTCACCGCCGCCTTGAGCCGCGTAATTGATGGTTATTCCGGTTCCGACTGCCGTAGTGCTGGCGTTGACGGAGGGACCAACCGTTCCGTAGGAACCATTAAAGCCGATCTCTCCGGCGTTAGTAGAGCCGTTCGGCCCATAAGTTGAATGAGCGTGTGTCGGATCGGTTAGCGTGTTGGCGTGCACATGCGACGGTATCTCGCTCGTCGAAAGCGTATGGCTTTCGAAACCACCCGTTGACCCTAGGGTTGTCGCGGTTCCCCCGAAATAGGCAGTTAACCTGCCCGCCGCAGAGCCTCCCATGTCATCCTTGCCGGCGAGCACGCGACCGCGAAAATCGGGAATATTGAACGTGGTTGATCCGTCACCAGAGCCGTAGGTAGTGCTCACCAGCGAAAACAGCGCGGCATAGGTCGTCCTGGATATCGCCTGCCCATAGGGAAAGACGAACGAACTGTTCGGAGCGGTCGTTCCAATGAACGGCAGGCCGCCGCCCAATGGGATATTGTACGGATTTCCGAAAAACCCCTGCAGATAGAAGGCCCCATCGCTATTGTTGTACGTCGCCACATAGGGCGTGCCCTGGATGATCGTTCCCGCCAGCAATTCCACATTCGGCGCCGACCGCAGCGGCTTGGCGCCGAGGTTATCGACATTCAGCGTCACCGTGGCGCCGTTGGTGACATGCGGGGTGAAGGCGATCATCTGGCCATTGAGATGGGCCGATGTGTCGAACACCTCATAGGACGAAACGGTGTAGGCCGTTGACGTGCCGCTGGTCACGATGGCGCCCGCGATGTCGTCGCGGTATTTGGCCGTGGCCGCCATCATGGCGCGGGCGGAATCATTGATCGATGACGGCGCCTGGCCTTCCTGCCAGTTGATGGTTGAATCCGCCGTGGCGTCGGCGGATGCTGTCTGCGACCATTTATAAAGCGTCATGGACTATTCCCGACAACAGCAGCGTGATTGGCAAGAGTCGCGCGTAATACCGACAGGTCGGTCGGCTGGCGTGGCGCAACGAAGATCGGCGGCGCCTGCGCCGTCGGCACCGGCAGATTGGCCAACGGCGAAGGCGCGGCTTGCCGGGCGGGCGGCGCTGCCGGTTGCTGCTGCGGCGGCGGTTGCGGGACGGCCTTTGCCGGCGCGGCCTGGTTATCGGCGCTCCCCTTGCCCGCTCCGGCATGAAGCAGGGCGCCCTTGCCATAGGCCTGATCTATCAGCGCCTTGAGCATTTCAGTATTGCCGGGCTGGACCGCTGCGCTCACCGCCAGCGGATCAATGCCCTTCGCCAGCAATGCCCTCGCCGTCAGGTTTTGCGCCCGCGCTTGTTGCGCGCGCGGATCGTCGTACTCGCCGCGAAGGGCGCCCGACAGCGAACCGCCGCGCGAAAGGCTCTGCAAAGCTTCCGTGATCCGATAGGGCTGCATGCCGAACAGGTTGGTTGGTGGCGGAGCCGCCTGCGCCGACTGCATCGGAGCGCCTGGCTGCGAAGGCGCAGCGACCGGGGTTGCCTGTCCAGATGGCGCGGCATATGGCGCGACGTCGCCCGGAGCCACGCCGTGAGACGGCTGATGAAGTGCGTTGTTGCGCAGGAAGGCCAGCAACCCGCCGCCATCGCCCTGCAATGCGTCCAGAAGGCCCATGCAGTTCTCCTCAAAGTCCAAACAGGCTGGTTAGGCCAGACAGCAGCCCGGAACCCGCTTGCGCCGCACCCGATGCCGCCGATGTTGCATTGGCGGGAGCGGAGAACAGACCGCCCCAGCCCTGAATCTGCGAAAGCAATGACGGATTATTCGTGGTCGTCCCCGAGCCGCTGGATTGCGTGCCGAGCCCCGCGATCGGAATGCCGATATTGGCGAGCATCCCGAGATTTTGCGCAGGGATCTGCTGCGCGAGCTGCGCCAATGCCAATTGCTGTTGCGGGCCATAATTCTGCGCGGCGAGCGCGTCTTGGCTGGCCTGCACGCCCTGGCCCTGATTGGCGAGGCCCTGCTGATTGAGGCCGGACAGCAGCCCTCCGGTCGTGTTCTGTGCTCCGTAGAGCGTATTTGCCGCGTTGATCTGGTTGGCGACATCCTGATTATATTGCCCGGATATGACAGGCGCCTCGCCCGCCGCGATGCCTCTGCCGAGCGCCATCTGATTGGCGCCGGAGAGGTCACGCCCGGCGGCTGCGAACTGGCCGTTCACCTGGTTGGTGGTGTCGGTCGCGATCTGCTGGAGTTGCGCTTGCAACGCCGGGTCATTGCCGATCATGGAGCCATTGGCGTAGGGCGTGAGCTGGCTTTGCAGGGTCGAGAGGCCGCTTTGCAGCGCAGGTGCCTGGGCGGTCGCGCCGCCGCCGTTGAGAAGATTGGTGGCATAGCCTGCGATCTGACCGGCGTAGGGATTGCCGCCGGCCGCATTGGCTTGCAGTTGACTGAGCGCCCCGCTTTCGGTCGGATTGAGCCCGCTGTTCTGGATAAGTGGATTCAGCTGCCCAAGGATGCCGTTGATCGCAGGCTGCCCCGTCGCCCACGGCGCCGTGGTCGATTGCTGGGTCTGCGTCGAAGACGATTGTCCGCCCATCACAGTGTCCTTTCCAGGATGATATATTCCGCGCGATAGTTCTTGAGCACGCGTTCCCAGCCCTTGCGGCCGTAAATCCGCGCGCGCGAGCAGCCTTCGGCCCGCGCATAGTTTTCGATTCCCGCAAGCAGAGGCAACCAGCGCTCGCGCTGCGCCCCGCTGCAGGCCGTCACGATCAGAACCGGCCTCTCCGCGGTCTTGACGAGGTGCGTGGTCGCCGCCGCCTCGAGCGTGCCGCTCCAGGCCAGCCACAAGAGCTGCTGGCCGGCCAGCACGTCTCTTTCGATATCGGCAAATGCGCAGAGATCGGTGCGCTCGATCGCGGTGCGGATATAGGATCGCGCCAACGGCCAAAACTCATGGACGCGCGCCGGATCGACGCAAACAAGCTCAACCGAGGATTGCATAGAGAAACGTCCGGCCCGCGGTCGCGCTGTTGGTGTGCGTGATGGTAAACGTGTCCTTGGCGACAACGGAAACATACATGTTGCCGCTCGCGAGCTCGGCCGCCGCCGCGGCCGTCAGCGGCGTGAAGATCGGCTGCGATCCCACAGCGATCATGCCGGATTGCGTCGGTGTGACCACCGTCGTTGCCGAGCCCGTCGCAAGCGTAACGGTGCCGGTTGCGTTCGAGCGGCCGGCCGCGAGCTGCTGCAACGAGAGGATGATCTTTTTCGGATCGGTTTCGTTGACGCTCGGAACGTAGGCTGTCATTGCGTGCCGTTCGCGGTCACGTCGGGCTCATAGCCGGCCGCGAATGTCCAGTTCGTGCCGGCAGGGATCCTCACCTGATAGCGCTGGTAGCGCGAATCGCGCCTGATATCGATGCGGCCGGTTCGCGAACTCATGCCCACCTCCGCGCTGACGATAGGCGTCGCCGCCTGAGTATCGCGGTATGAAACCGACCCGTACAGCGTGGCGGCATCGGTGATCGGCCGGAACCCGCTCAATGTGATGCGCCTGCCATCCGTGCCCTGCTCCGCGCCCTGAATGATGCCTTGCAGGTTCGGCCCGGTGAAAAACCCCAGCATGTTCGCGCTATCGAAGGCCGCAAGCTGCGGCTGCACCGCGGTGGCGTAGGAATCAAGGCTCAGTGTCATGGCGTCGAGCGAGCCGCCGACGATGCCGCCCGAGGTATAAGCGTTGACATAGGCCGAGGGCGCGCCGCTGTCGCTGTTGGTGATCAGATCGAACGTCGTGGCGCTGACGACGCTGATTTGCCAATTGCCATTAGCTTCCGTCGTGCCGCCGACGTTGTCGATGGCGTAATCGTTGCCGCTGATCAGCGCCGCCGTCGAGGCGACCGAAATCCGGATCAGTCCGGCCCCGTTGTTGGCCGTTCCCGTGATGGCGATCGTGCCGGGCGCAATGGCATCGAGGTTCTCCAGCGTCAGGCCGCTTTGCGAGATGCCGAGCAGATATTGGCCGCTGACCGAAAGCTGAAAGAAGCGGTCGAGCACAAAGTCATAGCCGAGCAGCGTATCGAAGTTGCCGGCGCTGCCGGCGTTTGATTTGTAGGCCCAATAGATGCGGGAGCTGCGCGGGTCGGCTGCCCCGATGAACAGCTGCAGATTGCCGTTGTCGAGATTGCCCAGGAAGGTCTTGTCGATGCGCTCGCGCCCGATCTGCTCGGGAACGCCGCCAGGCGGGATCTTGTGAAAACCCTGATTGGCGAAAAAGAAGATGTTTTCGCCGGCCCGGATGATGGAATAGGGCGCGTACAGCCCCTTGTCGGAAGTCAGCTTCGTGATCTGGAAGATGATCGGCGAGCCTGCGACATAAGCCATGGACCGGATGGCCTGGTCCTGAAAGATGATGCCGGACTGATCGCCGCCGGCGACGCCGCGAACGATTCCGCCGTCCGGAAAGTCCTGGAAATCGGAACTGTTGATGCCCGAGGTCCAGCTTGCGGAGGCATTGACGCTGTTAAGCCCCGACCACTGGATGCGATAGGGTGTCGAAAGCAGTCCGGAGAGCACCAGAAAGCGCCCGACCACGCTGATGTAAGCGGCCTGCGGCGGCGATCCCAGCGCGTTGGAAAAGGCCGTCGCCGACGAAAGGTCAAACACCTGCAACGGCGCATTGGCTTGGGTGGCGAACACCAGGCTGCCGAATTGCGCGAACTGCCAGTTGGCCGTCGAGGTCAGCGCGCTATAGGTCCCACCTCCGAGCGAAACATCGGTCCAGGTGAAATTGGTGTTGTTGAGCTGATAGAGCTTTGTTGCGGTGCCGG
>NZ_JBEKXH010000483.1:0-4854 GCF_049512235.1 Bradyrhizobium sp.
GCCGGCCGGGCCTTGGGGAGCGCTGGTCGGAGGATCGTCAAGACTCATGTCTTCTGATCCCGCGGTTCATCGATGATACTGACATGGGCTGCGACGATTTTCCAGCCTTCGGCAAACCGCACCCAGGTCTGCATCTGCCGCCCGACCCGGCCGGGCGCACTGTCGCGGTAGAACAGCGTCGAGGCGACCGCGGTATCGCGGCCGTAGGTCGTGATCACCGTCTGCGCGGTCCGCCGCGACAGACCGATCGGCGAGCGGGCGGCGCGAAAGGCCGTGATCGCCTGATAGCCATAAAGATTTTCGCCGACGCCGTAGCGCAGCGTGCGGGGGTCGGCGCGGAACAATTCGCCGAGCACGGCGGTGTCGTTCGACACCAGCGCCTGCTCGTAGCGCTCAAATTGGCCGCTGACTTCGGCGAGCACCTCGGGCAGATCGACCTCCATCTCAAATTCCTCTCGGTCGCGGCGCTGCGACCGCGCCGGCGCGCTGCAGCGCATAGGCGACGCGCAGTGCGATGTCTTCCCGCCACGGCGCCGCGATGATCTGGACCCCGATCGGCATCGGCTCGAGCGGGACCGGAACGGCGACCACGGGAAGGCCGATGAAGGAAATCGGCTGGGTGTGGATGCCGATATTGGCGCGCAGCGGCAGTACCGCGCCGTCGAGCACGAAGGTCGCCTGCCCGAGTTTTGGCGCCACACAAGGCGTCGCCGGCGCGACGATCACATCGACCGTTTCGAATACCTGCAGCACGCGGTCGCGATACCAGCGGCGGAACTTGTGCGCGCGGCCGACCAGCGGCGCCGGGATCATGGCCCCGGCCAGCAGCCGATCGCGCACCGCCGGATCGAAATCAAGAGGCCGCTTTCGCAAGCGATCAAGATGCAGCGCGGCGCCTTCGGTCGCGGTGATGACGTAGGCGGCGGCGCGGGCGCGCGCGGCCTCGGGAATCTCGATCATCTCGGTGGTGCCGAGCGCCTTGGCAACGCGGGCGATCGCCGCCATGGCCTCGGGGAAAACGTTGTGCTGGAAATAGCCGCCGGCTATCGCGATCCGCAAGCCGCCGATGCCCTCGGCCAAAAGCGCGCTGACCGGCTCGGCAGGCCGCATGGCGCACGCCGCGTCCTCCGGATCGGGCCCTGACATCGCGTCATAGGCCAGCGCGAGATCCTCGACGCTGCGCGCGAACGGACCGAGATGATCGAGGCTCGCCACGAAGGGAAACGACCTTGCCCGCGACAATCGGCCATAGGTCGGCTTCAGTCCGAAGATGCCGCAGAACGAGGATGGCACGCGGATCGAGCCGTTGGTATCGGACCCCAGCGCCAGCGGCACCAGGCCGCCGGCCACCGCGCCGCCGCAGCCGCCCGAGGAGCCGCCGGACATCCGGGTGACATCGTGCGGATTGCGCGAGGGCCCGTCATGCACATTCTCGCCGGTGAAATCATAGGCGTATTCGCCCATGTTGAGCGCGCCAACCAGCACGGCGCCGGCCGCCTCCATGCGCTCGATCAGGGTGGCGTCGCGCCGCGACGGCCTCAGCTCGCGGTTGATCTTCGATCCGGCGCGGGTCGGCAGGCCCTGCACATCGAACAAGTTCTTCACCGCATAGGGCACGCCGGCGAGCGGGCCGCCGTTTTGTCCGGCCGCGACCGCGGCATCGATCGCGCGCGCCTTGGCACGCGCGCGATCCGCGGTCACGTCGGTAAACGAGTTCAAGACCGGATCGTGCCTTTTGATCCGCGCCAGCGCCGCTTCCGTCACGCTCAGGGCCGACAGCTTCCCGCCGTTGACGGCTCGGGCAATCGCGGCGGCGGACAGCAAGTCACTGTCTGCGATCATGGCGAGATCAGGCTGCGAAGACACAGGCCGGCTCGGTATCGTCGGGCAACACGAATTCATCGACCAGCCGCGCCAGCCTCAGCGACACCTCGAGATTGGCCTTGACCGCAGGCTTCCAGCCATCGTCGACCGACAGGCCCAGGGCTTTCGATACGGCGTCGATATAGTCATCAAGCGGATCAGCGGGCATTGTTCTCCAATCGGTATTCTCGCATCACGCGGCATGTTCAGTGAACCGGCAATGGCGGGTGCGGTATAGCCGTCAGCAGTTCCCTGGTATAGGCGTCCTGCGGGTCGCCCAGCACGCGCTCGGACGGACCCTGCTCCACGATACGTCCGGTCCGCATCACGATGACACGATCGCACAGCAAGCGTACCACATTCAAATCGTGCGATACGAACAAATAGCTCATCCCCATCGACTGTTTCAGATCCTGCAGCAGATTCAGCACCACCGCCTGCACCGAGACATCGAGCGCCGCGGTCGGCTCATCGAGAATCACAAGCTTCGGGTGCAGCGCGATGGCGCGCGCGATGCCGACGCGGGCCTTCTGTCCGCCCGACAATTGATGCGGAAACCGATCGAGCAGATTGACCGGCAGGCCGACCATGCCGGCCAGTTCCTCGCAGCGGGCACGCAGCGCGTCGCGTCCGCTGATGTCGCCAAGCTGCTGAATGGGATCGACGATCGCGCGTGCGGCGGTAAAGCGCGGATTGAGACTGTCGGTCGGATCCTGAAACACCATCTGGATGCTCTTGCGCAGCGGCAGCCGCGCGAACGCATTCGGCAGGATGCTGCCGATATCGTCGCCGTCGAACACGATGCGGCCCGAGGTCTGGTTCAAGAGCCGCATCACCATCATCGAGGTGGTGGATTTGCCGCAGCCGGATTCGCCGACCAGGCCGACGCTCTCGCCGCGGCCGACGTGGAAGCTGATGCCGTCGACGGCGCGGAATTGCTCCGGCTCGACCGCAGGCCCGCGGGAGAACAATTTCGCCAGCGTCGCCGTGGCGCCCTGGCGCGGATATTCCTTGACCAGCTTGTCGACCAGCAGCAGCGGCGTCTTGGAAGCGTGGCCGTTGCCGGAGCCACCAGCCGCGGTCTTCTCCCTCTCCCCGCCCTTCGCGGGGAGAGGGTCGGGGTGAGGGGCTGTCTCGGCGAGCGCAGCTGGTGGAGAGTCCCCCTCACCCGGATTGCGTTGCAATCCGACCTCTCCCCGCACGCGGGGAGAGGTAAGAGGAGGAGCCAGCGCCGCGGTTTCTTCTTCCGGCAAGAGATCGCGCAAGGAGACGCCGAGACGGGGCGTCGCGCGCATCAGCTTTTTGGTGTAGGCGTGTTGCGGGTTGGCGAAGATGTCGGCCGACAGGGCGGTTTCGACCACGCGGCCCTTCTCCATCACCACCACGCGATCGCAATAGGCCGCGGCCAGGCCGAGGTCATGGGTGATCAGGATGGTCGACATCGCGCGGCGTTTGGTCAGCTCGACGATCAGGTCCATCACGGCTTTTTGCGTGGTGACGTCGAGACCGGTGGTCGGCTCATCGGCGATCAGAAGCTGCGGATTGCAGGCCAGCGCCAGCGCGATCACCACCCGCTGGCACATGCCGCCCGACAGCTCGAACGGATAGGCGTGATAGCGCTCGCGCGGGCGGGCGATCTTGACCTGCTCCAGCGCCTCGATCGCCTTCTCGCCGCGATCGTTGGTCGTCGACTGCACGTGCTGGCGCAGCACGTCTTCGATCTGATCGCCCACTTTCCGGATCGGATTGAGCGCCGCGCGCGGATTCTGGAAAATCATCGAGATCTCGCGGCCGCGCAGGTCGCGCATCTGATCTTCGCTGGCGGTCTTGACGTCGATGCCCGAAAACATCACCGAGCCCTCGGCGATCCTGCCGGCACGGTCGAGAATCCGCATCACCGCGTAGGAGGTGACGGATTTGCCGGAGCCGGATTCACCGACGATGCCGAGCGTCTCGCCCTTGGCCACAGAGATATTGACGTGCTGCACCGCCTTGACGATGCCGCGCCGGGTGGCGAATTCCACGGTGAGATCGTGAACGTCGAGCAGCGGCTTCGCGGTCATGCCCATACCCCTCACGTCCTTCGCTGCGGATCGACGATGTCGCGCAGGCCGTCGCCGAGCAGATTGAAGCAGAACACCGCGACCATCAGCGCCAGGCCCGGGAACAGCGCGATCCACCATTCGCCCGATACCATGAAGCCCGCGCCTTCCGCGACCATGATGCCCCACTCCGCGGTCGGCGGCCGCACCCCAAGCCCGATGAACGACAGTCCGGCGGCGTTGAGAATGGCGTAGCCCATGGTCAGCGACATCTGCACGATCATGATCGGCATGATGTTGGGCAGGATGTGCACCAGCAGAATCCGAAACTCGCCATTGCCCGACAGCCGCGCCGCTTGGACAAAACCGGCGTCGCGCCGCACATTGGCCTCGGCGCGGGCGACGCGGGCATAGAGCGGGAAATTCACGATCGCGGTGGCAATGATGATGTTCTGCACGGTGTTGCCGAGCGCCGCCACGATCCCCATCGCCAGCACGAACAGCGGAAAGGCCATGATGGTGTCGGCGATGCGTCCGACGATGCGATCGGTCCAGCCGCCGAAATAGCCGGCGGCGATGCCGGCAAGGCCGCCCATCAGGAACACCAGCACCACCGAGGCCACGGCGATGAAGGTGTCCAGACGCGTCGCCACGATGACGCGGCTGAAAATATCGCGGCCAAGCTGATCGGTACCGAACCAGTGCGCCGCGGACGGCGGCTTCAGCGCCGCCGCGGTGTCGGACGCCAGGGGATCATGGGGAACGACATACGGCCCGAACAGCGCCGCGAAGGCGATGACGATCAACAGGCCGAACGCGAAGGCGGTGACGCGGTTCTCGCCGAGCACGTAGCGGGTGTGCTCGAACATCGCCGCCAGGCCCGAGGTCCGCGCGGGGGTGACGGGTTCAACGGTAGGCGCGACGGTGCTCATGCTTGCAACCTCACCCT
>NZ_JBEKXH010000484.1:0-4851 GCF_049512235.1 Bradyrhizobium sp.
GACAGGCTGTGTTTGTCGCGACAGGCTGTCTTTGTCGCGACAGCTATGTTTGTCGCGACAGCTGTGTTTGTCGCGACAGCTGTGGTTGTCGCGACAGCTGTGGTTGTCGCGACAGCTGTGTTTGTCGCGACAGCCGTGTTTGTCGCGACAGCTGTGTTCGTCGCGATGACAGCTGCGTTTGTCGCAACAGCCGTGTCGGTCGCGCGGCCCTCGGCGTCTTCACTTGCCGTAGGTCTCGCGCATCCTGGCCTGGATCTTGGCCATGCCTGCGATCCAGCGGTCGTAATTCTCCGCCTTGTTGCGCATGTAGCCCAGCACCTGCGGGTGCGGCAGGATCAGGAATGTTTCCTGCTCGATACCCTTCAGCGCATCCTGCGCGACCTGCCCGGGCGTCAAATCGCCGTCGCCGGATTGCGGGCCCTTCGGGATCGCGCGCAGCATGTCGGTATCGACGCCCTGCGGACACAGGATCGAGACCTTGATGCCATGAGCCTTGTGCGAAATCGCGAGGTTCTCGGCAAAGCCGACCGCGGCGTGCTTGGTGGTCGAATAGGCCGGACTGCCGACCTGCGACAACAGGCCGGCCGCCGAAATGGTGTTGAGAAAGTAGCCCTCCCCGCGCGCTCTCATGCGCGGGATCAGATGCCGCGCGGCATAGACATGGGCCATGACATGGATGGCAAAGCTTCGCGCAAACGGCTCGTCGGAGCTGCCGCCGGCATTTTCCGACATCGGATCGAAGCCGCCGCCGATGCCGGCATTGGAGCAGAACAGCGCGATCGGGCCGAACTGCCGCTCGCTTTCCTCGATGACGTGGCTGACGTCTTTCTCCTGAGCGACATCGCATTCGAAGGCCGCGCCGCCGATGCCGGCCGCAACCGCCCGCGCGCCGGCACCATCGAGATCGGCGACGACAACCTTGGCGGCGCCGGCGCGGTGAAAGACTTCGCACAGCGCCCGCCCGATGCCGTTGGCGCCGCCGGTGACGACCACCACTCTGCCCGCCACCTGCATCGCACCCCCTCCCCCTCAAGCTTTCGGTTTTAAAATTCTAGAGGATCGATTCCATGAAAGCTATCATTTCAAGCCACGGGCGTTGTCCTCTCACTCCCTCTCCCGCTCTTCGCGGGGGAGGGTGGGGTGGGGGCGCGGCATCGGCGGTGTTAGCTACGTGTGTAGCCGCGATATCAGATCGATGGATTTTCGCCCGGAGCTTCCCCCACCCCAACCCTCCCCCGCGAAGAGCGGGAGAGGGGGCGCAGCATCGCAAGCGCCGATATGATCAGAACTTCAAAATCGCTGAGCTACGCCAGAACGAGATCCATCACGGCGGTATAATGGCAGGCCGCGCCCATCAGCACGAAAGCGTGCCAGATCGCATTCTGGAAGCGAAGACGGCGCCAGGCGTGAAAGATCACGCCGAAAGTATAGAGCAGGCCGCCGGCGACGATGAACCACAGCGAAAGCCGCGGCAGCGACGACAGGCCGTCGTCGAAGGCGAGCAGCCCGCTCCAGCCCATCGCCAGATAGAGCCCGACCGATACCTTGTCGAAGCGGCCGGGGAAGAACAGCTTCAGCACGATCCCGACCGCGGCAATGCTCCAAACGCCGGCGAGCAACGACAGCGCAAACACGCGATCCTGCAGCTGGGCAAATACCGGCGTATAGGTCGCCGCGATCAGGACATAGATCGCGGAATGATCGAGCCGGCGCAGCAGCCATTTGCTTTTCGAGATCGGCCACAGATTATAGGCAGCCGAAAATCCGAGCATCATGAGCAGGCCCGCGGCGTAGACCGACACCGAGAGGACTTCGTAGGCGGAAGCGAATACGGCGGCGAGCACGATCAGCACCGTGACCGCGACCAGGCCGCTGAACACGCCGATGCCGTGCACGATGCCGTCCGCGATCAACTCGGCGCGATCATAGTTCCAGCGGATCGCGCCGGCTGCGGCATGGGCCGAGGTCGAGGCGAGTTGCTTCAGTTGGAAGACGGTCATGGCGGCCCGACAAGCTGCGCTGGGATTGAGGTAAAACAACACTCCGGGGAGGTCAATGCGCACCCACCCTCCTCGGCGCCAATCGCGTCTTAAATATGAAACTTGATTCTGGCGAGGCAATCGCCACTTTCCGGTAGTTCTACCGTCAATTGCCACCGTCAAGCCGGGTTTTCCGCGCCGCATGGCCCTCCGTCTTTCCGATATTGTCGATGAAGCGCTGCTTTCGGCGCGGGCCCTGAAGGATTATGGCGATCACTTTTTCAATCCGACGGTGCGGCTCGGCGTCACCGGGCTGTCACGCGCCGGCAAGACCGTCTTCATCACGGCGCTGATTCGCGGCCTCACCCGCGGCGGCCGCTTTCCGGTTTTCGAGCCGTTCGCCTCGGGGCGGATCGCGCGGGCGCGGCTCGAACCGCAGCCCGACGACGCGGTGCCGCGTTTCGATTACGAGAACCATGTCCGCACCCTGGTCGAGCAGCGCCGCTGGCCGGACTCGACGGTGGATGTCAGCGAATTGCGGCTGGTGATCGACTATCAGCGGCCGAACGGCGCCGACCGCACGCTGACGCTCGACATTGTCGACTATCCCGGCGAATGGCTGCTCGATCTGCCGCTGCTGCACAAGACTTACGCGGAATGGTCGCGGGAAAGCCTTGGCCTGTCGCGGCAGCGGCCCCGCGCCAGGCTCGCGGAACCTTGGCACGCCGATCTTGCGACGCTGCATGCGCAAGAGCCGGCCGACGAGCAGGCGGCGCTGTCGGCGGCGCGGCTGTTCACCGAATATCTGCGCGCCTGCCGCGACGAACGCTTCGCCATGAGCCTGCTGCCGCCGGGCCGCTTTCTGATGCCGGGCAATCTTGCGGGATCGCCGGCGCTGACCTTTGCGCCGCTCGACCTGCCCGATGACGGCGCCGCACCCGAGGGCTCGCTGTGGGCGATGATGGTCCGGCGCTATGAGGCCTACAAGGACGTCGTGATCCGGCCTTTCTTTCGCGATCATTTCTCGCGGCTCGATCGCCAGGTCGTCCTGGTCGATGCGCTCGCGGCATTCAACGCCGGACCGGAAGCCCTGGTCGACCTCGAAGCGGCGCTGGCGGGGATCCTGGATTGCCTGCGGATCGGACGCAGCACGCTGCTCTCCAGCCTGTTCCGGCCGCGGATCGACCGCATCCTGTTTGCCGCCACCAAGGCCGATCATCTGCACCATTCGAGCCATGATCGGCTCGAGGCGGTGTTGCGGCGGACCGTCAGCCGGGCGGTCGCCCGCGCCGCGGACACCGGGGCCGATATCGACGTCGTCGCGCTGTCGGCGGTCCGCGCCACCCGCGAGGCCCAGGTGCAGCACGGCCGCGACAGATTGCCCTCCATCCTCGGCACCCCCGCTCCCGGCGAGCGCGCCGACGGCGAGGCCTTCGACGGCTTGACCGAGGTCGCGACCTTTCCGGGCGACCTGCCCGATGATCCGGAGCCGCTCTTTGCCGGCAATGGCGCCTTTCACGGCCTCTCCAGCGCCCCGGCGCAAGGGACCGATTTTCGCTTTCTCCGCTTTCGTCCGCCGCCCCTTGAGAGCGGGGAGGCTGAGGGTCCGGCGCTGCCCCACATCCGTCTCGACCGCGCCCTCCAGTTTCTGATCGGAGACAAACTGCAATGAGCGAGCCTCCCTTGCATCGCAAGCCGGCCACCTTCAGGCTCGATGACCCCGGCGTGGTGGTGATCGATGCGGACGACAAAGGCCGACCCTCGCGCGGCACGGTCCAGGTCACCCCGGAAGCCGACCACCCTGCCCTGCTGCCGGTCCCGGTCGAGCGGCCGGTCGCCCCGGCGCGGCGCGGCTTGCGCTGGGGCGCGGTGTTCTGGAGCGGGATCGCGGGACTGAGCCTGCTCGGCGCCGGGCTTGGCGTCACCCAGCTGATCGAGGATCTGTTTGCGCGCAGCCAAGGTCTAGGCCTGCTCGGACTGGTCTTTGCCGGCGCCGCCGCGCTGGCGCTTGCCGTTGTCGTCGTCCGCGAAATCTTCGGGCTTGTCCGCCTGGCGACGATCGAAAAACTGCATCTGCGCGCCGCCGCGGTGCTGCTGAGCGACGATCGCCGGGAAAGCCGGGACGTGGTGCAGGAACTGGTAAAACTGGCGCATCAGAACCCGCATCTGGCGCGGGCCCGCGCCGCGCTGCAGGGCCATGCCGGCGACATCATCGACGGCGCCGACCTGATCCGGCTGGCCGAACGCGAACTGATGACGCCGCTCGATCAGGAGGCGCGCCGCCTGGTCTCGACCGCCGCGCAGCGGGTCTCGATCGTCACCGCGGTCAGCCCGCGCGCCCTGATCGACGTGCTGTTCGTGTTCGCGGCCTCGCTGCGCCTGATCCGGCAACTGGCGCGGCTCTACGGCGGAAGGCCGGGCGCGCTCGGCATGATCGCGCTGATGCGTCATGTCATTGCCCATGTCGCCATCACCGGCGGCATGGCGGCGAGCGACAGCCTGATCCAGCAGATGCTCGGCCATGGCATTGCCGCCAAGCTGTCGCAGCGGCTCGGCGAAGGCGTCCTCAACGGCCTCATGACCGCGCGGCTCGGGCTCGCGGCCATCGACGTCACCCGCCCGCTGCCGTTCACCGCCTTGCCCAGACCCGCGCTCGCCGATCTCGCCAGGGATCTCCTGCGCAAGCGCGACGGCGAGGAATGAATCTTGAAGCGAGACAGCATGCGAGACAGCAAGCAAGACCGCGAACACAGTGACCCGCTCGCCCCGCGGCTTGCCCGTAACGCCCGCCAGCGTGCGCGCGCGGTAGAGCGGCGAGTCCATGGCTGGCGAAAGCTCCGGGGTCCAGCCGGTCAGCTTTTCCAGCGCGTAG
>NZ_JBEKXH010000485.1:0-4836 GCF_049512235.1 Bradyrhizobium sp.
CTTCGTCACCGCAGCTTCGTGGCGGGCGGGTCCCTCAGCATGGTGGTCGCATCGGCGGCGCTGTTGTCGCTGGTCTGGACGCCATGGTCCGCCTACGAACTCGACATGGCGCACAAACTCAATCCGCCCTCGGCGATGCACTGGCTCGGCACCGACATTCTCGGCCGCGACATCGTCTCGCAGCTTTTGGTCGGTGCCCGCAGTTCGATCATGGTTGGCGTCATCGCGGTTGACATCGGCCTTTTGTTCGGCGTTTGCCTGGGCCTGCTGGCGGCCGCGCGCAAGGGATGGGTCGAGGAACTGATCATGCGGGTCGGCGATTTCACCTTCGCATTCCCGGCGGTGCTTTCCGCGATCATGCTCGCCGCCGTTGCCGGACCGGGCATGCTGACGTCGATCATCGCGATCGGCATGTTCCAGATTCCGACCTTCGTGCGCATCACCCGCGGCTCCGCCAATGCGGTCTGGGCAAGGGAGTTCGTGCTTGCCGCGCGCGCCTCCGGCAAGGGCAGGTTTCGCATTACGATCGAGCATGTGCTGCCAAATGTCCTCTCGATGCTGATCGTGCAGGCGACGATCCAGTTCGCGCTTGCCATCCTTGCCGAGGCGGCGCTGTCCTATCTCGGCCTCGGTACCCAGCCGCCACAGCCATCCTGGGGACGCATGCTCAACGATGCGCAGAGCCTGCTGTTTCAGTCGCCGAGCCTTGCCGTGTATCCCGGCCTTGCGATCGCAACCGCGGTGCTCAGCCTCAATCTTCTGGGGGACGGATTGCGTGACCTGTTCGACCCCCGCCTGGCCCGGGAGCGATGATGGCGAGCCGGACCGGCAGCCTGCCGCTGCTCGAAGTCGAGAACTTGCGGGTTCGGCTCAACACCAGCCGTGGCCCGGCCGATGCGGTGCGCGGCGTGAGCTTTTCGCTCAACCGCGGCGAGACGCTGGGGCTGATCGGCGAATCCGGCTGCGGCAAATCCGTTACCGCCATGGCGCTGATGGGGCTGTTGCCGGACAGCGCCGTCATCAGCGGCAGTATCCGGCTCGGTGGCCGCGAGCTCGTGGGCCTCCCCGAGCCCGACTATTGCCAGTTGCGCGGCAACCGTATCAGCATGATTTTCCAGGAGCCGATGACGGCCCTTAACCCGATGCACACGATCGGTCGCCAGGTCGCGGAGCCGCTGCGGCGGCACAAGGGCCTTGCGGCTGCCGAGGCCCGCCGCGAAGCGATCGCGCTGCTTGACCGTGTCGGTCTTCCCGATGCCGCGGGGCGTGCCTCGGCCTATCCGCACCAGTTTTCGGGTGGCCAGCGCCAGCGCGTTACGATTGCCATGGCGCTGGCCTGCCATCCCGATCTATTGATCGCCGACGAGCCGACCACCGCGCTCGACGGCACCATCCAGCGGCAGATCCTCGATCTGATTGCCGATCTCGTCGCCGAGCGCGGCATGTCGATGATCCTGATCTCGCACGATCTCGGCGTCATCGCCGAAAACGTGCAGCGCATGATGGTGATGTATGGCGGCTCCGTGGTCGAGAACGGCTTAACCGCGGTGGTGTTTGCCGAAATGGGCCACCCCTACACCCAGGGCCTGTTCCGGGCGCGGCCGCATCTCGGCGCGCCGAAGGGCACGCGCCTGCAGACCATCGCCGGTACCGTCCCCGAACTCGCCGACCTGCCGGCCGGCTGCGTTTTCGCGGAGCGCTGCGCCATCGCCGAGGAGCGCTGCAGAAACACCTTGCCGCCGCCGGTCATGGTCGCTGCCGGCCACACGGTGCGCTGCCTGCGCACCGATCTCTCGATGGCGAACCGGGCGGGTGCGAGGAACCCATGAACATGATGGCGGGGACACCGGCGCCGGCTCCCGAAAGGCCGCTGCTCGAAGTCGATGACCTGGTGCAGCGCTACACGCTGCCGCGCCAAAACCTGTTCAGGCCCGCGCCCGAAGTGCTCGCGCTCGATGGCGTCAGCGCGAAGGTGATGGCGGGCAAGAGCCTCGGCATGGTCGGCGAATCCGGCTCCGGCAAATCGACCTTCGCGCGAGCGGTGATGGCGCTGGAGACGCCGACCGCAGGCAAGGTGTCATTGCTCGGACGCGACCTGCACCGCCTGCCGGCCGGCGAGCTGCGTCGGGCGCGGCGCGACTTCCAGATGGTGTTCCAGGATCCCTACGGCTCGCTCGATCCGCGCCAGACCGTCGCCCGTATCGTCGCCGAACCGCTGACCGCGCTCGGCCGCATCGATCGCGGCGAACAGCGCGCGCGCGTCGCCACGGTGCTGAAGCAGGTAGGCCTGCGTGAGCCCGACATGGGCAAGTATCCGCATGAGTTCTCCGGCGGTCAGCGCCAGCGCATCGCCATCGCCCGGGCCCTGATCACCCAGCCGAAACTGATTGTCGCCGATGAGCCGGTCAGCGCGCTCGACGTTTCGGTGCAGGCCCAGGTGCTCAATCTGCTGCAGGACCTGCAGGACCAGTTTCGGCTGACCTATGTGCTGATCAGCCATGACCTTGCGGTGGTCGATTATCTCTGCGATGAAATCGCGGTGATCTATCTCGGCAAGATCGTCGAGCAAGGCCGGCCCGAGGATCTGTTCGGCCGCTGCGCGCATCCCTATACGCGCGCTTTGCTGGAGGCTGTGCCGCGGATGCGCCCTGGCCTTGGCCGGCAGCGCCGCGGAGCGCAGGCGGTTGCCTCCCAACCCCTGCGGTCCACCGGTTGCGCCTACGCCCCACGCTGTCCCCACGCCGATGCCCATTGCCGCGCCATTTCGCCGGTGCTGCAACCCGTCGGCGCCGGACATTTCGCCGCCTGCCACCACGCCGAAACCATCATGGGGTTGCCTCCCGTGTCCGCCGAGGTGTGATAGCATGGCGCTCGATCTGGGTTCGATGGGTTAGCTGGTTGGTGCCGTCAGGAGCATTCGGATGTTCAGGAAGCTGGTCATGTTCGCGGCCGCCGCGGCCGTCGGACTATTGCTGTCACCGCAAGCGGGATCGGCGCAGGGCAACAAGGACAGCGTCGTCATGGGCATGACGCTCGAGCCGCCCGGTCTGGATCCGACCAATGCGGCCGCCGCGGCCATTGCCGAGGTCACGCTGTACAACGTCTTCGAGACGCTGACCAAGGTGAAGGAAGATGGCTCGGTCGCGCCGCTGCTTGCCGAAAGCTGGGAGACCGCGCCCGACCTCAAGACCTACACCTTCAAGCTGCGCAAGGGCATCGCGTTCCAGAATGGCGAACCGTTCAACGCGGAAACCGTGAAATTCTCCTATGAGCGCGCCGCCGCGCCCGCCAGCACCAACAAGGACAAAAGCCTTTTTCAGGGCATCGCAGAGATCACGACGCCGGATTCCGAAACCGTCGTGATCAAGCTGAAGCATCCGGAGCCCAACCTGCCGTTCCTGCTCGGACAGGCCACAGCTTCGATGGTCGAGCCCAAGAGCGCGCCGACCAACGCGGCCAAGCCGGTCGGCACCGGGCCCTTTGTGCTCACCGCCTGGGCCAAAGGCTCTTCGATCACGCTTTCCAAGTGGCCCGGATACCGCAATGCGGCCGCCATCAAGCTGACCAGGGTGACGATCCGCTTCATCAGCGATCCCTCCGCGCAGGTCGCCTCGCTGCTCTCCGGCGACATCGATGCCTTTCCCCGCGTCGCTGCCGCGCGCAGCCTGCCGCAGTTCAAGGCCGACCCGCGTTTTGCCGTGCTGATTGGCGGCTCGCGCGCCAAGACCATCGTCGCCATCAATAACAGGAAGAAGCCGTTTCAGGACCTGCGGGTGCGGCGCGCCATCCTCGCCGCGATCGACCGCCAGGCGATGATCGAAGGTGCCAGCGATGGCTTCGGCGTGCCGATCGGCAGTTTCTACACGCCGGGCTCGCTCGGTTATGTCGACACCACCGGCATCAATCCGTTCGATCCCGACAAGGCCAGGAAGCTTCTTGCCGAAGCCGGCGTGACGACGCCGTTGGAAGTGAGCCTGAAGCTGCCACCGCCGTCCTATGCGCGGCAGGGCGGCGAAGTGCTGGCGGCGCAGCTCGCCCAGATCGGCATCATTGCCAAGATCGAGAATGTGGAATGGGCGCAGTGGCTGTCGTCGGTGTTCACCGGGCCGCACAACTACGATCTCACCATCGTCGCGCATGTCGAGCCGTTCGATCTCGTGAAATTCACCGAAGACAGCTTTTACATAGGCTACAAGTCCGAGGCCTTCGATGCGCTCTACAAGTCGATCACCGAGGCGGCGAACGACGCCGACCGCGCCAAACTGCTTGGCGAGGCCCAGCGCATGCTGGCCACCGACGCCGCCGCGGGCTTCCTGTATCAACCCGAATTGATCAGCATCGCCAACAAGCGCCTGAAGGGCGTGTGGGCGGAAGTACCCCAGTTCGCCAACGACTTCTCCGGCTGGTATTGGGAATAATGGCGGGCGCCGTCCTTGAGGGCCGCTTCTGCGGCGGGCGCAAAGCCGACAGTCGCAGGACCTGCAGGCATGGAGAGCGCCACTCGTTTCCCCGGCACGACCTGGCAACGTTAGCGTTGATGCATCGGAATACTGGATCGCTCGCTTGCGGCCTGTCGCCGAGCGGCGCCTTGCGCCGACCCGCTGGCGGGCGATCACGACCGGGAGCAGCGGCAGGATTGCTGAGCCACGAAACTCTACCGATGCAAATGTCAAACAGCCCATCCCGGACACACGTCAACGCCCCGCGGCGCGATGCGCCCGAGCTTTTGCCAGGAAACTCAACGCCCTTGAAGTAGAGGGCGTGGGGAATGCCGGATGCCCAGTGGCACCCGCAGCCTCGCGTGCAGAAAACGGCCATCACGCACACGAGTATTCA
>NZ_JBEKXH010000486.1:0-4804 GCF_049512235.1 Bradyrhizobium sp.
AGACGCTCCTGCAGCTTCTCACGGTCGTAGTCCGAGGTGGTTTCCTCGATCTGCGCCTTGATCTGCGACACCCGGGCCTCGATATCGGCCTTCTTGCCGGCGCCGTTGACGATGGTGGTGTTCTCCTTGTCGATCATCACCTTCTTGGCGCGGCCGAGCATGGCGAGCGTGACGTTCTCGAGCTTGATGCCGAGATCCTCCGAGATCGCCTGGCCGCCGGTCAGGACCGCGATGTCCTGCAGCATGGCCTTGCGGCGATCGCCGAAGCCCGGCGCCTTGACGGCGGCGACCTTGAGGCCACCGCGCAGACGGTTGACGACGAGCGTTGCGAGCGCCTCGCCCTCGACGTCTTCGGCGACGATCACGAGCGGCTTGCCGGTCTGCACCACGGCTTCCAACAGCGGCAGCAGTTCGTTCAGCGAGGACAGCTTCTTCTCGTTGATCAGGATGTAGGCATCCTCCATCTCAACGCGCATCTTGTCGGCGTTGGTGACGAAGTAGGGCGAGATGTAGCCGCGGTCGAACTGCATGCCCTCGACGACGTCGAGTTCGGTCTCCAGCGACTTGGCTTCTTCAACCGTGATGACACCCTCGTTGCCGACCTTCTTCATGGCGTCGGAGAGGAACTTGCCGATCTCGGCGTCGCCGTTGGCGGAGATGGTGCCGACCTGGGCGATCTCCTCGTTCGAGGTGACCTTCTTGGAGTTCTTGACGAGGTCGGCGACCACGGCTTCCACCGCCATGTCGATACCGCGCTTCAGATCCATCGGATTCATGCCGGCGGCAACCGACTTGGCGCCTTCGCGGACGATCGCAGCCGCCAGCACGGTTGCGGTGGTGGTGCCGTCGCCGGCCGCATCGGCCGACTTGGAGGCCACTTCGCGCACCATCTGGGCGCCCATGTTCTCGAACTTGTCGTCAAGCTCGATTTCCTTGGCAACCGTGACGCCGTCCTTGGTGACGCGGGGCGCGCCGAACGACTTGTCGAGCACGACGTTGCGGCCCTTGGGGCCAAGCGTCACCTTGACCGCGTTGTTGAGGATTTCGACGCCGCGCAGCATCCGATCGCGGGCGTCGACGCCGAATTTGACTTCCTTAGCTGACATAGATTTCTCCCGTTTGAAACTGGACCCTCAGCCCCGGAAGCCCGCTCTTTGGCGGGCGTCTCGAAGGATGAGATGATTTGAGCGTGTAGCCTCATCCTTCGAGATGCCGGCTGCGCCGGCTCCTCAGGATGAGGACGGGCTTTAAGCGGCCTTCTTCTTGGAGGTGGGAACGTCGGTGATGACGCCCATGATATCGCTCTCCTTCATGATCAAGAGCTCCTGGCCGTCGATCTTGACCTCGGTGCCCGACCACTTGCCGAACAGCACGCGGTCGCCGACCTTGAGGTCGATCGGGATCAGCTTGCCGGCTTCGTCACGGCCGCCGGGGCCGACCGCGGTGATTTCGCCCTGCGAGGGCTTTTCCTTGGCACTGTCCGGAATAATGATGCCGCCAGCTGTCTTCTCTTCGGCGTCGATGCGCTTGACCACAACGCGGTCGTGAAGCGGACGGAAGTTCATGCAGTCCTCCTAAGTTTCTGAAGTTGTTCAAGTTTTATTAAAATTGGCAGTCCCTGCCAGCGAGTGCCAGCATAGGCGAAGTGCACATAAGGCAGGTTTGCGCCGGGGGCAAGGGGCTTCTAGCAGAAAAGCTGGCACTCAATAAAGCGGTCTGCCAATTTGCCGTCATTACTAATTGCACCGGAACGGACCGCGAAATCCCGTATTAGCACGTGCGGTAAGGTGCTGCTAACGCAACAATTTTCAACGAATGGTTAAACATTTAGGCTTGTGATGGGTTGGTATCGTGCGTCACAATTCTCTCATGTGAGCGCATTTCCACCGGTGGGGTGGCAGCCACTTCGGAATATGCGCTCCTGCAATGGAGGTAAGCATGGTCTCGCGGGTTGGGGTTGTTTCCGAGGATTTCCGGAAACAGGTTCTGGGTTACGGGCTGACGACGGCGCAAATCCTGTATCGCATGCCGGATCATCCGTCGCTACTGCAGACATACGTCTGGCAGAATTACGATCTTTGTCCGAAATTTCCGGAATTGTTCAAGTTTCTGGCTTTCTGGCAGCAGAAGCTGGAAGGCCCGCTCTATTCGGTTCAGGTCGCCCATTCGGGCTTGATAAAGCCAGCCGAGATCAAGGCCGTTGATGGGGTTTTCCGACTGCATTGAGTCCGACAGAGTTGGCCTTCGCGGGCTGTCGAGCCCTACATTGCCGGCGGCGTGTTGACGGTTTTCGGCACGATCGAAGGTTCGAGCATGAAATAGCGAGCGGTTGATTTATCGCTGGAGGAATTGGCGGCGATGGGCGCCAACGCCGCCTTGAGAGCCGCGCGCGAAGCTCAGGATGCTGGCTTGGTCGAACCCTCACCATTCATCAGAACGCCGGGCCGTTGGGATAGAGACCAGCGCGGCCCGGAATTTGCGCCAGCGCCCGGCGGCGGCTAAACCTGTCAGCGACGGCGCTCCCGAACACCGGGCGCGCGTTCATCAGGGAGGCATCCGATGGCCAAGCAAAAGACTAAATCGCGGGCCGCGGCCCGCACCGCCGCACAGAAAAAATCACCGGCGCGCAACAGCGTGGGCGGAAAGTCCGCGGCAAAATCCACGGCGCGAAAACCACTCAAGGCCAAGGCCGGCGCGTTGCCGCCTGCGAAACGGGCGCGCCCGAAACAGCGCATCGCGATCAGCCATTACCGCGACGAGGACTTCAAGGCCGATGGTTTGCGCGCCTATGCGAAGTACCGCGATCTCGGTGTTGCCGACGCCAGCGCAGGCGTGGCCCAGGCGCATGTGATCCGGCTGATCGGGCCGTGCAATCCGGCGGAGGTTTCAAAACTGCATTTCCACAACGTCGACTTCCAGATGGTCTATGTGCTCAAAGGCTGGGTCAAAACCTACCTGGAAGGGCAGGGCGAGACGCTGATGCAAGCGGGCAGCAGCTGGACCCAGCCGCCACGCATCAAGCACATGATCATGGACTATTCGGACGACGTGGAATTGCTTGAGGTGATCCTGCCCGCGGAGTTCAAGACGGTTGAACTCGCGGGCTGAAGCGCGGGCGCGACGCTCCGGCAGAGGGCGCCCACAAGGGGCGCCCCCATACGCGATGTCGATTTGTAGCAACCCTTGTGCTCGCCCTATCTCGGCAAAAAAGAACGGCGGTTCTAGCAGCACGTTTTCATTTTTATTCCGGGTTGAGCCCCGTCGGGCGGCGCACGCCGACCCGTGGGTTGTCCCGGAATGACGCGTGAGACGTCAGCTCAGCACCCCAACGATCGCGCCCATCAGGCAGGTCGTCAGCGTGCCCGACACGATCGATTTCAATCCGAGTGAATTGATCTCATGGCGCCGCTCCGGCGCCATGGTGCCGAGGCCGCCGATCATGATGCCGAGGCTGCCGAAGTTGGCAAAACCGCACATCGCATAGAGCATGATCAGCCGCGAGCGGGAATCCAGCGCGTCGGGGGCGAGCTTCGACAGATCGACATAGGCGATCAGTTCGTTGAGCACGGTCTTGGTGCCCATCAGGCTGCCCGCGGTGATTGCCTGCGGCCAGGGCAGGCCCATCAGCCAGCACACCGGCGCCATGACGTATCCGAGCATTCGCTGCAGCGAAATCCCGGCGCCGCCGGCATTGGGCAGCAATCCGAGGATGGCGTTGGCGAGATAGACCAGCGCCACCAGCACGATCAGCATCGCGACGATGTTGAGCAGAAGTTCCAGGCCCGCCGAGGTGCCCTTGACGATCGCATCCATGGTCGAGGATGCGTGCATCTCGGGATCGCCGAGCGCGCCGCCGGTCCTGACATCCTTTATCTCGGGCACCATGATCAGGCTGACCAGGATCGCCCCCGGCGCGCCGAGCACCGAGGCGATGACGAAATGCGCGGCCGCATCCGGGATCAGCGGCGCCAACAGCGTGGCGTAGAGCACCAGCACGGTGCCGGCGATGCCCGCCATGCCGCCGGTCATCACCAGAAACAGTTCGCTGCGCGTCAATTGCGCCAGATAGGGCCGGATGAACAGCGGCGCTTCCACCATGCCGAGAAAAATATTGGCGGCAGTCGACAGCCCGACCGCGCCGCCGACCCCGAGCGTGCGCTCCAAAAGCCACGCCATGCCGCGCACGACAGGCGGCAGCACGCGCCAGTAGAACAATAGCGTGGTAAGCACGCTCATCACCAGCACCACCGGCAGCGCCTGAAAGGCGAGGATAAAATCCGCGCCTGGGGCCTTGAGGTCGAACGGCAGCGCGCCGCCGCCGAGATAGCCGAACACGAAGGAGGTGCCGGCACGGGAAGCCGCGGAGATCGCGCCGACGGCATCATTGATGACGCCGAACCCGCGCGCGACGAACGGCAGTTTTAGCAGCGCCACGGCGGTGAGAACGGTGACGAGGAGGCCGATCGTGGCCTGCCGCAGCGAAACCGAGCGGCGGTTTTCGCCAAAGGCCCACGCGATTGCGAGCAAGGCAAATACGCCGAACGCCGATTGCAGTTGAGGCATCAGTCCCCCCGGGAACGGGGCGATTATGAAGGCAGCGCCTTCGATCGCGCAATGCGCTTGGTGAGCCGGCACCCGGATCGCCACACCGTGATGTGTGCGATCAGCCTATGATGTAGGGTGCACATCCCGGCTCGTCATTGCGAGCCAATCGGGCGCGCGAACGCGCGCTCGATTGAGCGAAGCAATCCATCGCCGCCACAGCAAGAAAAGCTGGATTGCTTCGTCGCAAGAGCTCCTCGCA
>NZ_JBEKXH010000487.1:0-4794 GCF_049512235.1 Bradyrhizobium sp.
GGACTATCGTGCCTACGAACGGGCGCATGTGATCAGCGCGCCCGGCAAGACCGATATTCAGGGATCATCGGATGCCTGCTTCCGTGGCGACAAGACCAAATGGAGCCCCGAGGACCTGTTCGTTGTCTCGGTTTCGACCTGTCACAAGCTTTGGTATCTTCACCTGTGCGCAACAGCCGGCGTGGTTGTGCTCGCGTATCGCGACGACCCGGTCGGAACCATGATCGAGGAAGCCGACGGCAGCGGCCGCTTCACGAGCGTGGTTCTGCACCCCAAAGTCAAAGTCGCCGCCGGATCGGACAAGGCGAAGGCCATCTCGCTGCACCATGAGGCCCACACGATGTGCTTCATCGCCAATTCCGTTTCATGTCCGATATCGACGGAACCGACGCTGGTCGAATGATTTTCAGGACGGACCCTACGATTTCGCCGCCTTCTTTTTGCCGCCGCCCTTGCCCTCATTCTCCAGCGCCTTGCGCACCGCGTCGAATTCCGCGAGCGAGGCCTTGTCGGCGCGCGGGAAGTGCAGATTGAGCGCCGCCAGCGCGCTGACGATCGCCGAGCCGATCACCACCCGCGCGAACCATTTGTGATCGGCCGGCACCACATGCCAAGGCGCGAACGCGGTCGAGGTATGCCTGACGATGTCCTGATACACCGCCATGTAGCGCGGCCACAGCGCGCGCTCGCTGATGTCGGCCATCGAAAATTTCCAGTTCTTCGACGGTACATCCAGCCGTTCGAGAAAGCGCTTGCGCTGCTCCTCCTTGGAAACATTGAGGAAGAATTTCAGGATCACCGTGCCGTTGCGCGAGAGATAGCGCTCGATCGCGGTAATATCCTCGAACCGCTCGCGCCAGATATTTCTCGAAACCAGCCGGGGCGGAATCTTCTCTTCCTTGAGCAGGTCCGGATGCACCCGGGTTATCAGGCATTCCTCATAATAAGAGCGATTGAAGATGCCGATGCGGCCGCGCTCCGGCAGCGCGATCATGGTGCGCCACATGAAATCATGATGAAGTTCATGGGTGGTCGGCTGCTTGAACGAAGTGACCTCGCAGCCCTGCGGATTGACGCCATCGAAGATGGCCTTGATGGCGCTGTCCTTGCCGGCCGCATCGATGCCCTGAAAGATCAGGAGCAGCGACCAGCGATCCTGCGCGTAGAGCCGCTCCTGAAAATCGTTCAGCCGCTTGCGGTTGGCGTCGAGGATCTTTTCGGCCTTGTCCTTGTCCAGACCGCCCTTCTCGTTGGTCTTGTGCGACCTCAGATGGAATGCGCCCGATCCGTCGAAGCGGAACGGCGCGACAAAGGGTTTTAGTTCGGCGGCGAGCGATGGCGAGGATTTCTTGCTCATGTCGGATCAACACTCCGGTTCTGCGGCTTGATCGTGGCCCGGATCAGTGAAGCGATATCCGGGGATGAAACCCGATGCCGCTCCCGGATATCGCCATCGGCCGGCTTTGCGCCGGCCGATGGCTGATCCGGACTACGGCGCGTTATCTTGCAAACTGCTTCTCCAAGAACGCGGTGACAAAACGCGGCATTGCCGTGGTAAGATCGCCGATATCGCGAACCAGATGGATCGCAGAAAGTTCCGGCTGCTGCTGCCGGGCCAGATTGGCTTCGATTCCGGCACGCAGCGCCGCGCCGGTCAGATCGGAAGCCAAAATCCGGATCATCGCAATCGAAACCCCTGATACCACGCAATCCCAGTGCGCGCCGGCGCGGTAATCCTTCGATGTCAGGCCGGTTTCCTCCTCGACCTCGCGCTCGACGCTTCCGGCAATATCGACGGCGCCATCCCTGATGTCGTCGAGGTCGGGCGTTCCCGACGGAAAATAGATGCGTCCGGCGTTCGACGTGTGCTGGCCCATTTCACCCAGCACGAACGCGCCGTCAGAGCCCCGCAGCGCACCCATGCCGAAGCCGTTGAACACTTCTTGGTCCGGAAAGCCCCAGTCGCGCCACGCCAGCATGCTGGCAAAATCAGCCTCGAAATAACTGGCGCTGAAGTGCTCGGCGGCAAAGACCGGGTCGCGCGCCAGCAGCACGCGGCCATTCCAGATCGGCCTCTCGCCCTGCTTGACGGCAAAATGCGCATCGATGCCGGCGCGCCGCTCAACGGCGAACGACCACGGCCGGGGCTGCACGGGCAGGTCGAGCGTCGTCACGCGGTGGATGGCGGTCTGCGTCATGCCGCTCTATTTCGCATCCATCCCCGTCGTCTTGCGGGCCTGGTCGACATATTTGTTGGTGAAGGTCTTGCTGACGTCGATATTTGCCTTGGCGACCTCGGGCGAACTCTCGCTGAACACCGCCAGCACCGCGTCCGCCCCCTTGGGGTCCATCCTGCCGCTTTCCGAATACATCGGGATCGTGTTCTTGAGCGCCGCGAGATAGAGTTCCTTGTTCTTGCCGACGATTTCGGCGGGCATTTTCGCCATGATCTCCTCCGGCGAATGCGCGTGGATCCAGCTCAGCGTGTTCAGGATCGCGCCGGTCAGCGCCTGCGCTTCTTTCTCGTGCGAGGTGACCCACGCCGTGGCGCTGTAGAGCGCGCCACCCGGATACTCGCCACCGAACACTGCAAGCGTGTCCCTTTGGGTGCGGGTATCTGAGAGGATGCGCAGGTCGGGATGGCCGCCCTGAAGCACCGTGACCGAGGGATCGAGCATCACGGCGGCGTCGATCTGGCCCTGTTCCATCGCCGCCACCGCGGTCGCGCCAAGACCGACCCCGATCACCGACGTGCCCGCGGGGTCGAGACCGTTTTTCTTCAGGAGATATTTGAGAAAGAAATCGGTCGAGGAGCCCGGCGCGCTGACGCCGACTTTCTTGCCGGCCAGATCCGCAATCGACTTGATTTCGCCGGTGTGCGCGGGCGACACCACCAGAACCAGGCCCGGGTAGCGGTCATAGACGACAAAAGCCGTCAGCGCCTGCTTCTTGGCGGCGAGATTGACGCAATGATCAAAATAGCCGGAAACCACGTCGGCGCTGCCGCCGAGCACCGCCCTGAGCGCGTCGGAACCGCCCTTCAGATTGACCAGTTCGACCGCAAGGCCGGCCTTCTCGTATTCACCGAGCCGCTCGGCCAGCACGGTCGGCAGATAGCACAGGCAGTCGCCGCCTCCGACCGCGATCGTGATCTTGCTTTGTGCGACCGCAAGGCCGGAGGTCAGCAGCAATGCCAGCAGCGCGCCGGCAAACCTGCCAAGAACAGTCCTCATGATTTCCTCCGTGCCTTGATGGCGTTACCGTAGAGCAGCGCGCGCCGCTTGAGAAGGCGGTCGTGGGGCCTCATGGTCTAGCTGCTAATGCCCCTCATGCGCCTGCGGCCGCCAGACCAGGAGGCGCCGCTCGACAAAGGTCACCCCCCAGTCGATCAGGATGACGAAGGCCGACAGCACCAGCATTCCGGCAAAGACGCCGGCGACATCGAACACGCCCTCGGCCTGCTGGATCAGATAGCCGAGCCCGGCCGCGGAGCCGAGATATTCGCCGACCACGGCACCGACCACGGCGAAGCCGACCGAGGTATGCAGCGAAGAGAACATCCAGGACAGCGCCGAGGGCCAGTACACGTGCCGCACCAGCTGCCGTTCGCTCATGCCAAGCATGCGGCCATTGGCCAACACCGTGCGGCTCACTTCCCTGACGCCCTGATAGACGTTGAAGAACACGATGAAGAACACCAGCGTGACGCCGAGCGCGACCTTCGACCAGATGCCCAAGCCCAGCCACAGCGTGAAAATCGGCGCCAGCACGACCCGCGGCAGGGCGTTGGCCATTTTCACATAGGGGTCGAACACCGCCGCGACCAGCGGCTTTCGCGCGAACCAGAAGCCGACCATGACGCCAGCGAGCGAACCGATCGCAAAAGCGAGAATCGATTCCCATAGCGTGATCAGCAGGTGTTTCCAGATCACGCCGCTTGCAAACCAGTCGACGATCTGGCTGCCGACATCGATGGGGTTGGAAAAGAAGAACGGCGGCAGCAGCACGCGCCCGAAGATCGGCACGGTGGCCAAGAGCTGCCACAGCCCCAGCACGACGATGGCGACGAGCAACTGGCAAAGCAGAAGTGTCAAGCGCGACATTCTCTGGTCCTAGAGTCCGACCGAACATGCAAACATCTAGTGGATCGATTCCATGAAACCTATCATTTCAGGCCACGAGCGTTGGCCTCTCGCTCCCTCTCCCGCACCCGGACGAAGCTTCGCTTCGCCTAGGCGGGGCATCGCAAGCTTCGATATGATCAGAACGTCGGAGACGCTCGCCTAGTCCCGCTCCAGCACCGGCGGCCGGGCCAGGCCGAAATGCCGCAGCAGCTCGACCAGCGCGCCGAGGCGCTGCTCGCGATAGGCCTCGATGTCGAGGCCGGTGTAGTCGAGGAAGCCCGCGCCGGTGCGCAGGCCGATGCGGCCCTCGCGCATGTTGCGGGCGATCACGTCGGGCGCGCGATAGCGGTCGCTGCCGAGCGCGCCCTCGAGATAGCGGCTGGCGTAATAGAGAATGTCGCCGCCGCCCCAGTCGATGAATTCCAGAAGCCCGAGCACGGCGTAGCGGAACCCGAAACCGTAGCGGATCGCCTTGTCGATATCCTCCGCAGTGGCGACGCCTTCCTCCACCATCCGCGCCGCTTCGTTCATGGCCAGCGCCTGGATCCGCGGCACGATGAAGCCGGGCGTGGCGGCGCATACCACCGGCACCTTGCCGATGCCTTCGAGCAGGGTTTTGACTCGCGCAGTTACGTCAGGATCGGTCGCAGCGCCCGGCGAAATCTCGACC
>NZ_JBEKXH010000488.1:0-4776 GCF_049512235.1 Bradyrhizobium sp.
CCTTCTCATGCAGAACCATGGTGTGCCGGTCGAGATCGGCGAGTCGGACGAATCGATACCGATTCACTTTGCCTATCGACGCGACATTAACGTCTCAGCGAGTTTGCCAGCTCGCGACCGGCCGCTGCGCGATTTGTTCGACACGCCAGATCTCGCTAACATTGACGACGCGATCGTCAACGGCACGCTGCCTGCTGGCCCGCGACAGCCGCTCGCCATGTTCCGTGCTGCCCGCGTGGACTATTCGCTGCACCGGCTCTACCACTATACCGGAACGGATCCGGAGCACTTCCAGAACTTTGTGATCTTTACCAATTACCAATTCTACGTCGACGCCTTCGCGCGCATCTGCCGCGAGCGCATGGCGGCCGGTGATCCGGCGGCCGATGCCTTTGTCGAGCCGGGTAACGTCATCACGGTCAAAGCGAGCCTTGGCAACCCAGGTCCCACGCACACGCCGCCGGAGCGCCCGCCGCAGATGCCGGCTTTTCATCTGGTTCAACAGGCTTCCCGCGGCATCAGCATGATCAACATTGGTACTGGCCCGTCGAACGCGCGTAACATCACCGATCACGTCGCGGTGCTTCGTCCCCATGCCTGGTTGATGCTCGGCCATTGTGCCGGGCTGCGGAACACGCAGAAGCTCGGCGATTACGTCCTCGCTCACGGCTACGTCCGCGAGGATCACGTGCTGGATGAGGAGCTGCCGCTGTGGGTGCCGGTTCCGGCACTAGCCGAGATGCAAGTCGCGTTCGAGCAAGCAGTCAGCGAAGTGACGGGGCTGACCGGGTTTGAGCTCAAACGGGTGATGCGGACCGGCACGGTAGCCAGCGTCGACAACCGGAACTGGGAGCTCGGCGACCACGCGGTGACCATCCGCCGCCTGTCGCAGTCACGTGCCATCGCCCTCGACATGGAATCGGCCGCTGTAGCCGCCAATGGATTCCGCTTCCGCGTCCCTTACGGAACGTTGCTTTGCGTATCGGACAAGCCGCTGCATGGCGAGATCAAATTGGCTGGCATGGCCGGGGACTTCTACCGCCACCGCGTCGGCCAGCATCTTGAGATCGGTCTTCGAGCGCTGGAAAAGCTTAAGTCTCAAGAACGAGAACGGCTGCATTCGCGCAAGCTCAGGAGCTTTGCCGAGGTCGCGTTCCAGTAAGCGACGGGACCCGGACGGCAAAGGGCCAAAAATCAATCAGTCTCCGGATGACCTTTTCTGTGGGGTTTGCGGATGCCGGCCCCACGAAGTTGCCGCGGCACCGTGGCCCAATACAAGGCGGCGCTGACGCCTTGCGTCCCGGCTCCGCTTGCGGCAGCATCGCAACGATGAGCCTTGTCAGCCGGGCCTCGCACACGGGACAAATCTTCGCGCTCGCCCTGGCGATCATCGCGTCCGGCGATATCGCCTGCCGGCCATCCGCGGCGGCCGAAATTCCCGCCATCGCCGCGCGTCAACGCGCGGAACAGAAAACGTTCACCGACGAGGAGATCGCGGACGGATTTTTCAAGACCGCGTTCGGCGCCGAATACCAACTGGCCGGCCGGGTCGACCGCATCAGAAAATACGACATGCCGGTGCGGGTGTTCGCCGATGGCAACCGCAGGGACCGGAAGGCGCAGCTCGCGGGGGTCATAGCCGACATCGGCGCGCGGGTCGCACATCTCGACATCGCCATGGCCGAGAGCCGCGCGGCCGCCAACATTGTTGTCAAGCTGGTGCGCGACCGCGATCTCGATCGCACCATAACGGCATTCTACGGCAGCGAGCGGGCGCGCGAGATCAGGACCTCGCTGGATCCGCAGTGCCTGTCCGGCTTTCGCAAGAACGACAACTATCAAATCGAGCATTCCGACGTCATTCTCACCGTCGACAACGGCGATTTTGTCTTCTTCGACTGCGCCTATGAGGAACTGTTGCAGTCGCTGGGGCCGATCAACGATACCAGCGCGGTGCCGTGGACCATGTTCAACGACAATGTCTCGATGGGATTTTTCGACGTCTACGACCAGTACATCCTGAATATCCTGTACGATCCGCGCATCAAGGCGGGCATGAATGTCACTGAGGTCAAGACGCTGCTGCCCGAGGTGCTGGCCGACGTCCGCGTCTTTGTCAGGAAGATCAACAATCTGGCGGAGTAGACGATCAGAGGCTGGAGGAGGATTTGCAGATCGCCTTCAGCGATGCCCATTGCTCCGCCGTCAACAGTGGCGGGCCACCCGGCGGCCTATCCTCGCTGCTCATGCGCGCCAGCCGCTCTTCCGTCATGGGATGGCTCGACAGAATGGACAGGCTCTTGTCCGCTTGCTTTCCGGTGACGCGGAGCAGCAATTGCCCCATCGGCATCGGCGACCGGCCGAGCTTTGTCATCACCTCGATCGCGAAACTGTCGGCGTTCCGCTCCGCCTCGGAAAATTTTTCAGTCTCGGCATTTGCCGCGCCGAGACGCGATCCGCATTAGCAAAACTTCATGAAGATTTCTCGAACAGCTCCCGGCCGATCAGCATGCGGCGGATCTCGCTGGTGCCGGCGCCGATCTCGTAGAGCTTGGCGTCGCGCAGCAGCCGGCCGGTCGGATAGTCGTTGATGTAGCCGTTGCCGCCGAGCAGCTGGATGGCGTCGAGCGCACATTGCGTCGCTTTCTCGGAGGCATAGAGGATGGCGCCGGCGGCATCCTCGCGCGTGGTCTCGCCGCGGTCGCAGGCTTTGGCCACCGCGTAGACATAGGCGCGGGAGGCATTCATCGTGGTGTACATGTCGGCGATCTTGCCCTGTACCAGCTGAAAGCCCCCGATCGGCTGGCCGAACTGTATGCGCTCGTGCACATAGGGCATCACCACGTCCATGCACGCCTGCATGATGCCGAGCGGACCCGCCGCCAGCACCGCGCGCTCATAGTCGAGACCGGACATCAGCACGTTGACGCCGCGGCCGACCTCGCTCAGCACATTTTCTTCCGGGACTTCGCAATCCACAAACACCAGTTCGCAGGTGTCCGAGCCGCGCATGCCGAGCTTGTCGAGCTTTGGCGCGGTGGAAAATCCCTTCATGCCTTTCTCGATGATGAAAGCGGTGATGCCGCGGGCGCCGGCGGCCGGATCGGTCTTGGCATAGACCACCAGCGTTTCCGCCACGGGGCCGTTGGTGATCCACATCTTGCTGCCGTTGATGATGTAACGGTCGCCCTTCTTATCGGCGCGGGTCGACATCGACACCACGTCGGAGCCGGCGCCGGGTTCCGACATCGCCAGCGCGCCGACATGGTCGCCGGAAATCAGCCCGGGCAGATATTTGCGCTTCTGCGCCGCGCTGCCGTTGCGGCGCAGCTGGTTGACACACAGGTTGGAATGCGCGCCGTAGGACAGCCCGACCGCCGCCGAGGCCCGCGAGATTTCCTCGACCGCGATGCAGTGCTCGAGGTAGCCAAGCCCGGCTCCGCCATACTCCTCTTCGACGGTAATGCCGTGCAGCCCAAGCGCGCCGAGTTTTGGCCACAGGTCGCGCGGAAACTGATTGCTGCGGTCGATTTCGGCGGCACGCGGGGCAATCTCATGGCTTGAAAAATCAGCCACGGTTTCGCGAATCGCATCCGCGGTTTCGCCGAGATCGAAGTTGAACATGCGCTGCGCGTTGGGGATCATGGTTGGGCGGCCTCCGGGCACAGTTTATGGCTTGTGTTGCCCAAAGCCATATTCTCTGGGAATTGGCTTGTCACGGGCTGAAAGCACCGCAAGCGGCATTCCGGCCCATGGCCGGGCCTGGCGCGGCGGCGCACCGTATAAACTGTCCCTTGCTCTGGCCCGCGCAACGGGATGTAATTCGACGCAATTCACCCTCCGATGCCAATCACGGCGGGGTCATCAGGGAGCTGCCCCATGCACGGGACGATCGATTCCGCTGTAGATATCAACCACAGGGCCGCGCGCAAGCGCGCCTATTCGATTCCTTTGGCGGATATCGACGTCGGCGACCCCGAGCTGTTCAAGACCGATTCATTCTGGCCGTATTTCGACCGGCTGCGCGGCGAAGATCCCGTTCACTACTGCAGGGAGAGCCTGTTCGGGCCGTACTGGTCGGTGACCAAATACAATGACATCATGGCTATCGAGACCAATCATTCGGTGTTCTCGTCGGCGGCGATGCTCGGCGGCATTACCATCCGCGATGCGCCCATGGAGGTCCGTCGCGAAAGCTTCATATCCATGGATCAGCCGCGCCATGGCGCGCAGCGCAAGACCGTGGCGCCGATGTTCACGCCGACGCATCTCGACCAGCTCGCGATCAACATCCGCAAGCGGTCGGCCGAATGCCTCGACAACCTGCCGCGGAATGCGGTGTTCGACTGGGTCGATCAGGTCTCGATCGAGCTGACCACGCAGATGCTCGCCGTGCTGTTCGATTTTCCCTGGGAGGACCGCCGCAAACTGACGCGCTGGTCCGACATCGCAACCACGATCCCCGGTCCGTCCGGCCTGGTGGCGACCGAAGACGAGCGGCAGGTCGAATTGCTGGAATGCGCGAGCTACTTTGCGAAACTGTGGAAGGAACGCGCCAACCTGCCGCCGAAGAGCGATCTGTTGTCGATGATGGCGCACAGCGATGCCACCCGCGACATGGATCCGAAGAATTTCCTCGGCAACCTGATCCTCTTGATCGTCGGCGGCAACGACACCACGCGCAACACCCTGTCGGGCAGCCTCTACGCGTTGAGCCAGCATCCCGACCAGTACCGGAAGCTGCGCGAGAATCCGGCCCTGATCGACAGCTTCGTG
>NZ_JBEKXH010000489.1:0-4713 GCF_049512235.1 Bradyrhizobium sp.
CTATTTCCGGAGTAACGAACAGGACTTTCAAGAAACGCCCTCGTGCCAGCTTCAGACTCGACTCCGAAGAACAGTCGCATTTTCCTTCGGTCGGGAGTGCAAGGAACGTACTGACCTGACTATTGCGCCCAAAGCGGCGAACTTACGCGACGCCCCAGATCGAAGATCGGCATATCGTGACAGACGCAGGTCGAAGCGATCTCAGAGAAGCTACACTCATACTGAGGTGATGACTGTACAGAATTGCTCATGTCGAGAGATTGCGAAAGACCTGATGACGAGCCCTGGGATAGGTCGCCTTTTCGTCCCAGGTGAACCGCCTCGCCGAGCGGTGCGGTGCGAAGCTCGACGGCGGTTCCGCGCTGTCGCTCGACGGCACGGGTGGCTCTGGCGTTGTCAAACGACACGAAGGCCGCCGGTTTGCGGCTCTAAACCACGCAGAGTTAGCCGTGCGCATTCCTGAGCACGCGGGTACCGTGGTTGAATACGGGTGAAACGGAAGCATGCCCGTCCGCCTCGCCGATCTTGGTGGCTCAGCGTTTCTGAAGCGGGTCCTCTTAGCCGCTCGTCGCCGGCGGCATACGAGCGCGAACAATGGCAGCGGCCCCAGCTTGAGGGCCTGGACACGGTCAAGGGCGCGGATTCGTGGAAGTGGATCGCACACCATTTAGCTTCCATTTCACTTCGTCGGCGCAGGCAAAGCACGTGCGACGTTCACGCAACGGAACTGGTTGGCCACAGCGTTGTTGAGTGTTTCGAGTTTTGGTCTGACCATCCTGAGACAACCGGAAAAGGCAGTCGACCATTTGATCCCCCCAACTCGGGCAGCTTAATTCCCAGGACCACATCCTCTAGGCCGGCGTATTCCACATGATTGACGATCTCTGGTACAAAAACGGCGTCTTCTATTGTCTTTCTGTTGGCACCTATATGGACGCCAATGGCGACGGCATCGGCGACTTCAAAGGGCTGTTGCGGCGTCTCGACTATCTGCACGGATTGGGCGTGACCGCGATCTGGCTGATGCCATTTCAGCCGTCGCCAGGCAAGGACGACGGTTACGACATCTCCGACCATTATGGTGTCGACCCACGATACGGCACGCTCGGTGACTTCGTGGAATTCACTCACGGCTGTCAGCAGCGCGGCATCCGCGTCATCATCGATCTCGTCGTCAATCACACCTCGGATGCCCACGCCTGGTTTCGCGACGCAAGAAGCTCGCCGGATGCGCAACATCGCGACTGGTACGTCTGGGCCGACAAGAGACCCGCCACTGCCAGCAAGGGCATGGTCTTTCCCGGGGTGCAGAAATCGACATGGACACATGACAAGGAAGCCAAGGCATGGTTCTTTCATCGCTTCTACGACTTCCAGCCCGATCTCAACACGTCCAACCCATATGTTCAAGCCGAGATTCTCAAGATCATGGGGTTCTGGATTCAGCTCGGCGTGTCCGGCTTCCGGATGGATGCCGTCCCCTTCGTGATTGCCACCAAGGGCGCGAAGGTCAAGACGCCGGTCGAGCAATACGACATGCTTCGTGCGCTGCGCGAGTTTCTGCAATGGCGGCAAGGCAATGCAATCATTCTTGCGGAAGCCAACGTCCTGCCCAAAACCGATATGGAATATTTCGGCAAGGATGGCGACCGCATGCACATGATGTTCAATTTCCACGTCAACCAAAACCTGTTCTATGCAATGGCGTCCGCCGACTCACGTCCGCTTGCCAAGGCCCTCGCCGCGACAAAACCGCGCCCGGCCAGCGCCCAATGGGGGCTTTTCCTGCGCAATCACGACGAACTCGATCTCGGCCGCCTCACCAAAGCCCAACGTGACGTCGTTTTCAAAAGCTTCGGTCCCGACAAGAATATGCAGCTTTACGATCGCGGCATCCGGCGGCGTCTGGCTCCGATGCTGGGAGGTGACCGCCGACGTCTCGAGCTCGCCTACAGTCTAATGTGTACGTTGCCGGGCACGCCCGTCATCCGCTATGGCGACGAAATCGGGATGGGCGATAATCTGGATTTGCCCGAGCGCAACTGCGCCCGTACGCCAATGCAGTGGTCGACGGAGCCGCAGGGTGGGTTCACAAAAAGCGACAAGCCGTGCTCTCCTGTTATCGATCAAGGCCCTTACGGTTACGCGCACATCAATGTCGCCAAGCAGCGCCGTGACCCCAACTCGATGCTGAATTGGACCGAGCGCATTATCAGGATGCGCAAGGAAGTGCCTGAGATCGGCTGGGGAGACTTCCGTGTAATTGCGACGAGGGATCCAGCCATTCTGGCTATTCGCTACGATTGGCGGAATAACTCGGTGCTTTTCGTGCATAATCTCGACGAAATGCCGCGTGAGGCTTCTTTTTCAGTCGGACTTGCCGGTGACGAGGGGAATCATCTTATCAATCTTCTGTCGGAGGACCACAGCGAAGCCAACGATAGGGGCAAACACACATTGATGCTGGAGGCCTACGGCTATCGTTGGTACCGCGTTGGTGGACTCGACTATCTGCTCAAACGAAGCGACATCGACGGGGTGAACGTCAATCATCCCGAATGACGAAGGATCATTACAGCCGTATGATCAGGCCTTCGTCGCCGCGCAGATCCAGGCCGCCCGATACGGTCTCGCCGGTGCGATCCAGATTCGTGGAAAGCAGCAGTTTCCCTGGAAATTCCATCATGTCCGATCCGATCGAAGTCGGATCGGCTCCAAGATTGAGAACGATCAAAAGCGCGTTGCCAGCATATTCACGCTTGTAGGCCAACACATCACCGGCCGTCGCAACAGGCGTATAACTGCCTGCCACGAGCTCAGGCATCGCCCTTCGCAACTCGATCAGCGCGCGGTAAAGATTGAAGATCGACCGGGCGTCTGCGGCGAGATTCGCCACATTATCGTGGACGTAGTCGTTCGCCAGAGGTAACCATGGCACGCTGGCGGTAAAGCCACCATGAGCCTCGGCATTCCATTGCATGGGTGTGCGGCAACCGTCGCGCCCGACGCCGATCCCCGGCACATTCTTCTCGAAGGGATCGCGGATCTGGTCCTGGGCAATGGCAACCTGTTGCATGCCGATTTCGTCGCCATAATACAGGGTAGGCGTTCCCCGCAATGTCAGCAGCAACATCGCAGCCACCCGCGCTTGGGCGCGCCCTACACGGCTGGCGATGCGCGGACGATCGTGATTGCCCAAGACCCAGTTAGGCCATGCAGCGGCCGGCAACGCGCGCTCATAATCGTCGATCAATTTCGCAATTGCGCGCGCGTTCCAGGGCGCCGACAGCAGCGCGAAATTGAATGGCAGATGGGCACCGGACAGGTCCCTGCCGTAGTAGGCGACGAGTCGATCGACCGGTAGATAGATTTCACCGATCAGAACGCGGTCGCTGAACTCGTCGACCACGCGCCGCATCTCCATAACCACGTCCAGTATCTCCGGTCGATCCGTGGAATATAGCGGCAACAGGGCCTCATGCGGTGGCCGGCCAAGGCGAAAATCCGGATTGGGCGGGTTGTCGCGAAATTCCGCATCCTTGATCAAATGCCAGAGTACATCGACGCGAAAGCCATCGACACCTTTGCGAAACCAGAAACGCATGACATCGTAGATCGCTTGACGCACGGCCGGATTGCGCCAGTTCAGATCGGGCTGCTGCGCGAGAAAGGCGTGATAATAATCTTGCCCTGTGCAGGCGGCGTATTTCCAGGCGCTGCCGCCAAATTCCGACATCCAGTTGTTCGGGGCAGTCCCGTCAGTGCGCGGCTCGTGCCAGAGATACCAGTCGCGCTTTGGATTGTCGCGCGAGCTTCGACTTTCGATAAACCAAGGGTGCTGGTCGGAGGTGTGGTTCGGCACCAGATCGAGAATGACCTTTATATTGCTCGCGTGCGCCGCGCCGACCAGCGTAGCGAAATCGTCGAGCGTGCCGAATACCGGATCGACTTCCAGATAATTGGAGATGTCATAACCAAAGTCGGCCATGGGTGACGGAAAGATCGGCGACAGCCAAATCGCATCGACGCCGAGATCGCGCAGATAGGAAATGCGGCCGACTATGCCGGGGAGATCGCCGATGCCATCGCCATTGGAGTCTTGAAACGACCGTGGATAAATTTGATAGAGGATTCCCTTTTGCCACCAAGAGATTGCGCCATGCTTCATGCCGAGGGCGCGTTGATCGTCGATGACATCACGTATCGGCGATATCGATAAGGTTTGCATGTGGACCCACGAACGTCAGGCAGTGTGATGACCAGCTTCAGAACGAACGCAGAGAGATGCCACGCGGGGATAGACCTAAGGTGTGGAAGGCGGCCCTTTCGAGCCGCCTTTATTGCATAACACTTACTGACAAAGGTGTCGGCGCCCATCTTCGCCACGGAACAGGGTTCCGGGCTGGCAGACGAAGCCGTTGCGGGCGGCATACCCGCGATCGTAACGGCCATTATAGCCGTTATCATAGCCGTACGAATCGCGGAACGGTGAGGTCGCAATAGCGGCGGCTGTTCCGACTGCGGCTCCGGCTAAGCCGACGGCGGCATCAACCGGTCCTTGGTCGCGATAGCCGTCGTAGCCGCGGTGATATACCTGCTGCGCCATTGCTGGCGCGGCTACTACAGTCGAAAGCACTGCGGCTGCGGCAAGAAGTCGTAGTTTGGTCATTAGGTTTCTCCTCTGTGGTTGTGAGAAGCCAACTACTTGCGCGG
>NZ_JBEKXH010000490.1:0-4710 GCF_049512235.1 Bradyrhizobium sp.
CCATTGTGTGGGGAATGCCGGATGATCCGGTGCCTCGCTGTTACCTCGTGTGCGTCGGCCGTTTTCTTGCACGCGAGGCCGCGGGTGCCTCTGGGCATCGCGGCATTCCCCGCGCCCTCTGTGATCTCGAGGGCGAGACGTTCTTGCAAAAGCCCGGGCGCCTCGCGCCGCGGGGCGTTTATTTGCGCCTGGAGCGACCGATCGTCATGCCCGGGCCTTCGCCGCGCCGAAGGGGCTTCGGCCCCGCAGGCGGGACCTCTGGGCGAAGACGCGCAGAGCCTTTCATCGGGGCGGCGCTTCGCGCGGACCCGCTGGCGCTTTGGCCCGGCCATGACGAAAATGAAATGAAACCCAGGCGTCGGATGCCGCCGCTTCCCCGCGACCTGTCGCAGCGCAGCAGCGATCGGATCGCCTGATGGCAACCACCCCGGGGCGCCGCTGGCGCCAGCGCGCCGCATCGTGCTGAGGGGCGGCCGCCCCCGCCCGACCCGGGCGTCCACCAGAGATCGGCTTGGGCGCTTGGCAATGTCCAGGGTTGAATTATCGGTTGATCGTAGCGCTCGACGATCGGCCGAGCTAACATACTTGAAATCAAGCTTCTAAATTTTGCCGTCTTATTGACTAAGAACTAAGCTGAAGTCGAATTGTTTGAGAACGCAATTTTTTGAGAACGCAAATGCATAGCGGCATCGCGACGATGAAGCACGTTGCCCATTCTTCTGCGGTGCGGCTGTCCTGCATCGCAATGCTGGCACTGCTTGGCATTTCCACGGGGCATGCGCTTGAAAAAGATCAGGCGATCGAGAACTGTCGAAGTTCGAGTGGCAAGCCCGCTTACATGGCTTGCATGCAGGCCGGTGGAACGCATGAGGCGTGCTTCGGCAAAGCGAGGTCGATCGTCCAGTCCTGTGTGAGAGCCGCCATGACCGCGGCGCGTCCCAAGGCTGCGCTGTTCTCGGCGGACAAACTGGCGCCGACACCCGGCCAGGGCAAGATCAGCGCCGAGGACGCGGCAAAGGATGCGGCGGCAACGCTGGTGGCGCCGCCGCGAACGGTTGCCGACATCACGGCGATTCTCGACCAGCAGAAGCCCGATGCCGCCGCGATCGCCAGGCTGACGGCAACGGCTGACGCCGACATTCCGTCCGGACTGAAGGGTGGCGAACTCGCCGATTTCCACTACAAGCGCGCCCAGGCCAGAGCGCTGCTCGGCCGCGCCGACGCCCTCGACGATGCCGAGCTCGCGGTCAGCAATGGCCAGGGCGTCGATTACAGGAATCTCGGCAGCCGCTACGAAGACCTGCTGACGCGCCTGTTGCGCGATGCCGGGCAATTCAAGCGCGCCAACGCCTTGCTCACCAAGCAGTCGGCGACGTTCGCCAACCAGTCGAAGGGCAAGCTGTTCCGGGTGAACTACGTGTTCGCGCTGAGCTATTTGAAGAACGGCGACATCGACGCGGCGGAGACCTACGCCGCGCGCAATCGCACGCTGCTGGTCGAGGCGCAGCGCTGGCCGGTGTTCCCAATCTACGGGATGGCCTGGCAAGCCCTGGTGGAGGACGGCAACGCGCGGATCGAGGAGCAGCGCGGTCGTTACCCGCAGGCGGAGGCCGCCTATCACAAGGCGTCGATCCTGTATACAAGTTCACTGAAGGCCCTCCCGCAGTGGGAAAGCAAACCCGCCGAAGGGGATTTGGAAAGGTCGGCTGACTGGGCGCTGGCGTTCGAGGGTCGCGCCAAGGTGAAGCAGGGACGGGTCGGCGAAGGCGAGGCCGACGTCAGGCGCGCGCTGCTCAACCGGCTCAGTAAATCCGGTAAGTTTCATGCCGACACCGCCGGGGTGCTCGGGGTTCTCGTCTATGTGATCCAGGAGCAAGGCCGCTATGCCGAGGCCGAGCAGCTGCAGCGTGAGGTCATCGGTATCTATCAAGGGATCGGATATGGCGCCGAGTCCGGACAGATGGTCAGCGCGCAGGTGTTCCTCGCGCAAATCCTGAATCTGAGGGGGCAATACAAGGCCGCGTCGCAACTCTACGACCAGATCGACGCCTGGACTGCCCATTGGGAGCCGTCGCGGCGCGAAGCCATCAGCGGGGGGCTCGCGCGGATCGCCGTCATGCTGTCGCGCGGCGACAACGACAACGCGCTCGAAATCGCAGCGCGTACCTACGAGCGCGAACGCCAGAGATCCGGAGACAAGAGTTTTAATACCGCGCTATCGCGCGGCTTTTACGCAATCGCGCTGTCGCGCAAGGGCAAAGCGTCGGAATCACTGCTGGCCTTCAACGCGTCGCTGCCGGTCCTGTTGTCGACCTCAGGCGGCAGCGACGAGGACAGCGGCGCCACCGCCGCCGCCCGCGAGAACAGGATCCGGTTCGTGATCGAAGGCTATCTGCGACTGCTGAGCCGCACCCCGTCGCTTGCCACCGCCGCCGCCATAGAACAGACCTTCGGCTATGCCGACGTATTGCGTGGGCAGTCGGTGCAGCGCGCGTTGCAAGCCTCATCGGCACGTTCGGCCGCCAAGAATCCCGAACTCGCGCAATTGGTGCGGGCCTCGCAGGACAGCGATAAGCAGATCGGCGCGGCGGTGGCCACTCTGAACAATCTGCTGACCCTGCCGGAATCCGAGCGCGATGCGGCAGCGCTTACCAGCACGCAGGCCGAGATCGCCCGCCTGCAGTCGGCGCACACCCAGACCTTGAAGGACATCGCCAGGAAGTTTCCCGATTACGGTAACCTGGTGAATCCGCCGCCGCCGGGAGCGGCGGAAATGCAGAAGCAACTCGGCGATGACGAGGCACTGCTGTCGTTCTATTTCGGCCGGTTCGACAGCTTCGTCTGGATCCTGCGCAAGGCCGGACCCGTCCAATTCAGCCGCATCGAGCTGACGCTCGGCGACCTCAACGCGGAGGTGACCAAGCTGCGCGAAGCCCTCGAACCGAATGCCGCGATGATCTCGGATATTCCGGCCTTCGACTTGAAACTCGCCTATGACCTGTATGCGACCTTGCTGAAGCCGGCGGAAGCCAACTGGAAGCCGGCCAAAAATCTGATCGTCGTTACCAATGGAGCGCTTGGCCTGCTGCCGCTGTCCTTGCTGCCGACGGCGCCATCGGAGATCGATCCCGCGGACGATCCGCTGTTTTCCAGCTACCGAAAAGTGCCGTGGCTGGCCCGCACCCACGCGGTGACGCTGGTGCCTTCGATCTCCGCGCTCTTGACGTTGCGCAAGTTGCCGCCCGGCACGGCTTCGCGCCGGGAACTGATCGGCTTCGGCGATCCGCTGTTCAGCCAGGAGCAGGCGGATGAAGCGGCCAAGAGCGAACAGGCGGTGGAAACAGCCGATGCGTCCAACGTTACCCGCGGAATGCCTTTGAAGCGGCGCAACAGTCCGAAGCTGGACGGCGTCGACAGCGTGCAACTGGCCCAGCTGCCGCGACTGCCGGATACCGCGGTCGAATTGAAATCGATCGCGCTGGCGCTGCAGGCCGATCCGGCCAAGGTGCTCAATCTGGGCAAGGACGCCAACGAGAAAAACGTCAAGACCAAGGATCTGTCGAAATTCAAGGTGATCGCATTTGCGACCCACGGTCTGGTGCCCGGCGAATTGGACGGCCTGACCCAGCCCGCGCTGGCGCTGTCGGCGCCGGCGGTCGCCGATAGCGACGGTGACGGCCTGCTCACGATGGAGGAAATTCTGTCGTTGAAGCTCGATGCCGACTGGGTCGTTCTGTCGGCCTGCAATACCGGTGCCGGGGCGGTGGCTGGTGCGGAGGCCGCGTCCGGCCTGGGCCGCGCCTTCTTCTATGCCGGCACGCGTGCCCTGCTGGTCACCAACTGGTCGGTGCATTCGCAGTCGGCGCGGGAACTGATGACGGATTTGTTCAAGCGCCAGGCCGACGATCCAACGCTCACTCGCGGCGAAGCCATGCGTCAGGCGATGTTGGCCTTGATGGATGGTCCGGGATATCTCGGCAGTGACGGCAAGACGGAGTTCAGTTATGCGCATCCGCTGTTCTGGGCGCCGTATTCCATCATCGGCGACGGAAGAGCGCGCTAGGGTCGTGGGGGAATGACGGTGAGAAATCGTTTTTTAGCGACCATCTTTCTAGCGGTAAGCGTTACGGCGTTTGCGTCCTCCTCGATGCCGGCGCACGCGTCGCATGTTCTGATCACCGAGGAAGAGTCAAAGCTGCCGCCACCTCGCGGCGCGGTTGCAGCCGACCGGCGGGGAATAACCCGGGGCCCCAAGATCGACGTGGTCATGCCGGCCGACAACGTTCACTCTCCGGTGCACTTTCAGTTGAAGTTCGAGTCCTTCGGAGGCGCCAAAATCGATCCGGACTCGGTCAAGGTCACCTATCTCAGAACACCCAATGTCGACCTGACGCCACGCATCAAACCCTTCGTGCAACCCACCGGCATTGACATGCCCGACGCCGAACTGCCGGCCGGCGACCACATGGTCAGGGTCGATATCAAGGACTCCGATGGGCGCGTGGGCAGCACGAGTTTTGTCCTAAAGGTGGCCCCTTGAATTCGATGCCGGTGATCTGCCCATTCTGTACCCGTGAGAACCCCTCGGCCGCGCTGGTTTGCGGCAGTTGCGCGCGCGACATCGCCATCCCGCCGTCCGTGATCGCGGAGCGGGACGATCTGCTTCGCAAGCGGGATGCTGTGCGTCAGGAATTGTCGGGTATCCAGGCC
>NZ_JBEKXH010000491.1:0-4700 GCF_049512235.1 Bradyrhizobium sp.
CCACAGCGGCAGCGTCGGCTGCCTTGGCGGGTCGGACCTCGATCAGGGTTGTGCTCATGGACCCAATCAAAGCAAGTCAGAGCGTCGGCTTCAAGGTCTATCCTTAATTATCAGTAAACCTGTGGATTTTTTGCATCAGTTTTTCCGTCGGGTTGTGCCGAAAGAGGACAGAGCGACGCTCAACAAGGCATTTTTCCGCCGCCTTCGCGCGTGAGTGAGCAAAATTGCACGTTCGGGGCGAGACTTGTTCACGGAAAAATGCGCCGGATCTGATTCGCGGTGCGTATTCTGCCCGCGAACTGATGCCAATTCTCACTCCGTCGCGCCGGGCCAACAGATGAATTCGTCGAAGGCGCTTTTCGCGCTCATTATGTGGTTTGCGGCCTGTTCGCAGCACGTGATGGCGCAATCGAGCGTCGGAGCGCAGGCCGCCGAGGGGCAGCCCTATCGAGTTCAGCCATGGCTGGTCCCCTCGCCCGCCCCGGACAGATCGGCGCATGCGGTGCTTTTTCGTCCCGAAGGACCTGGACCGTTCCGGCTAGCGGTAATCGCGCACGCCTCGACCCAAAACGCCCTGCGACGCGCCCAAATGCCGCAGCCCCAATACAGGGCGCTGGCGGCCTGGCTGGTCAGCCGCGGCTTCGCCGTACTGGTGCCGCAACGCCCCGGGCATGGTGCGACCGGCGGAAATTATCTCGAAGACCAGGGCGGCTGCGATCAGGCCGATTATGCCGGCGCCGGCCGCGCCACCGCTCGCGCGATCGCGGTCGCGTTGAACTATCTGCGCCGACAGTCTTTCATCCGGCGTGACGGCACGGTGGTGATCGGCCATTCCGCCGGCGGTTGGGGCGCGCTGGCGCTGGCCGCCGGCGATCCGCCTGATGTTTCCGCGATTGTTGCCTTTGCGCCGGGCCGTGGCGGCCACGCCGACGATCTTCCGGATCAGGTCTGCGCGCCGCATCGGCTCAGGTCGGCGGCGGCCGAATTCGGCAGAGGCGCAAAAGTGCCGGTGACCTGGCTGGTGGCGGCCAATGACAGCTATTTCCCACCGGATTTGTCGCGGCAACTCGCGGACGCCTTCCGTGGCGGTGGCGACCGCGTCGACTTTCGCGTGCTGGCGGCGACGGGACGCGAGGGCCACTGGCTGGCGGAGAGTGAAGCCGGGGTGCAGATCGCCGCACCGGCACTGGATCGGGCGCTGGAAGCGGCGCGTTCGACCGTGGCGAAGCCGCGATGACGCTCTCTATTTCCTGCTGTTTCGCCGCTGGTGCATGTTCGGTATTCCCGGTTTTGGCTCGGTCATGGCCATTCTCTGGCTGATGATCGCCAAGCCGCCATTCTAGGAGATTCATGCGCGAAGCCGTCAACATCCTCGTGCTTGGTGCCTCCGGCCTGATCGGCCGCTGCGTCACCGACGAGCTGCGTCAACGGGGTTTTCGGGTAACCGGAATAGCGCGGCGCTACGCGCCTTCGCAGCGGGCGGGCTCGTTCGACCTGGAAATTCCGGTGCTATCGATGGGCAGTGGCGCGCTGACGGGGCTGATCAGGGATCACGACATCGGCGTCGTGGTCAATTGCATCGGCGTGCTGCAGGACGGCCCCGGCAGCGATGTCAGCGCCGTGCACCGCGATTTCGTCGCGCGCTTGTTGCGGGCGATCTCGGACTCGCGCCGCGCGGTTCGTCTCATTCATATCTCGATTCCCGGCGCCGGCGTTCACGACCGCACGGCTTTCAGCCGGACCAAGCGCGAAGCCGAGCGGCTGATCACAGCGTCCGGTGCTTCCTATGCGATCCTGCGGCCGGGCTTTGTCATTGCCCCGCAGGCCTATGGCGGCGGCGCCCTGCTGCGCGCGCTCGCCGCATTGCCGATCAAACTTCCCGCGGCCGAAACCGCGACGCCGTTTCAGACGGTTTCGATCGAAGACGTCGTCACGACGATCGCCTGGCTTGCCAGCCGCGATATCAGCGACAAAGCCGCCGCTGCCGTAGTGTGGGACCTGATGGCGCCGCAGCCGGTTACGCTGGGCGCCGTGATCGGACAATTCCGCCGTTCGCTCGGCGTCGCCAAGTCCCGGCCCGTTGAACTGCCGGCCCCGCTACTCGATCTCGGCGCCAAATTTGGCGATCTCGCGAGCTGGCTGGGCTGGCTGCCGCCGATACGAACGACGGCGCTGGCCGAATTGCGGCGCGGCGTTGCCGGGGATCCCGCGCCGTGGATGGCCACCATCGGCATCGTGCCGAAGACGCTGGCGCAAGCGGTTGGGCATCGTTCCGCCAGCATCCAGGACAAGTGGTTTGCCCGGCTCTATCTGATCAAGGCGCTGGTGATCGGGTCCCTGGTGCTGTTCTGGACCGTGTCGGGCTTTATTGCCTTGGTGATCTCCTATGACGCCGCGGCCGCACTCTTGACTTCGCACCACTTCCCGCCGGCGCTGGTTGCGCCGATCACGGTCGGTACCAGCCTGATGGACATGGCAATTGGCCTCCTGATCGCCTGCCGCCGCACCTGCGCCGGCGGATTGATCGCAGGCATCACAGCGGCGCTGGGCTACATGCTGGGAGCCACCATCTTGACGCCCGATTTGTGGATCGAACCGCTCGGCGCGCTGGTCAAGACCGCACCGGCGATCGTGCTGATGCTGGTCGCCCTGCTGACGCTGGATGGAAGATGATCTGCGATGCAATGGCCTGACGATGACGTGATCCTCTATGACGGGGTCTGCGTGCTCTGCTCGCGCTGGATCCGCTTCGTCGCTGTGCGCGACACCGCCCGGCGCTTCCGCTTTACCGCGATCCAGTCGCCCTACGGTACAAGGCTGGCACAGGCCTTCGGCATCGACCCCCGTGATCCCGACACCAATGCCGTGATCCATGGCGGCGCCGCGCATTTCAAATCCGACGGCGCACTGACAGTGCTTTCGAATTTGCCGGGATGGCGCTGGGCCGGCGCCCTGCGGAGGGTGCCAAAACCGCTGCGTGACGCGGTCTACGATCTCGTCGCCCAAAACCGCTATCGGATTTTCGGCAAGTATGAGGCGTGTTTTGTGCCGGATGCGGAGTTTAGGGGGAGGGTGATGGAGTAGGCCTCACCATGTCAGGTATTTCCGACCGCCTCCGCCGCCGCCCGCTCCCCCGAATCCCTTGCCCCGTGCGCGGTGGAGAAAAAATTCGGCGAGGTCGCTTCGCCGGCGAAAAACAATCTGCCGTCGACCGGCGCGGCGAGCACCGCGCGCATCCCGGCTTGGCCGGGCAGCGCGTGGGAATAAGAGCCGCGCGCATAGGGGTCGTGGGCCCAGCGCGATTCCGCAAGCGGTTTTAATCTGCGGCGAAAATCCGAGCCGAGCAGCGCTACAATCTCGTCTATACTCTCCGCCGCCAGCGCGCCGTCGCCGGCATCTTCCAGATCTTGCGCAAAACTGCCGCCGAAAAAGCCCTCGATGCAGGGCTGCCCGAACGGGCGCAGATGATAGCTGCCCATCGCGGTGCGCATGGTGCCGCCGCGCAGATTGCCGTCCTTCGGCAAGCCAAAGGGCTCATCCAGCGCCAGCATCACCTTGTCGGCAAGCCCGAGCGGCAGCCCCCCCGCCGCCCCCACTTTCGCAGGCAGTGCCGGGTAAAACCGCAGCGCTTCGCTGGCGATCAAATTGGTCGGCACCGTCACGATCACCTTGCCGGCCGTGAGCGTGCCCTGCGAGGTTTCGATCCGCAGCCGCCGGCCGGTGTGATCGATCAGGGTGACCAGGGTGTTCAATGCGACCGGGCAGGGCGCGCCATAGGCTGCGATCAGCGCGCCATAGCCGCGCCGCACCCGCCAGTTGATCTCGGTATCTTCATAGGCACGGGAGTCGTGGATCGAGACCCGATCGAGCTCACAGCCGTTGATGTAGGTCGAAAGCGCATCGATCATCGGGTTCCAGCGGTTGCCGGGCTCGAGATAGAGGCTGGCGGGGCCGTCCGGCCCGCTATCGGCGGCCAGTTCGGCGCGGTCGTAGAAGGCGTCGAGTGCCGCGATGAATTCGATGCGCTCCTGCGGCTGGAAACCGATATGGGCCCCCTGTTCGCGCCAGGGCGGCCGGGTCGTGTCGATTTCGAAATCGAGCTTTCTGGCGATGGCCACGAACGAATTCTTGTCCGCCGAATGCAGCCAGCCGCAGCCGAGGTCGAAGGGAATGTCCGCGGCTGCCATGATGGTGTGGCCGCGGCCGCCGAGGCGATCGCGCGCTTCCAGCAGCAGCACCGAGAGGCCGGAGTTTTCCAGCGCCCGCGCCGCGCCGAGGCCCGCGGCGCCGGCGCCGATAATGGCGATATCGACTTCGGAGGGGAGGGACATGGTTCAGCGAGCGAATAGGGAGTGGCGAATAGCGAGTAGGTAACACGCCTTCATCTATTCGCTACTCGCTATTCGCTATTCGCCGCTTTCTTAAGCCACCGCTTCCTTGGCCTTCTCCGCGCGCTTGCGGTCGGTGGCATCGAGGAATTTCTTGCGCAGCCGGATCGATTTCGGGGTCACCTCGACCAGTTCGTCGTCCTCGATATAGGCCAGCGCCTTTTCCAGCGTCATCTGGATCGGCGGCGTCAGGCGCACCGCTTCATCCTTCGAGGTGGTGCGGATGTTGGTGAGCTGCTTGCCCTTGAGGATGTTGATCTCGAGGTCGTTGTCGCGGGTGTGCTCGCCGACGATCATGCCCTTGTAGACCTT
>NZ_JBEKXH010000492.1:0-4695 GCF_049512235.1 Bradyrhizobium sp.
TTGTCGTTGATCAGCACGCCCTGCAGCCGGTAGACCTCCTGGATTTCGTTGACCAGATAGGCCGCAAGCTCCTCGATGCCCTTGATCGCCAGGATGTCGTGCGGCGCCGGATTGCCCTCAACGATGAAGTCGCCCTTTTCGACGATATCGCCGTCCTGCAGATGGATATGCTTGCCTTTCGGGATCAGGTATTCGCGCGGCTCCTCGTTCTTGTCCATCGGCTCGATCGAGATCCGGCGCTTGTTCTTGTAGTCGCGGCCGAACCTGATGGTGCCGGCGATTTCCGCGATGATCGCCGCGTCCTTTGGCTTGCGGGCCTCGAACAGTTCGGCGACCCGCGGCAGACCGCCGGTGATGTCGCGGGTCTTGGCGCTTTCGGTGGAAATACGCGCCAGGATATCGCCGGTCTTGACCTTGGCGCCGACGTCGACCGAGAGGATGGCGTCAACCGAAAGCATGTAGCGAGCCTCGCCGCCGCGCGCGAGCTTGAGGATTTTTCCATCCTTGCCCTTGATGACGATGGCCGGGCGCAGGTCCGCCCCGCCCCGCGAGGTGCGCCAGTCGATCACGACTCGCTTGGCGATACCGGTGGATTCGTCGAGCGTCTCCGAGATCGATTGCCCCTCGACCAGATCCTCGAAGCCGATGGTGCCCTCGACTTCGGTCAGGACCGGCCGTGTATAAGGATCCCATTCGGCGATGCGCTGGCCGCGCTTGACCATATCGCCTTCATCGACCCGCATCCGCGCGCCGTACTGGATGCGGTGGGTCGCCCGCTCGGTGCCGTCAGCATCGGTTACCGCGACCACCATGTTGCGGACCATCGCGATCAGATGGCCTTCGCCGTTCTTGGCGATTGCCTTGTTCTTGATCGTCACCTTGCCGTCGAAATTCGATTCGATGAACGACTGCTCGTTGATCTGCGCCGCGCCGCCGATGTGGAAGGTGCGCATCGTCAGCTGCGTGCCGGGTTCGCCGATCGACTGGGCGGCGATGACGCCGACCGCTTCGCCGTGATTGACCGGCGTGCCGCGGGCGAGGTCGCGGCCGTAGCATTTGCCGCAGATGCCGTTGACGAGTTCGCAGGTCAGCGCGGAGCGGATCTTGACTTCCTGAATGCCGGCCTGCTGCAGCGCATCGACATGGGACTCCTCCATCAGCGTGCCGCGCTTGACCACGATCTTGTTGGTCGCGGGATCACGCAGATCCTCGCCGGCGGTGCGGCCGAGAATGCGCGAGGCCAGCGAGGCGACCACGGTGCCGGCATCGATGATGGCGCGCATCTTGATGCCGAGCTTGGTGCCGCAATCGTCGGCCGTGATGATGCAGTCCTGCGCCACGTCGACCAGACGCCGCGTCAGGTAGCCCGAATTCGCCGTCTTCAACGCGGTATCCGCCAGGCCCTTGCGGGCACCGTGGGTTGAGTTGAAGTATTCGAGCACCGACAGGCCTTCCTTGAAGTTGGAAATGATCGGCGTCTCGATGATCTCACCCGACGGCTTGGCCATCAGGCCGCGCATGCCGGCAAGCTGACGCATCTGGTCCTGTGAACCGCGCGCGCCCGAGTTCGACATCATGAAGATCGAGTTGATCTGGGCCTCGCCGCCTTTCGGGTTCTTCTTGACGGCGGAGATCTCCGTCATCATGTCTTCGGAGATTTTCTTGGTGCACTTCGACCAGGCATCCACGACCTTGTTGTATTTCTCGCCGTGGGTGATCAGGCCGTCATTGTACTGCTGCTCGAACTCCTTGGCGAGCGTGCGGGTCTCCTCGACGATCCTCCACTTCGAGGCCGGCACCACCATGTCGTCCTTGCCGAAGGAAATGCCGGCCTTGAACGCATTGTAGAAGCCGAGCGCCATGATGCGGTCGCAGAAGATCACGGTCTCCTTCTGTCCGCAGTGCCGGTAGACCTGGTCGATGACGCCGGAGATTTCCTTCTTGGTCATCAGCTTGTTGATGGCGTCGAACGGAATCTTGGGCGACTTCGGCAGAACATTGCCGAGCATCACCCGGCCCGCCGTGGTCTCGATCCAGCGCCGCACCGGCTTGCCGGCCTCGTCGATGCCGTCCCAGCGATATTTGATCTTGGTGTGCAGGTGGATCACCTTGGAGTGCAAGGCATGCTCGATCTCGGCCATTTCGCCGTAGAGCTTGCCCTCGCCCGGCAGCCCCTCGCGCAGCACCGACAAATAGTACAGGCCGAGCACGATATCCTGCGACGGCACGATGATCGGCTGACCATTGGCCGGATGCAGGATGTTGTTGGTCGACATCATCAGCACGCGCGCCTCGAGCTGGGCCTCCAGCGACAGCGGAACGTGCACCGCCATCTGGTCGCCGTCGAAGTCGGCATTGAATGCCGCGCAGACCAGGGGATGCAGCTGGATCGCCTTGCCTTCGATCAAGACCGGCTCGAAGGCCTGGATACCCAGCCGATGCAGCGTCGGCGCGCGGTTCAGCAGCACGGGATGTTCGCGGATGACCTCGTCAAGGATATCCCAGACCTCCGGGCGCTCCTTTTCGACCAGCTTCTTGGCCTGCTTCACCGTGGTGGACAGACCCTTGGCATCGAGCCGCGAATAGATGAACGGCTTGAACAGCTCGAGCGCCATCTTCTTGGGCAGGCCGCACTGATGCAGCCGCAGTTCGGGACCGACCACGATCACCGACCGGCCGGAATAGTCGACGCGCTTGCCGAGCAGGTTCTGGCGGAAGCGGCCCTGTTTGCCCTTCAGCATGTCCGCCAGCGACTTCAGCGGCCGCTTGTTGGCGCCGGTGATGACGCGGCCGCGGCGGCCGTTGTCGAACAGGGCGTCGACCGCCTCCTGCAGCATGCGCTTTTCGTTGCGGATGATGATATCGGGTGCGCGCAGCTCCATCAGCCGCTTCAGGCGGTTGTTGCGGTTGATGACGCGGCGGTAGAGATCGTTGAGATCGGAGGTCGCAAAGCGGCCGCCATCGAGCGGCACCAGCGGACGCAAATCGGGTGGAATCACCGGCACCACCGTCAGGATCATCCACTCCGGCTTGTTGCCGGAATAGCGGAACGCCTCGACGATCTTCAGACGCTTGGCAAGCTTCTTGTGCTTGATGTCGGAGTCGGTTTCCTGCATCTCGGCGCGCAGGCCGGTCTCGAGCTTTTCAAGCTCAAGTCCCTTGAGCAGTTCGCGGATCGCCTCGGCGCCGATCATGGCGGTGAAAGAGTCCTGGCCGTATTCGTCCTGCGCCTTCAGATACTCGTCTTCCGACAACAGCTGACGGTCCTTGAGCGCGGTCAGGCCGGGCTCGAGAACGACGTAATATTCGAAATACAGAATCCGCTCGAGATCCTTCAGCGTCATGTCGAGCAGAAGGCCGATGCGGGACGGCAACGACTTCAGGAACCAGATATGGGCGACGGGCGCGGCCAGTTCGATGTGGCCCATGCGCTCGCGCCGGACGCGCGACAAGGTCACCTCGACCGAGCACTTTTCGCAGATGATGCCCTTGTACTTCATCCGCTTGTACTTGCCGCACAGGCACTCGTAGTCCTTGATCGGCCCGAAGATGCGGGCGCAGAACAGGCCGTCGCGCTCCGGCTTGAAGGTGCGGTAATTGATGGTCTCAGGCTTCTTGATTTCGCCATAGGACCACGACAGAATCTTTTCCGGCGACGCGATCGAAATCCGGATCTGGTCGAAGACCTGAGCCGGCGTCGTCGGATTGAACAGATTCATAATTTCTTGGTTCATCGTCTTCTCCTCGCGTGCCGGCCGTCACCGGCAGCAAATTCGAATTCCCTGTTCAGCCACGCGCGCCTTTTTCAAAAAGCGCGGGCCGCAAATGCCCGGCGCGAAACCGCGCCGGGTACAAAGCTTACCTTTACTCAGCGGCCTCCGAGGTCGGCGTGGCGCCGACCTTCGAATTGTGCAGGTCGACGTTGAGGCCGAGCGAACGCATTTCCTTGACCAGCACGTTGAAGGATTCGGGGATACCCGCCTCGAACGTGTCGTCGCCGCGAACGATCGCCTCGTACACCTTGGTGCGGCCGGCGACGTCGTCCGACTTCACCGTCAGCATTTCCTGAAGGGTGTAGGCGGCGCCGTAGGCCTCGAGTGCCCAGACCTCCATTTCGCCGAAACGCTGGCCGCCGAACTGCGCCTTGCCGCCCAGCGGTTGCTGGGTGACCAGGCTGTAGGGGCCGATCGAACGGGCATGGATCTTGTCGTCCACCAGATGATGCAGCTTGAGCATGTAGATGTGACCTACGGTGACCTTGCGATCGAAAGTATCGCCAGTGCGGCCGTCGTAGAGTGTCACCTGTCCGGAGCGATCGAGGCCGGCGAGATCGAGCATATGCTCGATGTCCGCCTCCTTGGCGCCGTCGAACACCGGCGTCGCAATCGGCACGCCGTGGCGCAGATTGCTGCCGAGTTCGATGAGACCCTTCTCGTCGAGCGACTTGATGGTCTCGTCCTCGCCGTAGATTTTGCGCAGCAATTCCTTCAGCGGCTTCGGATCGCGCTTGCCGTGATAGAGATCGACGGCATTGCCGATCTTGATGCCGAGGCCGGCGCAGGCCCAGCCCAGATGGGTCTCCAGGATCTGCCCGACATTCATGCGGCTCGGCACGCCGAGCGGATTGAGCACGATGTCGACCGGCGTTCCATCCTCGAGGAACGGCATGTCCTCCTGCGGCACGATCCGCGACAC
>NZ_JBEKXH010000493.1:0-4695 GCF_049512235.1 Bradyrhizobium sp.
TGCGCCGCGCCGGATTCATCGATAACGTCGATCGCCTTGTCGGGCAGCTTGCGGTCATGAATGTAACGCGACGACAGCTGCACCGCTGCCTCGATAGCCTCGTTGGTGTATTTCAGCCGGTGGTAGTCCTCGAAATACGGTTTCAAACCCTTGAGGATCGCGATCGCGTCCTCCACCGTCGGCTCGTTGATATCGATCTTCTGGAACCGGCGCACCAGCGCGCGATCCTTTTCAAAATGCTGGCGATATTCCTTGTAGGTCGTCGAGCCCATGCAGCGGATGGTACCGGAAGCCAGCGCCGGCTTTAACAGATTGGATGCGTCCATCGCGCCGCCGGAAGTCGCGCCGGCACCGATCACTGTGTGAATTTCGTCGATGAACAGAATGGCGTTGGGATGGGCCTCGAGTTCCTTGAGCACCTGCTTCAGCCGCTCCTCGAAATCGCCACGGTAGCGCGTTCCTGCGAGCAAGGTGCCCATGTCTAGCGAGAACACCGTGGCCGCCGCCAATACTTCCGGAACTTCGCTGTCGACAATGCGCTTGGCGAGGCCCTCCGCGATCGCGGTCTTGCCGACGCCGGCCTCGCCGACAAACAAGGGATTATTCTTCTGCCGGCGGCAGAGCACCTGAATGGCGCGGTTAATTTCGGAGTTGCGTCCGATCACGGGATCGATCTTGCCATCGCGCGCCTTCTTGTTGAGGTTCACGCAGTAAGTATCGAGCGCCTCGCCCTTTTTCTTGGAATCCTCATTGCCCTTTGTCTCGGTCTCTTCGTCGACCCCGCGCACCGGGCGGGCTTCGGACACGCCGGGGCGCTTGGCTATGCCATGGCTGATATAATTCACCGCGTCGTAGCGCGTCATGTCCTGCTCTTGCAGGAAATAGGCGGCATGGCTCTCGCGTTCCGCGAAGATCGCGATCAGAACGTTGGCGCCGGTGACTTCCTCGCGGCCCGATGACTGGACGTGAATGACGGCGCGCTGGATCACGCGCTGGAAGCCCGCGGTCGGCTTGGCATCGTCTGCGCCGTCCGTGACCAGGTTTTCGAATTCGGTCTCGAGATAGTTGACGAGACTGGTGCGCAGCTTGTCGAGATCGACACTACAGGCGCGCATGACGGCGGCCGCGTCGGAGTCATCGATCAGCGACAGCAGAAGGTGTTCAAGCGTCGCATATTGATGATGACGCTCGTTCGCGATCGCCAGCGCACGATGCAGGGATTGTTCAAGGCTCTGGGAAAAAGTCGGCATTCGCGTCCTCTGTGGCCCCCGCCATCATGATCGTCGTTGCCCGTTCAGGCAACAACAAACCTTTGTCGTATATAGTTACAGCCGATCGTGGCAAAAGACCGGTTCCGCGGCTCATTTAAGCCCAGACCATACCTTGGATCGGCAAAATGGGGCAGCGCGGCCCAATATTTCGTGCCGGCGTGGCCGGTTCGCCGCGCTTTTAAAGTGAAATTGATGCAAAACTTGTTCCCATTTGCAGTAATTTGCCCCAACGCTACTTTTTTTCCATCACGCATTGCAGGGGATGCTGGTTCTTACGGGCGAAATCCATCACCTGCGTCACCTTGGTTTCAGCGATCTCGTAGGTGAATACGCCACACTCCCCGATACCGTGATGATGGACGTGCAGCATGATCTTGGTTGCGGCTTCGACATCCTTCTGGAAGAACTTCTCCAGCACGAGAACGACAAATTCCATCGGCGTGTAATCGTCGTTGAGGATCAGGACCCGATAGTGATTCGGTCGCTTGGTCCTTGGTTTGACCTTGGCGATAACGGAAGTGGCCGGACCGCCGGCCCCCCCCGCGCGGTTCTCATCGTTGCCCATCCGAGCAGCAGATGCGACGACGGCGGCTGGCGCGGGATCAAGACTGGAAGCTAATTCCAACATGGCACAGGCGTTCGAAATCTCCACAGGAAACCAGAAAGCGAAGGGGTAATGTTCTCCTGCCGGAGCCATCCAAAGAGTTCCCAGACACCTTCAAGATCGCCGCTCCCGGCCGGCCCGACCCCGTCAGTTGGATCTATGACAGGAATATGGGTCAGCCATCGGTTCGCCGCAAGCGCGCAAATCTCGACCAAAATGCCACCCGCAGCGGCCCGACTCCCGGCTCGGCGATCCGGGAAAGTCTAATCAATCCTGCCGGATTTGACAAAGCAAAGCGCGACCTGCGGGTCGCGCGATAGTCCCTTCCAAAGAAAAAGCCCGGCCACAAGGGCCAGGCTTTTTGATTTCCGCAGACATCCCTGACGTCAGGCGGCAGCCGCCGGCGTGAACTTGGCGACCATGCTTTCCAGCGGCTTAAAGGTCTGCTTGGCGAGATCGGTATAGAGGCCCGCGATCTTCTGCGACTCGGCCACGAAGGCCTCATAGGCGGACTTCATGTATTCGGTCTGGACTTCGAGCGCTTTGTCCAGCGACTTCACACCGGACAGCTTCTCGACAAACGATTTGGTGTCTTCAAACGACTTCTTGGCGTAATCGCCGTAGGCAACGGCGATAGCCTGAACGCCATTCTGCACCGTGGTCGCCGATGCGACGACCGACTCAAGGTGCTCTTTGCCGTATTGCTGCAAGTCTTCAACTTTGATCATGCTGGATTCCTTCCCTGACTGGTGTTGATGCTGATCTGCCGGGGATGCCCGGCTACACCATTTAGATAGTGCGCCGCACAATAAAGTCAAGTTTTTTTGTGCGACGCACAAACGATGGCGAAATTCGGTGAAATCCCGAGGGATCCAGCAATGGTTGCTTAATCATTTGGAAACTCTGGGCACCTAACCTGATTCTCAGGCCTGCCCGGTCTCCAGACGGGCGGTCGAAAGACTCTTGTGTACAGACCGTTAGCTGGAATAGCGGCGCGAACTGCGGTGCGTCCGGGAATGACCCGGTCGGTTGTGCAGTTCGAGCGAGCAACGTCACCGACGTTTGGGCTTGATTTGGCCTCACGAACCGGTGATTAAGACAGCAATAGGGACGGGGAAGTTTATGCTTCGTACAACCTTGGCGTCCCCGCGTGGTTTGCGGGTTTGGGCTCTCGGGCTGGTCACGGTGGCCACGGCGGTCATTTTCACCAATAGCGCCGCCGACGCGCGCCACCACCGGCATGGATCTGCGCACCACTCGCGCCATCACGAGGAAGAGAGCTACAGCCCGGCCTTCTCCTCCATCATCGTCGACGGCAACTCCGGCGCCACCCTCTTCGCCAACAATCCCGACGCCAGCCGCCATCCGGCCTCGCTTACCAAAATCATGACGCTCTATTTGCTGTTCGAGCGTCTCGATGCCGGCAAGATGAAGCTCGATACGGAAATGGACGTCTCCGAACACGCTTCCGAACAAGCTCCGACCAAGCTCGGCCTGCGCCCGGGGCAAACCATCCGGGTCGAAGACGCCATCAAGGGACTGGTGACGCGCTCCGCCAACGACGCGGCCGTCGTGATCGCGGAAGCCATCGCCGGCGACGAAAGCGATTTCGCCAAACTGATGACCCGCAAGGCCCGCGCGCTCGGCATGGTCAGGACGGTTTATCGCAATGCGTCCGGCCTGCCCGACGACGATCAGGTGACGACCGCGCGCGATCAATCGACGCTGGGCCGCGCCATCCAGGACCGTTTCCCACGTTATTACCGCTATTTCTCAACGGTGGCGTTCGACTATCACGGCCAATCGATCCGCAACCACAACCATCTGTTGGGCAGCGTCGAGGGCGTCGATGGCATCAAGACTGGCTACACCCGAGCGTCCGGCTTCAATCTCGTCACCTCGATGCACCGCGGCAACCGCCATCTGGTCGGCGTGGTCATGGGAGGTCGCAGCGGCAGTTCGCGCGACGCCATCATGCGTAACCTGCTTGCCGACAACCTCGAAAAAGCTGCGACCAGGCGTTCGGTCGCCGCGATCACCGAGCGAAATGCTGATGGCAACGCCAACGTTGCGGAGGCCGAATCCGAGTCACGGGCGACGCCAATGATTGAGGCCCCAGCCGCAATCGAGGTCGCGTCCGCTTCCCCCGAATCCGTCGGCCTGCCGCCGGCCCGTTCGACCGGCCCGACTTCAGGACCGGTCGCAGCTGGTGCGGCTGCGCCGCAAACCAAGGCCGAACCCGCCCCGCTTACCAACGGGGTGATCCAGGTCCAAGCCATCGCCGCAATCCCCGGCTCGTCCGAACCGATGAAGCCCGTCAGGGTCAGGACGGTTCATGTCAAGGCTGGACAAATGAAGCTGGCCTCGGCCGTTTCGCCGCAGCCGGCTACGCCTGTCACCAACGCAATTTCGCCCGCCCGCGCGGAAGTGCCGGAGACGTCAGGCGCGGTTGTCGCCAAAGCGGAAACGATCAAGGCCGAAACCAGCAAGGACGACGTTCCCGGGATGCCGCAGCAGCCGGCGAACCACGGCACGGGAAATGGCTTGCTGGGCGTCCTTCCGGCATCCAGCCTGCCCTCCTCGGCCACCTCCCAGGCGATGGCCTACGCCGATCCCGCGCCCCAACCACAACCACCGGTCGTTCAGCAAAACAGCGCCGTCAAGCCTGCCGCAGCCCGTACCGGATGGATCATTCAGGTCGGCGCGCTGGAGAGCGAGGACGAAGCGCGGCAGCGCATCGATGCGGCGCGTAGCCAGGCCCACGGTCTGCTCGCCAAGGCCGATCCGTTTACCGAACCGGTTGTTGCCAAAGGCGAGAAG
>NZ_JBEKXH010000494.1:0-4683 GCF_049512235.1 Bradyrhizobium sp.
GGTAATGTAATTGCCAGGCAAAGCCCGCATCCACCCCTTCGGATCACCCCCGGAAGTCGCACGCGCCAGGACCCTACACCGTCAGAACATGAACATAGCACAGCGGCTTCTTGCCCCAGTGTTCGCTGATCACTGATCTTACCGCCCGGCGCACCGACTCCGCCATGGCATCGGGATCGCGCCGTCGCGCCCGCGGCAGGCTCTCGACCGTCGACACCACCACGTCGAACACGATCTCGTCGATGATCTCGCCGGCGCTATTCTTCCCGGGGATCCCGACCAGATCAACCTCGGGATCGTCGGCCAGTTCGCCCTTTTCAGTGACGGCGATGGCAATGAAGGCGCAGCCGGCAAAAGCCAGCTTGCGCCGCTCGACGACCGCGCGCGACTTGGAATCTTCCAGGATCGAGCCGTCCCTGTAAAGCCGTCCCGATGGCAGTTCCTCAATGATGCCGGGGTCTCCCGGCCCCAGCCTGACGAGATCACCATTACGGCAGATCAGCACCTTGGGCACGCCCGCGGCGCGGGCCAGCGCGGCATGTTCGAACAGATGCAGGGCTTCGCCATGCACCGGGATCAGCAACTGCGGACGCACCCATGAGATCATGTCGCGGAGTTCGTCGCGGCGCGGATGACCGGAGACATGCACAAGCTGGGTGCGGTCGGTGATGACTTCGACGCCCTGGGTGATCAGGCCGTTGATGATGGTGCCCACCGCCTTCTCGTTGCCGGGGATGGTGCGCGAGGAAAAGATCACGCAGTCGCCCCGGTTCAGCGTTACCTGCGGATGATCGTCATTGGCGATGCGCGATAGCGCCGCGCGCGGCTCGCCCTGGCTTCCGGTGCACAGCGCCAGCACCTTGTCGGGGGGAAAGTGGCCGTACAGATCGGCGCCGCGGAAATTCTGCACCCCGTCGAGAAAACCGGTTTCGCGCGCCACCTGCACCACGCGCTCCATGGCGCGGCCGACCACTACGACTTCGCGGCCGGCCGCCTTTGCCGCGTCGGCGACCGCGCGCATCCGGGCGACGTTGGAGGCAAAGGTGGTCACCGCGACCCGGCCTTTGGCCGCTTGCACCAGCGCGGCGATGGTCCGGGCAACTTCGCTCTCCGACGGCGATCGCCCTTCCCGCACCGCATTAGTGGAATCGCCGATCAGCGCCAGCACGCCTTCGTCGCCAAGCTGGCGCAGCCGCCGCTCGTCGGTCGGCTGGCCAATGATCGGCGTCGGATCGATCTTCCAGTCGCCGGTGTGCAACACAGTCCCGGCCGAGGTATGGATCGCCAGCGCATGGGATTCAGGAATCGAATGCGCCACCGGAATGAACTCGACATTGAACGGTCCGAGATCGATACGGCCGCCGGAGGGAACCACCGTGACCGGGATTTTCGGCGGATTGCGCTCGGACGCGCACTTGGCCTCGAACAGCGCGGCGCTGAATTGCGTGGCGTAAACCGGGCATTTCAACTTCGGCCAAAGATCGATAATGGCGCCGAAATGGTCCTCATGGGCATGGGTCAGCACAAGACCAATCAGATTCTTGCGCTCCTTTTCCAGAAAGCTGATATCGGGCATGATCAGGTCGATGCCGGGCAGATGCTCCTCGTCGCCGAAGGACACGCCGAGATCGACCGCGAGCCACGACCGCTGATGACGGTTGCCGAGGCCGTAGATCGACAGGTTCATGCCGATCTCGCCGACGCCGCCGAGCGGCGCAAAGGTCAGTTCATCCGGTCGCGCCATCAGCTTGCCCCTGTCGAGGCGGCGGAGCCGAAATAGACGTCGCCCGCCGATACCGACACCCGCTTGCCGCCCGATGTCCTGATGATCATGCAGCCCGTCTCATCGATCGTATCGAACGTGCCTTCCCGGGTGGTGCCGCCGGTGTGGACCGCGACCGGCTTTCCAAGTCCGGCTGCGCGCGAAAGCCAGAGACTTCGGATTTCGCCGAAACCGCGTCCGTTGTCCCAGATCGCACGGAATTCCGCCCAGTGGTCCGACAAGCAGGCGAACAAATCCTCCGCACTGACCTCGATGCCGAGCGCCGCCAGCGACGTCGCAGGCGTCGGGGTATCCTCGGGGGCACCGACCACGTTGGTACCGATGCCGACCACCACCGCCAGACGACCCTCCGCCACCGTTTCCGCTTCCAAAAGGATTCCGGCGAGCTTTTGCCGCCCCGCCATCACGTCATTGGGCCATTTCAGCGAAAACTGCATATCATCCGACCCCAACGCCCCCGGCAATGTCTTGCCGCTTACCTCTCGCAGCGCCGCATCCAGGGCAAGCCCCGCGGTAAAACCCAGCGTCGCTGCCACGGACGGCGATACCACGATCGCTTCGAGGATGCTGCTGGCGAGGTTACCACGCGGCGCGATCCAGGGGCGATGCCGTCGTCCGCGACCAGCGGTCTGCTCCGAGGTCACAAACCACACCGGTCCGCATTCGCCGTCGCGCGCCCGCGACATGGCTTCCGCGTTGGTCGAGCCGATACGATCGAAAGCGACGAGCCGATAGCCCTCCGCGCTGGAACGAGGACCGAGCGAAAATGTCATTTAGAAGAGCGACTTCGCTGCAGCATTCGCCACGCTCACCAGCAGTCCGGGATAAACGAAGAAGAAGATGTTGAACAGGCCTGCGACCGCCAGTACCGTGCGCAGCTCCATGCGCATCGGATCGAGCTTGCCGAGCGGCTCTTCGAAATACATGACCTTGATGATCGAGAGATAATAAAATGCGCCGACCACGCTCGCAAGCACGCCGATCACGGCGAGCGTAAACAGGCCGGCCTTGATCGCCGCGACGAAGACGTAGAACTTGGCGAAGAACCCGGCGAGCGGCGGAATGCCCGCCAGCGAAAACAGCAGCATGGCGAAGAAAAATGCCAGCAAGGGATTGGTGCGCGATAGTCCAGCGAAATCGCTGATATTCTCGAAATGCTGGCCGTTGCGCTTCATCGCCAGGATAATCGCAAAACTGCCGAGCGTCATCGCCACATAGATCGCGATATAGACCAACACGCCCTGGGCGCCCTCTGCGGTCCCGGCGGCAAGCCCAACCAGCGCAAAACCCATATGGCCGATCGACGAATAGGCCATCAGCCGCTTGATGTTCTTCTGGCCGATCGCGGCGAACGATCCCAGCACCATCGAGGCGATCGCCACGAATATCACGATCTGCTGCCATTGCGTGAGGATGCCCGGGAACGCGGTCAACGCCACGCGGGTGAACACGGCGAGCGCCGCGACCTTGGGCGCGGAAGCGAAGAACGCCGTCACCGGCGTCGGCGCGCCTTCATAGACGTCGGGAGTCCACATGTGGAATGGCACCGCCGAAATCTTGAAGCAGAGTCCCGCCAATAGAAACACCAGGCCGAACACGATGCCGATGCTTCCGGTCTTGGCCGCCGCCGCGATGCCCGCGAAGCTCACGGTGCCGGTGAAGCCGTAGATCAGGGAGGCGCCGTACAGCAGCATGCCCGACGACAGCGCCCCCAGCACAAAATATTTCAGGCCGGCTTCGGTGGATTTTGCGTTGTCGCGGTTGCTCGCCGCCACCACGTAGAGGGCGAGCGACATCAGTTCAAGTCCGAGATAAAGCATGATCAGGTCGCCGGCCGAGATCAGCACCATCATGCCCAGCGTCGAGAGCAGCACCAGGATGGCGTATTCGAAGATACGTCGTGATGGGTCGGCCAGGAATTCCGTCGAAAGCACGAGCGTGGCCACCGATCCAGTCAGAGCCAGGATCTTCAGGAACTTGGCAAAATCGTCGACGATGAAGCTGCCGCCGAAGGTCGTCGCTCGCCCGGCGGGCAGCTCCAATTCCAGTACGCCGGTGAGCACCAACAGACAGACCGCAAGGCCGGTGACGAGACCCGTGGTTTGCGTCCCGCGATACGCCCCCAGCATCAGCAGCACCAAGGCTCCCACAGCCAGCACGAGCTCCGGCAGCACCGGCAGCAACTGATAACCCGCAGTCTCAAAGCTCATGGTGCGTTGTCCTGACCTGGCGCCTTTTTGGTTCCGATTAAATCAGAACCAGACATTGCTCCAGCCTCGAAATTCGACGCGTCTCTCGCACGTAAACCGGTTTCCGCTTCGCTGGCATATTGTCTGGTCCCTCTACTGCAGCGCGGCGGCCTTCACGGCAGTAACGGCGGTGTTATAGTTGTTGACGAGTTGCTGCACAGACGACGCCGACATGTCGAGCACCGGCTTCGGATAGAACCCGAACAGGATGGTGAGGGCCACCAGCGGCACCAGCGTCAGATTTTCGCGAAAGGTCAAATCCTTGATGCTCGCCAGCGACGGCTTTGTCAAAGCGCCGAATATGACTTTGCGGTAGAGCCACAAGGCATAGGCCGCGGACAGGATCACGCCCGTCGTCGCCAAGGTCGCGGTCGGGATCGAGACCTTGAAGGTGCCGATCACCGTCATGAACTCTCCGACGAAGCCGGAGGTGCCGGGCAGACCGACATTGGCCATGGTGAAGACCATGAATACCAGCGCGTAGAGCGGCATGCGATTGACCAGACCGCCATAGGCGGCAATCTCGCGGGTATGCATGCGGTCGTAGACGATACCGACACAGAGGAACAGCGCGCCCGACACGATACCATGCGACACCATCTGGAACACGCCGCCGGCCACCCCCTGGGTGGTGCCCGCGAAAATCCCCAT
>NZ_JBEKXH010000495.1:0-4659 GCF_049512235.1 Bradyrhizobium sp.
GTCATCCACTATACTTCGACCGATCTGCCGGTGGCCGAGAAACTGGCCAGGGCGTTCGAGGCCAAATATCCTGGCATTGCGGTTCGGGTCGAGCGTACCGGGGCGGAGCGGGTGTTCCAGCGCATCGGTCAGGAATATTCCAGCAACATCCACGCCGTCGATGTCGTGAACTCGTCCGATGCGGCGCATTTCATCGTCTGGAAGCGCGACGGGGTTCTGGCGCCTTACGTGCCCGAGGACGTCGCGAAGTTCTATCCGCCCGAACACAGGGATATCGACGGCCAGTTTGCGAGCTGGCGGGTCTGGCTCAGCATCATCGCCTACAATACCAAATTGGTGAAGCCGGAAGACGCGCCGAAGAGTTTTGCCGATCTGCTCGACCCCAGATGGAAGAGCAAGATCGTCAAGGCGCATCCCGGCTATAGCGGCACCATCATGACCGCGACCTATCAGATGCAGCGCGATCTCGGTTGGACGTTCTTCGAAGCGCTCGCCAAACAGAATATCATGCAGGTGCAATCCTCGGCCGATCCGCCGAAGAAGCTCGATCTCGGCGAGCGGTCGGTCATGGCCGACGGCAACGAGTACAATATTTTTCAGATGAAGGAGGCCGGCCGCCCGGTCGAGCCGGTATATGCCACCGAAGGGTCGCCCATGATCGTCGGCCCCAACGGCATCTTCAGGTCCTCGCCCAATCCGAACGCGGCAAAGCTGTTCCAGTCGTTCTGCTTCAGCCGCGACGCCCAGCAGCTCATCATCGATGTCGGCGGCTTGCGCTCGCTACATCCGCAGACCGCGGAGAAGCCGGGGCGCAAGCCGCTCAAGGAGATCCAGACCATGAAGGACGAGCCGGCCGCCGTGGTCGAACAGGCCGACGCGATCAAGGCGCACTACGTCAGGATTTTTCATGTCTGACCGGTCTGGTGGCTGAGCGATGACGTCACCATTGCCCAAAATCTCCGTCGCCGAAATTCTGGCACAAAAAATCGTGCGGCTTTCGCCCGCCGCCCTGCCGGCTGTGACTGCGCGCAAATGCGAGGACCTGCTGATCGACGTGGTCGGCCTGTGCGTCACCGCGCGCAACCAGGATTATCTTGGCAGCGCGCTCAAGGGCTGGGACGACGACGGCCCGTGCACGGTGATCGGGCATACGCGCACCTTGACCGCATCGGGCGCTGCTTTTGTCAACGGCACCGCCGCGCATGGCGAGGATTTCGACGATACTTTCGAGGGCGGTCCGGTCCATGCCGGCGCGGTGATCGTGCCCGCCGTACTGGCGGCCTGCGAGCGGCACCATCCCGATGGCGGCAGTGTGTTGATCGGAATTGCCGTCGGCACCGAAGTGCTGTGCCGGTTGAGCCTCGTGGCGCCCAAGGCCGTGCACAAGGCCGGTTTCCACCCGACCGCGATTTTCGGCGCCATGGGCGCAGCCGCAGGCGTCGGCGCCGCGCTTGGACTCAGCGAAAGGCAGATCGTGGACGCACTCGGGATCGCCGGCAGCATGGCCGGCGGTATCATCGAATATCTCGCCGAGGGCGCCTGGACCAAGCGGCTGCATGCCGGCTGGGCGGCACAATCGGGCCTCCGCGCGGCGCTGCTGGCGCGGCAAGGCTTTGTTGGTCCGCGCACGGTGTTCGAGGGCGTCCACGGGCTGTTTTACGCCTTCGCGCACACGGCCGATGGCGACTACGGACAGCTTACGGCCGATTTCGGCAGGCGCTGGGTAACGGATACGCTGGCGTTCAAGCCCTATCCCTGCGGGACCATGGCGCAGCCCTATATCGATTGCGCCCGGCGGATGGCCGCGCGTGGCATCAAGGCGGAGGATATCAGCGAGATCGTCTGCGAGGTGGCGGAGGGCACCGTGCACCGGCTATGGGAGCCGCTCGCCGATAAGCAGCGCCCGCGCAACGGCTACGCGGCCAAATTCGCCACGCCCTATCTTTTGGCGAGCGGTTATTTCCATGGCGGCGTCGGGCTCGGCGCGTTCACGGCAAGCGCGATCGGCGACGTCGAGGTGCTGGCGCTGGCGGCGAAGGTGAAGTTCGTGATCGATACGGATAATTCATATCCGAACAACTATACCGGCCATATCAAGGCTATCCTGAAGGACGGCAGCGTGATCGAGGAGCGGCAGCCCCACTTGCGCGGCGGCGCCCAGGAGCCGCTGACGCGGCAAGACTTGATCGACAAATTCAGGCGCAATGTGGAGCACGGCGGCTGGAGCGCGGCGCAGAGCGAGGCGGCGTTGCAGCTGTTGGCGGGATTTTATCAGGGGAAGATCGATCTAAGTGCGTTGCGCGGGTAGCGGGCTCTCGGTGCACAAATAGGGGGCGCCCTGCACGATTTGAGCATAAAAGCCGGCTTTCCTTTCTCGAACGGACTGTTTGATATCCACTGGTTGATTGTATTGGCGAGCGCTACATGTCCGTAGTTGACTGATGGTAGCAAGGTCTTGCCTCAAGAGGAAGGACGTGGATCCTTGGCAAGGCGCGGCATCTGCATGGAGAGGATCGATATGAAAGAACTCGCCGGCAAGGTCGCGATCGTCACTGGCGCCGGCCGCAATATCGGCCGCGCGATTGCGCGGGCGCTGGCGGAGGGTGGCGCGTCGGTCCTGGTCAATGCGCGCAGCAACCGCGCCGGGGTGGAGGCGGTGGCGCAGGAGATCGAGGCCGCCGGCGGCACGGCGCAAATTCATATCGGGGATGTGGCCGTCTCCACCGACGTGGCGGCGATGGCGGACGCCGCGACAAAACATTTCGGCCGGCTCGACATCCTCGTCAACAATGCGGCGCTGCGGCGGGAAAGGCCGTTCGCGGAGATGGACTACGGCGAGTGGCGGGCCATTCTCGATACCACCCTCGATGGCGCCTTTCATTGCGTGAAGGCGTGCCTTCCTGCATTGCGCGAGAGCGGCGCGGGAACCATCGTCAACATCGGTGGCTTGAGCGCGCATACCGGTGCGCCCAACCGCGCCCATGTGGTGACGGCGAAGGCCGGCCTGGTCGGCTTCACCCGCGCATTGGCCTGTGATCTCGCGGCCTTCGGCATCACCGTCAACTGCGTGGTTCCCGGCCTGATCGGCACGCCGCGTCCCAAGGACCAGCCGGAACCCGCGCACCATTTGACGCACCAGACCCTGACCGGCGCGCGCGGCACGCCGGAGGACGTCGCGGCCACCGTGCGATTCCTGTGCAGTCCTGGCGCGCGCTACATCACCGGCCAGGCCATCCATGCCAATGGTGGGGCTTACTTCGGCGCTTAAGGCGCGGGTGGGCGCAGTTTTGCGCGCTTGTTGCCGGATAAATGCGCGCGGGGCCGCCCATTTTGATGGAGCCTTTCGAAGCATGAACCAGCAGCGTGGCGCCGAGGCGGCCCAATGGCGGTAGTAGCCGGCACGGCTGATACCCGCGAAGGCGCACGTCCGCTCGATCGTGAGTTCGCCTTGCGACAACGGGATCATCGCTTGGATGACGGCGTAGATGCCAGCGCGCCGGGCCCGTTGCTCGGACGGCGCGCTCCCTTGAGGTTGGGCCGATGCTTGATCCTGATGGGTGTCTGGCGCGATCCGCGATGCGGACGTAGCCATCAACCGAAGAAACGGGTGCGATTTGAACACAACGGCTGGAAGCTGCGAATGTAATATTTTGGCAGCTGGCGCTGCCAAAATAATTTCTCTACGCCCCTTGACGACCGGCCGGCTAATGGGTGTCCCCGTTTACTTCCGCCCGTTTACTTCCGGCTAACATCGAGGATTTTCGCACTGTCAAAACCAGAGCTGGCCCATTAGCGTGGCCGCTGCAGCAGCCAAGGTTGCAGCGGATCAACGCCCACGTCGCCGCCCGGTTGGTCGGCTTGCGAAGACATCGCGGTTCGCATCGGGTTCGAGAGTTCGACGCCTGCGAGCGCGGCGAGCCAGTCCAAGAGGCCCACGGCTCTGCTGCCATCGGGCAGAGCAACCGCCGCGCCGGTGCCGCCACCGAGCATTGAGTACGCCGAGCCCTGCGTCGACCAAGGCTCACGGGTTGGTGAGGACGGGGTGGTGCCCCAGCTACCTGACCAGGGATCGGCGCTGAATGGAATGGCCGGCCAGTTGCCCTGGCTCATGCCCAACGCCACGGGATGATCCGGCCGGATCGGCATCGGGGCTGGTGGAATCGGCAGACTGGCGAAGTAACTGCGGGGCGTGCTGGGTTCTGGCGCCGGCACTGGCAAGCTCGGAACGCGCGGCGCGATGCTTGCCGGAGAGACAGGCCAATTTCCGAAGCGATCATCGAACGAACTCTGACGAGCGGCGCCTGCTGGCGCGGCTGTGTCGAACGGCGGTGCTGGCCTTTGTTCGACGATCCCTCGGCTCGGGTATGGAAGGGTTTTGTTAGCAGTGGAGGCCGCAGGTGACTGGAAGTTCGGCGGTTCCAGAGGCGACGGAGAAGAAGTGTCGCCGGAAAGGGCTACTGGCGAAGAATCCTTATTTCCGATGTCGTTACGGCCGCTGCCGCGTGCGAAGACGCGCCCGTTCAAGATGGGGGCGGCGGGGCTCCCATTGTTCCCGAGCGCCGGAATATCGTCGGCAGGCCAACTGTTTACGCGCGCGGTCATGGCTCGGGTACTGCCGCCCGGGGCCGGCACAGCCACATAGGCTTTCGCGGTCACGTT
>NZ_JBEKXH010000496.1:0-4648 GCF_049512235.1 Bradyrhizobium sp.
CATGGCCAGCCCGACGCTGCCGCGTCCACCGCATCTCATCCCGCGTGTCTGACGATCGCGATACGCCCCTCATCTGGAACGAGACAGGGGTGACCCTAAACTGATTCGAACAAAAAGTAAACGGTAATATTTTTTAAAATCGGGCTTGACACGCCCTGTGCGCGGTAGCCCGTCGGGCAAATCAGTTTCGATCAAGAAGGAGGCGCGAGCGTCAAGCAAGACGTCATCGCCCGGCTTGACCGGATAACCTGGTATCCCGGAGCAGAAGCGATAGAACCGGAAGGCCGCGGCGTACTGGATCCCCCGCTTTCGCGGAGGATGACAACTGAGAAGTAAATCGCGGGCACGGCGCAAGCGTCATGCGAGACTTTCGTCGCCCTGGCTTGACCTGGCGACCCAGTATCCCAGAGCAGAAGCCATAGAACCGAAAAGGCCGCGGCGTGTTGGATCCCCCGCTGGAGCCTGTCATCGGGCGGCGCGTAGCGCCGACCCGGTGGCGGGGGATGACAGCTGAGAAGTAAATGGTGGGCACGGCGCAAGCGCGCCTTACGGCTCAACCCAGAGAATGAGACGATGGCTCCGCGGTCATGAGGTCGTCGATCCCGATTGGAAAGCGGCGCACCCGGATCCCCGTGGCGTGCCAGACCGCGTTGGCGACCGCGCCGGCCGAGCCGGTGATGCCGATTTCGCCGACGCCCTTGATGCCCAATGCATTGACGTGGGGATCGTGCTCCTCGATCATCAACGCCTGCAGCGACGGCACATCGGCATTCACCGGGATGTGGTAGTCGGCGAGGTTGGCGTTGAGCGTGCGGCCAGAGCGGCGGTCGATCACCGCGTGCTCGTGCAGGGCAAACGACACGCCCCAGATCATGCCGCCGAAAATCTGGCTCTGCACGAGGCGAGGATTGATGACCCGCCCGGCCGCGAACGCGCCGACCATCCGGGTGACACGGATCTGTCCGAGATCGGGGTCGACCTTGACTTCGGCGAACACCGCGCCGTGCGCGTGCATGGCGTAGGTCGATTGCGCCTCGGGATCGGCGGCGCCGTTGCCGCGCGCCTCGATCTGCGTAAGGCCGGCGCGGGAGAGGATATCGGCATAGCTCTCGCTGCGGCTTTCATCGTCGCGAGCGAACAGGCGCCCGCCGCGGGCGACGACGCCGGCGTTGCCCGCGCCAAACAAGGGCGAGCGCTGGTCTGTTGTGGCGAGATCGGCGAGTTTGGCGATGACCGCGGCGCCGGCATTGTGGATGGCCATGCCCGCGGTCGCGGTATGGGCCGAGCCGCCGGCGATGCCCGCGTCCGGCAGGTCTGACGTGCCCGACCTGAACTCCAGCCGATCGATGTCGACACCCAGTCCATCGGCTGCGATCTGGGCGAGCGCGGTCCAGGCGCCCTGGCCCATGTCGTGGGCACCCGTCTCCATCAGGCCGGAGCCGTCGCGATGCACCACCGCGCGCGCCTCGGCCGCAAACATCAGCGCCGGAAATGTCGCGGTACCGATTCCCCAGCCGACCAGCATACCGGCCTCGTCACGCATCTTGCGCGGTTCGAGCGGGCGCGTTGCCCAGCCGAAGCGCTCGGCGCCCTGTGCGTAGCAGTCGCGCAGCGCTTTCGAGGAGAATGGCTTGCCGGAAATCGGTTCGACTTCGGCATAGTTCTTGATGCGGAAGGCGAGAGGGTCGATCCCGCAGGCCCACGCCGCCTCGTCGATCGCGCTCTCCAGCGCGATCGAGCCCGTCGCCTCGCCGGGGGCCCGCATGAACAAGGGCGTGCCGGTGTCGATGCGGACCGCCTCATGCGATGTTGAGATCGCCGGGCTCGCGTAAAGCGTATGCGAGGCGTCGGCGGCCGGCTCGAAGAAATCGTCAAAGGTGCTCGACGCGATCCTGGCGTGATGATCGATTGCCGTCAGCCGGCCTTCGCCGTCGATGCCGATGCGAAGCCTCTGGCGGGAGGGCGAACGATGACCCACCGGCCCAAACATCTGCTCGCGGCGCAGCACCAGTTTTACCGGCCGGCCGACCAGCTGGGCCGCGAGGATGCCCAGTACTTGCGGACCGGAGATGAACCCCTTGGAGCCGAAACCGCCACCGAGGTATGGGCTGCGAATATGGATCTTCTCCGGCGCGATGCCGAACAATCCCGCGATCCGCGCCTGGGCCATGACGAGGGCCTGGCTCGGCGTATCGATCGACAGCCTGTCGCCGTCCCACGCCGCGACGATCGCGTGCGGCTCCATGGCATTGTGGTACTGGGTTGGCGTCTCGTAAGTCGCATCGATGACCTTTGATGCCGCGGCGAGACCCGCCTCTATATCGCCGCGCCGCATCTCGGTGGGATTGCCGACGCCAACGGCGGCCGGCACGAAACTATCGCCGGCATCGAGGCCGACGCGGGCAGGCAGCATCTGGTAGCGCGGCGCGAGCCGCGCCGCGCCTTCCGTCGCAGCCTCCAGCGTCTCGGCAATCACGACCGCGATCGGCTGGCTGGGATAACGCACCTGGTCATTCTGCAACAGATCAAGCCGGAACATGAAGGGGTTGGTCTTGGCGTCGGGGTCCTCCGCGAGCGCCGGCCTGTTCGCAGGCGTCATGACATCGACGACACCGGGGTGGCTCTTGGCCGCCTCCACGTCAAGGAAGCTGACGCGGCCGCGCGCGATGTGGCTCACCGCGAGAACGGCATGCAGCATGTCAGGCGGATGGTTGTCCGCGGCGTAGCGGGCTTCGCCCCTGACTTTGAGGACGCCGTCGCGGCGGGTCAGCGGCTGCCCGATATTGGAGCCATGCCGGGCGTGGCTTGCTGCTTGGGTGAGGCGGATCTCAGGCATCTTGCAAGGCTCCTGATGCGGTCGAGAAAGCGGAGGCCGGAAGCGCCGCAATACGCGGCGGCGTTCCTGCCGTGGCCAGTGTCAGCGCCCGCACCAGGATGCGCCGCGCGAGCTCGATCTTGAAGGCATTGTCTCCGGAGGGTTTTGCGTCGGCGAGCGCCGCCTCCGCCGCGCGGCGGAAGGCCGCGGAATCGGGACTTGCGCCCGCCAGTATCTTTTCCGCCGCGCGGGCCCGCCATGGTTTGGCGGCAACGCCGCCGAGCGCGAGCCGCGCCTCGGCGATGGTGCCTTGTTCGATCCGCAAGCAGGCCGCGGCGGAGACCACCGCGAAGGCATAGGAGGTGCGTTCGCGGACCTTCAAATAGCGTGCATGCGGCGCGAACCCGCGCGCTTCGGCAGGCAGCCTGACGGCGATGACCAGATCACCGGGATCGAGCGCGCTTTCGCGTTCGGGCCTATCGCCGGGCAAACGATAAAAATCCTCCAGCGCAACCTCGCGCCGGCCGGTTTTGCCTGCGATCTCGACGACGGCATCGAGAGCGGCCAGCGGCACACAGAAATCCGACGGGTGGGTGGCGATGCAGGCCCGGCTCCAGCCGAGCACGGCGTGCAACCTGTTCTCGCCGTCACGGGCATCGCAACCCGCGCCGGGCTCGCGTTTGTTGCAGGCGCTGGCGGTGTCGTAGAAATATCCGCAGCGCGTTCGCTGCAACAGATTGCCGCCGACGGTCGCGGCATTGCGAAGCTGCGCCGAGGCGCCTGACAACAGCGCCTCGGCCACCGCCGGATAGGATTTTGCAAAATCGTCATCATGCGCGAGATCGGCATTGCGAACCAGCGCACCGATGCGGATGCCGCCATCGGCCAGAGGCTCGATGCGGTCGAGGCCTTTCAGCCGCGTGACATCGACGAGACGGTTCGGGCGCGTTATCCCGCCCTTCATCAGGTCGAGCAGGTTGGTACCGCCTGCGAGATAGGCGGCGCCCGGCTCGGTCGCAGCCGCAACGGCCTCGGCGATATCGGTGGGTCTGACGTAATCGAAGGTGTTCATGCGGAGCGCCTCTGTTCGGCGGTGGCGAGAATTTTCTGTGCCTCCAGCACCGCTTCGGTGATCCCTGCATAGGCCCCGCAGCGGCAGAGGTTGCCGCTCATGGCTTCCCGTACCCGCTCCGGGTTATCGCCGGCATGGCCTTCCCTGATCAGGCCGATCGCGCTCATGATCTGGCCGGGCGTGCAGAACCCGCACTGCAAGCCGTCATGCGCGATGAAAGCGGCCTGCACCGGATGCAGCTGGTTGCCGCGCGCGACGCCCTCGATCGTGAGCACGTCGGCGCCGTCGTGGCTTATGGCGAGCGCCAGGCAGGAGTTGATCCGCCGCCCGCCGACCAGCACCGTACAGGCGCCGCATTGGCCGCGGTCACAGCCCTTCTTGGTGCCGGTCAGATCGAGACGTTCGCGCAGGAGATCGAGCAGCGTGACGCGCGGGTCCGCCAGTTCGACGTTGCGCCGCACCCCGTTGACGGTGAGGCTGATGGAGAAGGTCATGCAATGCTCCGATCAATGCTATGGTCGAATGCGATCGACGCCGTCGCACCCCTTGAGGTGGGCGGCCGAGATCGACCCGTTGAATTATCAAGAGTTCGGATACCCATCGAGCTCGCGAGCCGCCGGGGTTCGGTCGACGGGCACATGGCAGGATCGGCACGTGTGCTATAGTATACGGAGGCATCCTCCGTTTGCAAGGGGACGGGGATCACGGATTAGTCAGATGGCAGGTCAGTCCGCAGCAACGCTTCGCAGGCCGCGCGCCGA
>NZ_JBEKXH010000497.1:0-4647 GCF_049512235.1 Bradyrhizobium sp.
CCGGTCGCCGACAGTCCGGGATTAGGCGGCGAGGAGCCGTAGGTCGAGGAGCCGCCGAGCGCGGTGACGATGACCGGCGCAGGATTGACGGTCCAGCTTCCGCCGCTGGTGGTGCTGCCAACCATGTAGTTGGGATTGGTCAGCGTGCCCGTGACATTCGCCGTGTAGCTGCCGGCGTTGCTGGTGTTGGTGATGCCGTTGCCGAGCCCGGTCAGAACGCTGGCGCTTTCCCCGTTCTGCAGACCCGCCGCGGACAGAGCGTTTGCCGGCAACGATCCGTAGGTCGACGAGCCGGTAAGCGCGGTAACGTTGACCGACGCCGGCGTGACGGCCAGTTGGCCGGGGACATAGCTGATCGTGTAATTCGAAAGGCCCGTGCCTGCCGCAAGGGAAGGCGTGATCGCATAGGGCCCGCCGGCGACGCCGGCCGTGGCGATCGAACCCGCGGCGCTGGTCAGCGTCGCGGCCGTCACGCTATCGCCGTTCAGAAGCCCGCTCGTGGTGAAGGCCGACGTTCCCAACGACGCCACCGAACCGTAGGTCTTGCTCTGGTTGGAGGCCGTGACGGTGAGGGCGGCGGGACTAACGGTCCAGCTTCCGTTGGTGGTGCCGGCGACGCTGTAGTTGGGATTGGTCAGCGTGCCCGCGACATCGAGCGTGTAGCTGTTGGCGCTGCTGGTGCTGCTGATGCCGAACGAGTTGCTGAGCCCGGTCAGTGCGCCAACGGTCTGCCCGTTCTGCAGACCGGTCGCCGTCAAACCCGGGTTCGCCGGCGACGATCCATAGGTCGAGGAGCCGCCGAGCGCGGTGACGGTGACGGGGGCCGCGGTGACGGTCCAGCTTCCGCTGGTGTTGCTGACATCCGTGTAGTTGGGATTGGTCAGCGTGCCCGTGACATTCGCCGTGTAGCTGCCGGCGTTGCTGATACCGGTGATGCCATTGCTGAGCCCGGTCAGCGCGCTGACGGTTTGCCCGTTCTGCAGACCCGTCGCGGACAGACCCGCGTTGGCCGGCAACGATCCGTAGGCCGAGGAGCCGGTAAACGCGGTGACGTTGACCGGCGCGGCACCGACGGTCCAGGTGCCGTTGGTGGTGCCGGCGACGCTGTAGTTGGGATTGGTCAGCGTGCCCGCGACGTCCAGCGTGTAGCTGCCGGCGTTGCTGCTGCTGCTGATGCCGAATGAATTGCTGAGCCCGTTCAGTGCGCCGACGGTCTGCCCGTTCTGCAGACCGGTCGCCGTCAAACCCGGGTTCGCCGGCGACCCTCCATAGGTCGAGGAGCCGCCGCCCGCGGTGACGGTGACCGGCGCGGCACCGACAGTCAGTAGCCCACTACTCACGTAGGTTAAGGTGTAGCCGGGCGCCGACATCGTTCCCGGCGCGATATTCATGGCATACGGCCCGCCCGCAACGCTGGCCCCGGCGGCAGCTCCCGCCGAAGTCACCGCAGGCGCCCCGCTATACACAACCGTGCCGGAGGTATAGGCGCCTGCCACGCCGCCCTGCACGGTGAAATAGCTCGCGATCGAGGACGTCCAATCCGTGCCGTAGGTTTTTACAGGGGGCGAGGTCGAGGTAACCGTCGCCGTCGTCGACGCCGATGCTGCCGTCGCGAAGACATAGCGGTTGCCGGCCGCCACACTGGCCGGCGGGAGGCTGGCATAGGTCGCACTCCAGACCGCGGGATTGGCGCTGTCGAGCCCGCCGAAGGTGTCGCCGCCCGGGGCGTTCGAATAGACCAGCCAGCGTCCGGCGGTCGCATTCACCGCGCTGCTGCCTGCAGTGTTGGTGAAATTCCCCGTCGTCGACAGCGCCACGCTTGCACCGGCGACGTCGGACGCAACCGTCAAATCCCCCGCGGCGGTGACGACCGTTACCGCGCCCGCGGCGGTAATACCGGGCGTGCCCTGGACCGTTCCGATGGTGAGCGCCTGATTGTCGTTGAATGAAACGGAGCCGATATTGGCGGCGGCGACGGTGCCGACCTTGTTGGCCTGGGTAAGCGCGAATGAACCCGTTCCCGACAGCAGCAAATTCCCGCTTGTGACGGTACCGCCCGACTGCGTGACCGCGCCGGTGTCGCTGATCACGACATCGCCGCCTGCCGAAGACTTGATCGTCGCCCCGAGATTGTCGCCGCCACCCTGCCCGTTCAGCGTCAGCGTACCGCTGCCATTGTTGGTGATGGTGGTGCTGCCGGAGGAGGTAGCGATGCCGTAACAACCGAAACAACCGAGCGCGGTCGTCCCGTTTGAGGTCCCGTTGATCGTCAGCGCGCCGCTTGATATCGTCACCGCGTTGTTGCCCCCGGCAAAAACGCCAATGCCGTGGGTACCACTGGGCGTGAACCCGCCCATGACGCCATCCGAGGTGCCGGAAATCGCCACCGTACCCGACGTCGTCACGCTCACGCCGGAAATCATGGCGACGCCGACGCCGGAACTGCTGGCGCCACTCAGCGAGAGCGTGCCCGCCCCCAAATTGGTCAGCGTTGTTGCGGCGGTAGCAAAATTCAAGCCGGTCCCGTTTATGGCTGTTCCTTGGATCGTCAGGTTGCCAGAGGAACTGGTCACGCTGTTTGCTCCCGCAAAAGAGACGCCAGTATTCTCGGTGCCGGTGCCGTTGTTGATCGCCACATTCCCCGTCAATGTCATGTCGCCCGACGTGGTGAGGCTGGCGGCATAAAAGAAACTAAAGCCATTGTTGGTGGCGAGGCTATTGGTGGCGGTCACCGAAAATGACCCGCCGTTGTTGATGAAGGAATTTGATCCTTGCAGCTCCACCCCGTTGCCGTACGGGAAGGTGGGCGTGGAGGCCGCATAGGTCCCGTTGATACTCACGGTTCCAGAGCTTATGATCGTCGTATTGTTCAGGGTGATGCCATTCGTCGCCACATTGGTCGTGGTCGCCGTTGCGGTGAGATTACCGGCACCGGTGTCGATCGTGGCGCCTGTAACATTGATCGAGCGGCCGGCGGTCAGCGTCAGCGCGCCGCCATTGCTGGTGATGTTGGCATTGACGTCGATATCTTCCGCCGAAGTCAGCTTCAGGCTGTGGCCGCTGTTCCAGGTCACCGCGTTGGCCACGGTAATGTCGCCGTTTTGCCCACCGCCGCCGGTGGTATTGACCGTGACGTTGGCGGTGCCAAGCGCGCCCACCAGCGTCGCCACCGACAGCACCGAACTGTTGCCGGTCGGCGTAAACCCGGGTCCGGCCGAGATATTGGTATTGCCGCCGGTCGAGATCGTCAGGTCAAAGGGGTCGAGCAGCAGCGTTCCGGTCTTGCCGCTCGCAGATGTCACATCGACGAGGCCGTCATAGCCGAGCACGCCATGGCTCGAGACTTCGACGGCGCCGCCGCTCCCCGTTCCCGCACCCGTCGCGGTGATGGTGCCGCGAAAATCGGTCGCGACATCAGACCACACCACCGCATTGCCGCCGGCGCCGGCCGTGCCATTGGCATTGATGACGGCGCCCTGATCGACCGTCGTGGTCTCCGCGTTGGCGACCGTGCCTTGAATGAGCTTGACCGAGGGATCGATGCTGCCGCGCAGGTCACCGCCGACGAGGATATTGCCGCCGCTTGTTCCGCTGGCATCTAGCCTCGCGCTGGATGTCAGCCTGACACTATTTCCGGTCACCACGACCGTGCCGCCGGCGTGACGCTTGCCGCCGGTCGCAGCCAGCTTGCCGGAAACCACGACATTGCCGCCGGCGCCGCCATCGAGCACGATGCTGCCGCTACGGCCGGACACCGATCGCGCCGACAGCGCGCCGGAAACATTGACGGCGTCGTGCACCGCCGCTTGCGCGGTCGCAGCCTTGATCTCGATGCTGCCACCGGCGGCCTTGATGCGGCCTGAAACATCGATCAGCGCCCGGCCATCGGCCGCAACGGCGCCGGTCGGCACCGCCACCTGCAAAAACCCGTCACCGGTCGGATCGAGCGTCGCCCGCTCGCCGGAGCCGAGGCCAACGCTCCCGAGCGGCACGCTGATGGTGCCGGAGTTCGACACCGTGCCCCCGATCAGGCCAACAAAACCGCCGGGCGAGCTGGAGATCGTGCCGGCATTGCTGACGCTTGCGGAGGCGCCATTGCCCACAAAACTCAGATTGCCCGAGTTGAAGTCGGCATTGGCGATGTCGAGCGTGGAAGCGACAAAACCACCGCCGACCTGCACCGTACCGGAGGAGGTAATGGCGATGCCGTTGGGGTTGACCAGGAACACCTGCCCGTTGCCGGTGATTGCACCGGCAATCGTCGAGGAGGTCGATCCGGTGACGCGATTGAGGATCGCCGAGGATGCATTGGACTGGATGAAGTTGACGCTGCCGCCCTGCCCGACCGAAAAGCTGTTCCAGTCGATGATCGCTCTCGAAGAATTCTGGCTGATGGTCATCGCAGTGGCGGAAGGCGCAGCCATGCTCGCCTGGCCTGACACCACGCTGCCGCCCCGTGGCAGCACCGCCTGCGCCTGGACCGCCGCCGGCATCAACACCAGGAGACCGGCCAGCGTCACCAGTTGAGCGATTTTGATCTTCTTGTCATATCGCCAATGTAAAATGCACGCGATGCTGCGCCCCCTCTCCCGCACTTGCACCCGCACTTGCGGGGGAGGGCTGGGGTGGGGGAAAGCCACATCGGTA
>NZ_JBEKXH010000498.1:0-4643 GCF_049512235.1 Bradyrhizobium sp.
CGACAATCGCCAGCGTCATGAACAACAGTACGCGCAATGTCTCGGCGATGCGGTACATCGCGTAGCTGTTCATCCGCTGGAATATCTTCCGGCTCTCCTTGATCGCATCGATAATTACCGAGAGTCCCGGCGCCACCAGCACGATCGAGGCCGCTGCACGCGCCGCATCTGTCGCGCCGGAGACGGCGAAGCCACAGTCGGCCTTCTTGAGTGCGGGCGCGTCGTTCACCCCGTCACCCGTCATGCCGACGATATGATCGTGCGTCTGCAGCACATCGACGATGTGGAATTTGTGCTCTGGAAACACCTGGGCGAAACCGTCAGCCTTTTCGATGGACCTAGCCGCCGCGGCAGTCTCCTCGGTCTTGGAGTCACTGAGGCTGGCGCCATCGAGAATGTTCGTACCCATTCCCAGCGTTTTGGCGGTTTCCCGGGCGATTGCCAGGGCATCGCCTGTCACCATCTTGATCTTCACGCCCATCTGGGCGGCGGTCGCCACAGTGGATTTTGCATCCTCGCGCGGGGGATCGAACAGCGGCAACATGCCGAGTAGCTGCCATTTGCCGTCGCCATCCGCGCGGGCCACGCCCAGCGCACGAAAGCCGCGGGCGGCGAATTCGGTGACGGCCTTTTCGACCGCGGACTTCATCGTTGCGGGATTGGCGGACAGTTCCAGGATGACCTGAGGCGCGCCCTTCGTCACCTTGAATATACTTCCATCCGCAGCCTTGACGGTGGCTTCGGTGCGCTTGTGCACGGGATCGAACGGCACGAAATGCGTGACCTGATAGGACTTCAGGCCCTGCTTGTCCTTCAGGCCGCCCAGGACGGCTAGATCGATGGTGTCGTCGTTGTCTGATCGTGAGGCGAGTGCGCCGGCTAGGATCAGCTCTTCGGCGGTGATCTTATCCAGGCAGAACGGATCACCCAAGGTCAGTTTGTTTTGCGTCAGGGTCCCGGTTTTGTCTGCGCACAGCACATCGACGCCGGCCAATTCCTCAATCGCGACGAGCTTACTCACGATCGCTTGCTTCTTCGCAAGCACGCGGGCTCCCACGGCCATCGTCACCGATAGAACTGTGGGCATCGCCACCGGGATCGCCGCCACGGTCAGCACCAGGGCAAACTGAAGCGTCGTGAGAATAGGATCGCCGCGGTAGATCCCCACGGCGATGATCAGCGCAACCATGGCTACCGCCAGCATGATCAGGTAGTTGCCGATCTTCAGCACTGCCTGCTGGAAATGACTGACGCTAACCGCCGTCTCCACCAGCTCCGCAGTCTTGCCAAAATAGGTGTTTTCGCCCGTCGCATAGACCAGCGCACCGATCTCGCCGCGACGAACGATCGAACCGGAGAATACAGCGTCGCCGGATATGCGCGTGGCGGGTAGGGACTCGCCGGTCAGCGCCGACTGGTCGACGGACAGTTCATCGCCGTCCAGCAGGCGCGCATCGGCCGGGACGATGTCGCCGAGGCGCAAGCGGATGGCATCTCCGGGCACCAGTTCTCGTGCCGGTTGGGTAGCCCACTTCCCGTCACGTTTCACCCGCGCCGTGATGGCCAGCTTGGCCTTCAGGGCAGCGATGGCGTTTCCCGCCTGGTGTTCCTCCCAAAATCCGACCATCGCGTTGGCGAGAAGCAGAACGAGAATGATTCCAAAATCCGGCCAATGCCGGGCTGCCGCTGAAAGGATCACCGCCGCTTCGATCATCCATGGGATGGGCCCCCAGAAATAGGTCAGAAACTTCAGGAACGGATTGCTTTTCGTTTCGTCGATCTCGTTCGGCCCATATTGAGCCAGTCGCTTCTGGGCCTCGGTTTGGGTGAGACCATCCGGCGACGATTGCAGCTTTTTTTCCACCTCCGCGAGAGGTAAAGACTTCAGATCGTCTTCCGAATCGAGCTTGGCATTTTGCCTGGATCCCGGAGCATCGAGTTGCGCGACGTTGGTTTCCATTTCCCGGATGCCTTCTATGTTGCCATGCGTGAGCCCCACGAGTTGCTGCTGACGTTGATACGCTGGATGGTGCCGGCTGTCCGCCGCGATACCTGCGTCGCGTCGCAAGCCGACAGAGGCAGAGGATATCGAATTCGGACGTCAATACTTCTCCGGCGTGGGGCGCTGGAGTCAACCGATCGAGCGGTCTGACCGGCAGGGACTACCGCCATCGGTAGGAGCGATCCAACCATCTCCGAGGCGATCAGAGTTTTCATGGTGACGTCTCCAGGTTTCTGGCGTCAGGCAGACTGCGAATCAACTGTTTGCATGCTCTGGCACCTTAACGCCTGCGACCACGTCAAGCTGCGACGGCTTCGCCTCACCGAGGATTGTCTTTGCGCGGGCCATTTCTTCCGCCGAACCGTGCGCCATCACCAGAAACCCATCAGCCTTCACGGCGGTCTCATATCGGATCACGCTGTCCTTTGGGACGCCGATGCTATACAGAGCGGCACCAAGCGCGCTGAGCCCGCCAACGATGACCGCGTTCTCAATGCCAGCGACCGCAACGGTAGCGAGATATCCCAGCACGACGACGTGCCCGACGAAGGGAATGGCCATGAACAGGCCGCCAAAGAACAATCCCCAAAAGCCGCCCCAGAACGCACCCCGCGTGCCCCAAAACTTGACCCGATCGCCGGTGTTGTAAAAGCCGACGACTTTTTCGTCGGTATGATATCCCTTGCCGACCAAACTGAGGTTCTTCATCGCGAAGCCGGTCGCGGTCAGTTTTTTCACGGCGGCTTCCGCTGCAGGATGGTCAGCAAAGACGGCGATGACTGAGTCAGTTGTTCCCATTTTGTACTCCTTCTGGCCAAGCGGCTGAGCCCAGGCGATTATCGGCGCAGGACCGTGTTCGGAAACTTGCGATGGGACGTTAGCCGGGATCGGACTAGGGAAGGCAGACTCGGAAACTACTCAGCCTGGACGCCGGCATCGCCCGGGACGATGAGCGGCGTGGCTGCCGCCAGGACATGCCGGTCCTTCAGAACGAGATCAGCCAAAAAGCGACCGCGATCCCTGTGTTCGCTGACCCGTCGCACCAGCCTACAATCCGGTTCGCGCGAGCCGCTCGTAGTTAGTATCTGCTTAAGCAAAGCCATCTCAACCTGCCGCAAGGCATCCGGTTCCTCATTGGCAGACCAACGAGCTAACGGGGTTATGACGTAGCCAGGATCCCGGACCGGCTGGCTCTGAGTAGTTTCCGAGTCTACAGTCGCAGACTTGTTGCGGTTAATCGTCTTAGCTGGCGAATGCGCCGAGTGTGCGATTGCGCTCTCGTGCTCTTGACAGATTTGAAGTGGTCAGCGTGTTAGCCGCGTCGACGCTGGGCTACCGGAGCTAGGCTTGAGCGGTCGATGCCGCAGTCGCGCGACATACAGGGACTTTTACAAGGAGTGAAGCAGATGCAGATCGGCATGATCGGAATCGGTAAAATGGGCGGCAACATGTCTCGTCGCCTGATGAAGGCGGGACATCACTGCGTGGTATACGCGCGCACCGCCAAGACGCGCGAGGCGCTGGCAAAGGACGGTGCCACGGCGGCGACCTCGATTGCCGATCTGGTAAGCAAGCTTTCGGACAAGCCGCGCGCCATCTGGCTGATGCTGCCCGCGGGAAAGGTCACCGAAGAGATGGTAGAGCAACTCAGTGGGATACTGGAGCGCGACGATATCGTCATCGACGGCGGCAATTCCTTCTACAAGGACGACATTCGCAACGCCAAGAAACTCGCGCTGAAGGGCATCCACTACGTCGATTGCGGCACGTCCGGCGGCGTCTGGGGTATCGAACGCGGCTATTGCATGATGATCGGCGGCCCGAAGCAGGCTGTCGATCGTCTCGATCCGATCTTTTCGGCGCTGGCGCCCGGCACCGGCGTGATTGCGCGCACGCCGGATCGGGCGAGCGGCGATTCCCGCCCCGAGCGCGGCTACATTCATGCCGGCCCTTCCGGCGCCGGGCACTTCGTCAAGATGGTGCACAACGGCATCGAGTACGGAATGATGCAGGCCTATGCCGAGGGCTTCGACATCCTGCGTCACAAGGACTCGAAGGATTTGCCCCAGGACGAACGCTTCGTGCTGAATATGCCTGATATCGCCGAGGTTTGGCGGCGCGGTAGCGTGATCTCGTCATGGTTGCTCGACCTCGGTGCTGCCGCGCTGGCGAAGGACCCGCAGCTGAAGACCTATTCCGGCTTTGTGCAGGATTCCGGCGAGGGCCGTTGGACGGTGCAGGCCGCAATCGAGGAGGCAGTCCCGGCGGACGTGCTCACGAGCGCGCTCTATGCCCGTTTCCGCTCGCGGCAGGAGCACACTTTTGGCGAAAAGATGCTCTCGGCCATGCGCTTCGGTTTCGGCGGCCATCTCGAAGGCAAGGAACCCATCGACCCGGAACCAGCGAAGCAAACCGCAGGACGCGTTGCGGCTCAGGACGCCGCAGAGTAGCACCATGCCCGGCAACCCTGCCGTTCCGGCGCCGCAGGTGGCCCAGCCGCCACCGCGGCGCCAGCCCCGTCCTGCCGATCCGTCCGCCATGGTGATCCTCGACGCCACCGGCGACCTTGGTGCTCACCGTTCAAGCGCGCCAGCTGGCGGCGACCGAGCGGGAGTGCACGTATGGTAGATTCCGCGCGCGT